>JAJDCM010000046.1 GCA_029260825.1 Planctomycetota bacterium | reverse complement strand
CGAAGTCACCGAAGAGATGAAGAAGGAGCTTCGGGAGCTCGGTTACATCGACAACTAGTCCGTTCGGTCGCGCGGTTGGGACACAGGTTACTCGATGGACACTGTGGATCCCAGAACAGTCGTGTGCCTTTATTGCGGTTGGCTTTTCTCAACAGGCCCCCGCAAAAGGAGCACCCCGCCACGTCCCGTTTGCTCTTTGAGCGGGAGCTCCCTGCCCTGCCCTGCCGGAGAGATCGTACGGACTTGACCCACGTCAATTATGCACATCCACTCTCCTGATAGAGATTTAATCCGGGTCTCGCGCCCTCTGATTCGAAAATGGGTCCCGAAAGAAAGAAACACTCCATGCACACACGCAAGCTAGTTGGCTGGATCGTTCTTGGATGTCTCCTCTGTAGCTCTGCGAAGGCTCAGGTCACGGGTGTCGTTCGTGACGACCTGACGAATGCTCCGATCGAAGGCGCGTTGGTATCCCAGCAGGCCACCGCCTTCAGGACGGTTACCGATGCGAATGGCAACTTCGAGCTGAATACACAAGGACAGGACCCGGTCGTCGTAGCCGCAAAAAAGGGCTATTTCAACGAGTCGGTGAATCCTGGTGGACGTGGTAACGAAATCGAGATCCGGCTGGAGTCAGTTCCTCAAACAGATGATCCGAACTACACGTTCCAGGTTCCCGCCGCATGCCAAGGATGTCATCCGGATCAGTACTCCCAGTGGAATGGTTCTCCCATGGCCAAGGCTGGCGGAAATCTCTGGATGTATGACATCTTCAACGGCACTGGAACTCCGGGCGGCATGGGTGGGTTTGTCTACACCCGTGACTCCATCCATGCGACCAAAAACCCGGAGTCCGAGTGCGCTTCATGTCATCAGCCCGAGCCCTGGATCAACACGCCTCACACCGCACTCGAAGACATCAACGATCTGTCGGCTGGCTCTCTCCACGGGATTTCCTGCGAGGTGTGTCACAAGATCGCCGACATTGACATCTCCCGGCCCAATTTCCCGGGTATCTATCCGGGATCGGTTACGGTGACACGACCCCAAGGACCTCAGTTTCACCAGGTTCAATACGGAGTTCTCGGTGACACGGACTTTCGCGCCGATACCTTGATGCGGTCATCCTATCAACCCCAACTCGCATCAGAAGTGTGTGCGGCATGTCATCAGGACAAGAACGATCCGGATGGTGACGGAGACTTCGAAGAGCCAAACGGTGTGATCTCGGAGCCTACCTACCTGGAGTGGTTGGCGAGCCCTTATGGCGATCCGAGTTCAACACACTATGCGGAGTGTGTGGAATGCCACATGCCCGCCTTCGGTGCCTCCCAGGTATCTCCCGTGCTTTCCCTGAACAGAAACCCGGAGACGATTCGTTCCCATCGCATCGAGGGCACCACTCCCGAGTATCTCGAGAATGCTGTTGACCTGCATCTTGTGGGGGAACGGGTGGGCAGTTCTCTCGAGGTCGACGTGACGATCACGAATACTCGCACAGGACATCACGTACCCACTGGAGTCACGATCCGCAACATGATCCTGCTCCTGGAAGCCTGGAGAGAAAGTGATCAATTGCCGCTCGTCTCTCAGGGGACTCAAGTGATTCATGACCTGGGAGGAATCGGCGATCCCGCTCAGGGATACTACGCAGGGCTTCCCGGAAAGTTCTATGCAAAGGTCAACCACAACAAGGATCTGCAAGGTCCTACGTTCTTCACCGATGCCACCGGGCTCCAGTTTGACAATCGAATCCATGCTCTTGATTCAGATAGCACCAATTATACTTTCCAAGTTCCGGCGGGCGGTGGAGAGCTGCATATCCGAGCCCGGTTGATCTATCGGCGATCCTTCCGTTTCCTTACGGATGCGAAAGGATGGACGGTGGATGGCCATGGCAATCCCTTGGCCGATGTTGCCCCCCCGCACTTCGGTCACCTCATGGAGGAAAAGGAGTGGATCTGTCAGACGGATCTGGGTCTTGTCGATGTTCTTCCCTCTCTTGGATCCGAAGGAGGGGACACTCATGTGAACCTGTTCGGATGCGGCTTCACGGACATCGCGGACACCACCGTATCCTTCGGTGGTCAACCGGCGACGATCGTAGAGGTCATCGGGGGCCGGGTTGCAGTACGCACCCCTCCCGGAACGGGAACTGTAGATGTGACTGTTACGAACTCGAATGGCACTCGGACGGCAGTTGGGGCCCATACCTATGTCGAGCCTGGCATGGCGTCTCGCTTTGGTAATATCAATATCCGTCGAGGAGATCGCGAGAACATCCTGCTTCTCAACGATTCTGCGGGTGACCAGAATCGAGTTGTTCACGTGCCGCTCGGAACCCAGTTCAACCTCCAGATGCTCGCTCCCCAAACCAGGGCTGGATCAAGATTCGTTCTTTATGCGTTTCTCGGGGCCCCGAGTAACGTCTCGGCGACGGCTCTCAGTAACGATCTGGGCTTGATGAGCTTCGCACCCACGTTCGCGGGCGGAACCCCGTTCCGGGTCTGGACCCAGCTTCGAGGAACCGCCGGGGTTGCTGACTTCCCTTCGAGTCCGGCGCCCTCACGTATTTTCTGGAGTCAGGGCCGCACTCTTCCGTTCACCGCGACCTTCCAGGGAATCGTGCGGGATGATGCTTCTCGGGCTGCGATCGGTTTCTCCATCTCGAACTCAGTGACTCTCGATGTTCAGTGATCGAAAACCGCCGTCTTTCCGGGTGAGATTCAGGTTCATGCCGACGAGGGATGACCCTCGAGCGCCCTCACAAAGCCAGACCGAAATCGAATAGCATGGCCAATCGGGCGGTCCCAATGGGGGGCTATCGAGTGTTCGCTTCGAAGATGGTGCTCTCCAAAGAGCATTTCCACGATCCGTCGGCATGCCTTTTCCAGATGCAGACGTAGTGACCTGTCCGAGCGATCGGGACCCCCTCCGGACCGAGTACGCTTAGTGAGAATGGCCCCGATGTGTAACCGAGCTCTCCTGATTCGGCGACGATGGCTTCTCGCGGCTCCCAAGAGAGAGAGAATCCGGGCTTGGATCGATTCTTCTTTACGAGCTCTACGATCGCCTTCTTGCCTCGTGCCACTGGAGCACCAGGGAAGTAGTTGGTTGCATCCTCAGCCCAAAAACTGGCAACCTTGTCCACATCCCCAGCTTTAGCGGCTGCAGCCCAGGCCCGGTCTGTTTCGAGCAGAGCGTTCGTCTCGTCGGAACCGTCGATGACTTCAGGTTGGAGGACACAAGCCGGAAGGAAGAAAGGGAGTATTATTATGATGAGCAACAAATGGACTTTCATGACCCTATCCTTGACATAGAGGAATAGATTCGCCGAGTCACCGGATCTTAGCAAACGGCCGTAGCCGCATCCAGGGGTAGCTCGAGCCGCCACGACTGAGATCGGGGCGGCTCGTCCTTGGTTCCGTGCAGGCCTTGGACGGGCCTGATCTTCCCGAAGCAAATCGGCGACGGCCTTTTTCCAGCAATCCGCCGGGCTAGTCTTCCTCACGCGCGAGTTCCGAAACGGCGCGATTTAACTTCCGGTGTCGATCGAATAGCAAGACGAACTCTGACTCCCGTCGCCCTCCCTTGGCCCGGATTACATCGGCCAGGGCTTTCCGTTCCGGGCGACTCCAGCGCTCAACATCTGGAATCGATAAAACGAGTGGACTCCATCGCTCCCATGCAATGCGTTCACCGGGCGACAATCGACCGAGGTCTCGGACTCCAAGCAGCTTTGCTACCTCGTTCTTGCACTTTGCAAGGCCGGCCTCCCGATCCGCGCCGAATCGATTCGCCAGATACTGACTGATCCGCAAACCGATTTCACCCAGAGACACTCGACCGAGCACTTGATCCCGGGGACGGCCCAGAGAAAGAAACATGTTGTCGGCGGCGAGTCGATGAATCCGAGCCGGGCTCGTCCGGTACGAGCGATCGGCCTTGATCCTCCGGAGCTCTTCCCGCACGAGAGCGCGCACCTCCGGATTCCGGGATCGGAACCCGAGCTTGTAGTAAAACCACCAGGCTCCGGATTTCTGTCCTTCCCGGTTGTTGTGCCCGAGCTGATAGGGATCGATGGTAAAGGAATCCGCGCCAAAGAGACGGTGGACGGTGGCAATGAACCTTCCGTAAATCCTCGCCGCCTCCGCGCCGCGGAACGTGTCAAAGACGTTGTAGGCAAGCTCGCAGGAGCCAAAGAGAGCGCTGTTAAGAACGTAGCCGATGGGGACTCCATTCTTCAGGGTCAAGAAGCCATAGACCGCTTCTAGCATGAGCCGTCGCTCCGGTTTCGCTCCGATGCAGGCAAACTGAAGCCCGTCGTCAAACTCGATCATCCGCACATCCTTCTCATCCCCGTGAAGAAAGACCAGCAGATCTCGGTGACGGGACACCATCACGTCGTTTGCAAGATCGATCATCTTGCGTCCATCTCGAGGAGAGAGGGCTCGGATGCGTAGCTTCGTGCTCCGAGCAACCTGGCGGAGAGAGGGGCGTGAGCGACTGAGCGGTTTCGTTTGATAAACGATGGGAGATGGGTCCCAGCGCTCTCGAGATCGAGCAGGAGTGTCCGGACCGGATGCAAGACGAATCGGCACATCAAGAGCCTCGTAGAGAAACTCACGAGTAGGACGGGGAACGGGCATGGCCGCAAAGCGTCGGATCAAGAACCCGGCATCGGTTTCCCCTGGACCTTTCAGTCTCTCGATCCACTCCCTCGGCGAGAATGCAACGCTGTCAATTCCGGGCGATTCCGAGTAGGGAACCAAAAGATGAAGGATTTCGAGGAGCTTTGGGGCATCCTCGAAGTCCTTCCAGACAATCGAGAGACGGTCCGGCCATCTTGCAACCAGGCGGATCGCCATCAACCAGTAGAACTGAAACTGAAGGGTCGCGCCAACCACGCCCGTATCTTCGAGCCCCTTGCGGTGCCGGCGCACATCCGACCTCTCTCCAAAGCCGGCAATCAGGCGCTCTACCGTATCCCACAAGATCTTGTTTTCAGGGTAGGCGCGCCAGTAACAAAGGATCTCGTGAAACGCCATGACCTGGCGAACATTGAGGAGGCTCGATTTCTCGAGCCGGCCGAGCAACTCGAGTTTTCGATCCGCTCCCTCGTCGAACCGATCTTTGAGAGCAAGAAGATCCCGGAGATCACTTCCAGCGCGATTTGCCAAGGGCTTTCCTCCATATGGTTCCTGGACTCGCGCCAGTTTACCTCATTCCGTTCTCGTTCTCTCATGCGGTGACCAGATCTCGTTCATGCATCGATTGTAACCGGCCAAAAAGGACGGAAGAGGTCATCCCGAACGGTGGTGAAATGAGGTCCGGGCCCATGGATATTCGGACTCCGCGCACTCCCACGCATCGACTGTCACGAGAAGACCCTGAAATCCGACCAGCAATCGGTTGATGGTGATCGCGTCCGGTTCTATAATCGTCTGGATCGCCCAGGAGAGAAGCGAAAAGGCCGGGGGCCACAGCAGAGGTAGAAATGGAGGACGCTCCAAGATGCAGTGGATCAACGCTCTTCTTGTTTCCTTTTCCGTTTTCCTTTCCGATGCAGTCGACCCGATTGCGATTGAGGCCGGCCAGACGATGGAACGTCGGATCGAACCGACGGACTCGATCGTCTCCACAGAATACCTTGAGTTTTACGGCCTGGAGGTCCTTCCTTCCCGCGGGAAAACATTTCTCTTTCGACCACAGACACCGGGCAACTTCGTGGTCGAGGCCACATCCGATTCGATCGAGCTGCATGTAGTCGTCAGAGATCCGACCCATGAAATCATGGGGGAAGACTTTCAGAGTCTTTGGGGAATCTTCCCGCGGATTGTCTTGCGAGACCTGACCGTCGGACGGGCGTACCGTATCGAGGTCGCTTCTCGATTCGGAGTTCCAGGACCCTTCCAGCTCCGTCTTCATCCTGCAACGGATCAGCTAGTGTTATCGGACCCTCGACTCTCTTCCGGGTTGTCTATCTTCAAGACGAAGCTTCAGTCACTTTCCGAGCAGTCGACTCCAGATCTTCTCACTCAGGGGACGATACGGGTCCAATACGCAAAAGTCCTTCTCAACTCCGTGGCGGGCAAAAGCCCCCCGAACCGTCAAGAGATCCTTGATCGAGCGGAGACACTGCTGAAGCAGGCATTGGAATTTCGACGATCCTCCCCTGGTACCCATCCCCTTTTCGCCGAGGTCCTTCGTGACCTGGTTCGCCTGTTCGACATGAAGGCAGATTCGATCCAGGCCGAGCGGACTCAGAGGGAGGAGCTATCTGTTCGCGAAACCTTGGAAGCGAGGCGCAGCCCGGACTTTGCCGTGGGCTTGAGCAATCTCTCCCTTTTCCTCCTGAGGCAAAGCAAGCTGAAGGAAGCCGAGACAGTAGCGCGCCAAGCGGTTACCTTGTGGAGCGAAATCCAAGGCCAGCAGAATGGAAACCTGGCCCACAGTTTGAGTTTCCTGGGAACGGTTCTCAGGAGTCGAGAAAAGTTTGAGGAAGCAGCAAAAATACATCAGCAGGCGATCGACATGCTTACCGAGCTCAGCCTGACGCAGGGTTCCGCCTATGCCGAAAACATGGGGAACCTCGCCGTTGCGCTGCAAAACCAGGGCAAATACGAAGAAGCGGAGAAGAGAAACCGGCTTGCACTGAAACTCTACCTCGAACTGGTGCCGCAAGAACATCCAGTCGTTCTCAAGTGCATGAACAACCTTGCCGCAATTCTAGAATCCCGAGGACGCTATCGAGAAGCGGAGGAGATGCACCGCAATGTGCTGAAAGGACTCAAACAAATCTATTCGGGGACCCACCCTGAAATCGCCAGTAGCCTCAACAACTTGGCAGTACTACATTCGAAGCAAGGACGACCCGAGGAGGCGGAGGTCGCTGCGCGAAGAGCGGTGAACATCCAAAAAGAGATCTTTGGCGATCACCCTTTCGTCGTCAATAGCCTCAACAATCTCGCCGCTTCCATCGCCGAACAACAAAGGCCAGCAGAAGCGCGGAAGACCTATGAAGAGGCACTAGCAATCCTTCATCGACTTCCTCAGGACTTTGATCTGTTGAAAGCCCGCATCTTGAACAACCTGGGTGAGTTGAGCCAGGGTCAAGACAAATTAGAGGAGGCGGAACGGCTTCTGGTAGAGTCGCTGCGGCTCCGTAGCAATGAAAGCCATAGCCTGCAAGTAGCGAACAGCCTCGTGAATCTCGGGGCAAACCAAATGGCTCGCGGGAAGACAGATGAGGCAGCGAAAAGTTTTCGTGAAGCCCTCGCAATCAACCGCGAGTTCCTGGGAGGCCTTCACCCGGACATCGCGGTTGTTCTTTCCAAACTGGGAGATTCACTCTATCAAGTAGAGCAATGGGAGGAGGCAGAACAGGCCTATCGGGAAGCGACGGAGATTCATGAAGTTCACCGAACCAGTACCGCTGGATTGGAGTGGGAGAGAGCGAAGCTTTCCAACCGTCTTGAATTTCGACGAACTGCCGCGTCCCTCGCCGATGTCTTGACGCGAACTGGACAGATTGAGGGAGCAGTGCTGGCATCAGAAAGGAGCAAGGGAAGAGCCTTCCTGGATCTTCTGGCCCGTGCGGATTCTCAATATCTACCTGACTTCGGAAAGGACTCCCCGAACATCCGGGAGAGGATCGCCGCCGAGAGCAAAGCAAGAAGCCAGCGATTTGAGGAGGATTGTGCACTCGAAGCAGTCCTCCGCCTTCGAGGCCCGGATTCACCGGAGACACGCCGACAAATCAAAACAGTTCGGCGTTCCGAGCTTCGTCTCCGCGAGGCAACTCGAGAGGTCAATAAAGCTCTTTATCGAGTGATGCCAGATGCGAAACCAATCGACCTGAATACAATTCGAAGAGCCATCCCAAAGAACGATGTTCTCGTTTCGTACACATGGTCTTCCGAAGCTCTGATTCTTCATCTAATTCCAGCCGAGGGGCAAGGGAATCCTGTAGGAAGAATCCTTGTGGATGGGAAAGAGAACCTCAGGAGCTTTACGAGGGACTGGCTGAACTGGGCGGAATCCCTCCGCAACGCTGACTCCCAGGTAGACCACAAGCTACAAACGAGGCTCTTCAACCTCTTGATTCCTCCATCCATTCGGCCTCGGCTCCGAAAAGCCGATCGAATCATGATCTCTCCGGATGCACCGTTGCAGATTGCGCCCTTTGAGGTGTTCCCGTTTTTCGATGAAGGGCCCGGGATTAGCTATGTGACTTCAGGATCCGCCCTACTCGGAGCTGATCTAGCTCAGAAGGATTTATCCAGCTCTCAAGATGGGGAACAGCCACGAGTCATGCTTGTTGGCGATCCCGTCTTCAAGGAGCACCTCCCCGGCACACGAGTCGAGGTTGATCGCATTGCTGACATCTGTCGGAAATCAGGGCTCCTGACCGACATCCTTGTTGAGGAAGAAGTGACTCTCTCAAACATCGAGGCCCGAGTTCGTGGCGTACGCGTCTTGCACATAGCAACTCACGGCAAAGCTGGATCCGCTCGTCGTCCTGAGGAAGCCGCATTGTTTCTGTCAGATCCTCAAGAAGGAACCTCCGAGCCTCAAGCCCGCTTGTCTCTGGAGAGACTCTTGCGTCAATGGGGAGGCGTTCTGGAGTCGTGTGACCTTGTCGTTCTCTCGGGATGCGAAACGAAAGTTGATGTTGAAGTGGGTGACAGCGCCATGGCATTGCCCTGGGGGTTTTTCTATGCCGGCTCCCCCACCGTCGTCGCCTGCCTTTGGCAAGTTGACGATGGTGCTACTGCTCTCTTGATGGTTCGATTCTACGAGAACCTCTTTGGGTACTTTGCCGGAACCCGAACGGTCGGAGGAAGAAGCTATCCGCATGGAAAAGGGCTTCCAAAAGCGATGGCGCTCCAGGAGGCGAAGCTCTGGCTCAAACGACGATCGGCAAAAGAAAATCAAAGGGACTTGGCCGACGTTGCATTCCAGACACGGAATGGCTCCCTGACGCCGGGAAGGAACCCTCGCACTCGCCGTCTCGAGAATCGCTTTGATTTCTCCCATCCTCGCTTTTGGGCTCCCTTCATTCTTCTCGGGAATCCGGATTAGCGGGAGAGCGAGAGGCGATTCGAGTTCAGTGTGTCCGTCGGCTACGGCCGAGCCCTTGGCACCTTGATCTCCCGGATCTGAAACTCAGGATTCAGACGTTGCTCAAGCCGGAACGAAAGACGTTCTCCAGAGCTGGATTCCTCCCGAACTACTCGCCGAAGACGCTCTAGATCGGGCGAATTCTTCGAAGCGAGAACCAAGATGGTTTTGATCCGGGGTGGATGAGTGAGTTTGTACGGTCCAAACGACATCTCCATCTCTGAATCCTCGAACCTGATCGAAGTGCTGCTTTCTGAGAGACCGAGCTGAAGAAAATTGTTTTGTCCTTCTTCGAGCTCGGCAACGACCACGATCCAGGCTGGCTCCTTGAGACGGACGCCAATCCAAAACTCCGGAGAACCCGGGTTCGTTCCTCTCGAGGTGGAAAAAAGTGCGGTTTCCGAACCAGCACAATCGGCGTCCAGCCCAAGGTCAATAACAGGGCTGATCAAGCTCAAAGTAACGGCCAGAATGACAGTTGCCGCGACAGCCACCGTCAGACTCCATCGGAGAATGAACGAGGATCGGAAATTGCGGCTGCGGCGGACCTGAACGTCATCGACGACACTTTTTTGATGACGCTGCCGGAACGCCTCTCGTCGATCCTGACACAGCTTGCAGGAAGAGAGATGCCCTTCTTCCTCGACCGATGCCAGAGCTTCGAAGGAGATCGACTGGATTCGACGGATGGGAAGGCAATTCTCCGTTCTTGGATCCTCGGCGTCGGGTTGATCGAGACCTTCGATTTCAAACACATCTCGAAGTTGTTTTTCTAGACTGGTGTTTTCGTCTGTCATCGGTTCTTCCCCGGATCAGTCGACTTGGTCGCCGAGAATCTGTCATTCGTCTTCTTGCCTTTGAGGCAGTTTCTGAGCTTACGAAATGACTTCGTCTTGCGGTCATTGACCGTGCTTCGCGGCGTTCCGCTTTCCTGAGCGAGGGTTCGCTCGGAAACCTCTTCGTAAAGGAGTCGCTTGAGGAGGTCCCTTTCGGCTTCGTCGAGCGCAGTCTTCAAACACCACCGAAGATCTTCGAGAGATCCGAGATCGGACTCGGTGGTCGACTGTTCTTCCCTGGAGTCGACGAAGTCCTCCAGCTTTTTTCCATCGAGAAACGAGAGTTTGTGCGAGCTTCGGAACCTCTGTCGTCGGTGATTTCGAAGGACCGTTCGCGCCACTCCGAATGAGAACGCATCCAGAGCCCTGCGGTGAGGTTGATACCTCCTTTCTTCGAGAGCGGTCCAGACATCGATCCAAACCTCCTGACAGAGCAGCTCTGCCTCGCTGGCATGACCTCGTTTGATGAAGTACCTCTGAATCCCCTGGTACAGGCGACGATGAAGGGACTCAAACGCCTCCTCACTACCCTCCAAGGCCAGTTCCGTCAGGGCCTGAAGAGAAGGAGAGCTGGAGGAACCTTTTTCGGGACTGATGTCGATTGGATTCATAGTTCTACTCCCGGCCCCGCCACAGATTTTACCAAATTATTCCGGCCGTTCCGGGGACCTCTGCCAGATAGGAGTCGGTGAGGCGCCACACGATAGCAAAAACACGGATTGAAGTCGGGCACGGCGGTGTCATGGAATCCAAAAAAGCAATGAACACCAAAAAAGGAGGATTGAAATCATGGTACATGTGAAGGACTTGTGTTCTCGTGGAATGATCTGGGGATCGATCGGAGTGATGATTCTGGGGGGTTTTCTTGGGGATGCTTCAAAAGCCTGTAATGCCCATCGCCCCCCCGTCGACTGTCAAAAATCTGTCTCTTTGACAAAGGGGGTGAGTTTTGCAGTCCCGAACCCAAACGCAGCGACTTTCTTGGCCGTACCGGTCACATTGACGACAAAAACGGAAGCGGCTCCCGGCTCGGTTTGTCCAAACCTCGCGATAGTCGCCGGCGGGTCTTTGCGCGTCACGGTGCTCAACGGAGGAACTCCTGTGGCCTCGGGATTCGTCTCGATTCCTCCGCGCGGTTCTGGATGCGTGATCGACAACCTTTCGGTCCCGGTGACCCTTCCTCCTCTCGCAAACGGAATTTATGACATCATCGCCGAGGCTGAAGTGTTTTTTTCCAGCGACAGCTCAAATCCGGCCCAGGTCTACATAGCAACCGGTGACACTCGTTTCTCCCTCGTGGAAACTCTTCCCGGAACATTTACTCCGCGGCTTGGACTCGAGACCCTCTCGTCTCCTCTCTTGGATTGTGGCCCAGGAGCCCAGGCAACCCAGAAATACCTCATTACGAACAATGATCCGAACCACTCGGTTACACTGGGTGTCACCGCTTCGACTCGTCAAAACGCGAGAATGCCTTCCCCAGGTGAAAAGAACATTGGAGTCCCGAGTAACTTTTCGATTTCCGACCCCAACTCCGGAGATGATTTCCCGATCTGCTTCGTCTCTGATCTGGGACCCGAGGGAATTCTTGAGTTGCCTCCGAACCCCAGCGGGCACACTCAAGGGCCGATCTCCACAAACGTAACCATTCCCCCTCAGTCGTCGTTCACTGTCGAGGTGGAAACCCGGGCCTACACGGGTTGTGCGGATGGATCGTGCGCCGAGAATCTCTTCGTGGTAACCGGTTTTTTTGATGACGGCAGTCCGGCCGAAGCGTGTGTCGGGGGGGGAGTCACGGTGAATAGCGCCATGCCTCCCTGTCCCAACGCGAGCACTTGCCCCGACGGTACTGTAGGGACCGGATTCGGTCCACCACAGGATGTTTTGTTTGTGAACGGCTCGTCTGGAAATGAAGCCCGGGTGGTTTCCCTTCCTGCTGGCAGCCCGATTTCGATTTCCCTTCAGAACAGCCCGTTTGGTCCATCCAGAGCACCCTACGCGTTCTTTGCCTGGGCAGGTTCGCCGGTTGATCCCTTCAGTCTTCAAGGAGGGGGAGGAATGATCGGATGCCTTGTGAACCCGATCCCGATTTCTCCTTCGTCCCAACCTCAACCGTTCCGATGTTTTCGAGGTGGGCTATCTTCATCCCTTTGTTCCGGTCAAATCCAACGGCAGGGTCCCGCCTCCGCACCCTGGACCATTAACCGGAACCAGGGAGTTGGAAGACGGGGGCTCTTTACGCTCCAGGCGATTCTTCGCGACAACGGAGCAAACAACGGTCTCCTTCTGAGTACATCCAACGCCGTAACCGTAGAGATTCAATAGGAATCATTTTTTCAAAATGACGATGAGTCGGCAAGGCCGGCGGACTTTGGTTCGCCGGCCTTCTCCCATCCCTGTGGAGCCATATTTTTCTGGATGGATTGGAAACTACGGAAAAACGATGGTGACACTGTTTGTCACGGCGATCTGTCCGTTCGGAGAATTGTCGTCCCGGATCAGGGCTTGAATAAACACCGTCAAGCCACGTCCAGGGCCCGCAGGAAGATCAACAAGAATCGACGGAGCAGCCAGCGACGCCCGTGTTGCTGCTCCCACCTGGCCCGGGAATCCCAGGTTGTTCCAGATCTCCAGGGGGGCGAGGAGAGGAGGTGCGGCCGGGTCAGTAATCGGATTGGGCATACAGAAGGTTCCCACTCCAGAGGGAAGAACGCGCTCCAGGTCAACGATTGCGTCACCCGCATACGCGTAAGCCACAAAGGGTGCGGATACAGGGGATAAGGGGGCGGCCATGGAAATTTGAAGGGGCGCGTTTCGGTTCACGGTGATCCGACGATCGAATCCGGTTCCCGCCGATCCGTTCACAAAAAGCACATCCATGATCCCGCCTGCGCCCAGCGCATTGACGTTTCCAAGACGACAATCCGTCGAACCGAACTCGAAAGCCCCGATATCCACGGTGGAGAATCTTCTGGGTCGGACATCATAATCAACGAAGAAATTAGGATCGTTAAGATTCGGATCCGCATTCGCGTCCAAGCCGTTGTCGATGGCAATCGAGCCGAACGCCACCCGCAAATCGCCCGCGATACTCGGCACGGCCGGGACGTCAACAAGGAAATCAGGGTCAATGGGTGACGCTCCCGTACCGACGAAATCTCCGTCGACATTCGGCGCCCCGGCGATGGCGAACCCGATGTCGATCCCCGAGTTATTCCCGATCAGATTCCCTCCGGAACTGGTGAAAGATCGCCCATTCCGGGTGGAAATGTCAGGGTCGATGGGGGCCGTGTTCAGCGCGACGATCGTGTTCGCGAATGTATAGGCCGGATCCCCTCGGGAGGTGAGCATGGCTGCGTCAAAGGCGACACCGCCACCAGCTTCTGAAGCGCTGTTCCCGACAATAGTCGAGTTAAAGAACCCGGCGAGTCCTTGACCCATCGCATGGAAGCCGCCTCCGTTTCCCGAGGTTGCCGTGTTTCCAGATACGATACAATTGATGAAAGTGCAGTCGTCAATATTCGAATCGAGAAAAACCCCGCCCCCGGTACCCGAAGCGACGTTCCCTCGGATCCAGCAGTAAGCGAGCAGTAGGGAGCTTGTAGCGCTCACACCTCCTCCGTTCACCGCAAGGCCATTTTGAATCACAAGGCCGAAGACAACCCCCGGTGCGTTGACGGTAAGGGGACGGAAACTCCCGGCACCGTCGACGATGAGATCGAGAGAGTTCGGCCCAAAAATGGACATGGCAGCCGTGATTGGCGTCAGATCGCTTGCAAGGACAATCGTCCCACTGACTCCGCTGGCATCGACCAATCGAGGCGGCGTAGGATCACCGTTGGCATCAATGATTGCTTGACGCAACGATCCGGGACCAGAGTCGTCTGTGTTTGTCACGACGAAGGTCGCCGCACTTACCTGGTCCAGGGAAAACCACCCACTCAGCATGAGAATGGAAATAAACACCCGCAGGCAAAAGAAAATCCGTCGAGTCATTGAAGCTCCGTCCATGTCATCGGGCAAGATGTGTATTCGATCGTCAACTCTCGTTTGCCGGGTGTTCGCCATGGGTCGGGAAAGTATTCCACCTCCCTCGAATGCTCGGCGATCACTACCGATCCAAGCATTCTAACGCGGATTCTTGAGAAGAGGTCGATTTTCCTCCCTTGTCGTGTGCGAGCTGTCAAGAACCGATTTGCCCGAAAACCACTGACCCGCACAGAAACGGCCAGGTGATTTCCACGCCTACGGCCGGTGGCTTCAGATCCCCTGTTGCAGAAAAAAATCAGGTATCTCTGTAATGCGAGGCCCTTCTCGTGCGCTGGGATCAATCGACGTCCACTGATTCTGGTAACAACCGACAGCAACGGAGAAGGAACATGCAACCCAGACAACTCATGGTACGGGG
The DNA here is from genome assembly GCA_029260825.1 of Planctomycetota bacterium. Lineage (GTDB taxonomy): Bacteria > Planctomycetota > JACOTG01 > JACOTG01 > JAJDCM01 > JAJDCM01. The sequence goes on along the minus strand of JAJDCM010000046.1, from coordinate 5,492 downwards.
AGGGTCCAGATGGATCTCCTGGAAAGCCGCGGTTTGCGCGACGGTCGTCCTGCTCTCAGGACCGGCATGGTCTCAGGAGCAAATCGAGCTCCCCGAGCCGGTGATCGAACTCGAGGGTGCCACGTTGACGGCCCCCGATCACGACCCCAAGCCCCGGCTCACCGCACCGAGCCATGAGCTCTTTGGACTCCGACCGGAGCCGTCGAAGGAGATCTTCATCACGCCTCCCAACAGGGAAGCCCTCCTCGCCGAAGACGAGCTCCTGGCGGAAGATGGCGACCTCACTCATCGTATCAGCGTCGCGGTCACCACCAACCATGATCCAACCGAATCGGGCACGTGGATCCCGGATGGACAGGGAGGTCACTTTTGGTCCCTGGAGATCGTCGCTCCCGGCGCAGAAAACCTGCGTCTCCACTTCGAGAACTTCGACCTCCCAGGTGACGGGAACGTGGTCATCTACAACCCCCTGGAGCCGGAATACGTTTTCGGTCCGTATCAAGGGCAGGGAGTCCTCGGGTCCGGGGAGTTCTGGTCCCATGTCCTTGGCGGCGACACCCTCGTCGTCGAGTACCACGCGCCAAAAGCAATCGAACTCCCCCACGTACTTCCGAAACTTCCGTTCACAATCGATCGAGTCCAGTATGGCTATCGCTCCATCGAAGGGAACTCCGACGATACTCAATCCGACGATGCTGAAACGGAGCCAGATCTTCGCGGGAACTGCGACCTTGACTCGTCCTGCTACAGCGAGTTCGACCTCGTGCGCAAGGCCACCGGGCGCATGTTCTATGTCAGCGGTGGAGGCGGATTCACCTGTACCGGCACCATCCTCGCCAATGAAAGCGGGGACTTCGCTCCCTTCTTCGTGACAGCGAACCACTGTATCTCGACCCAACCGGAGGCCGATTCTCTCGACGTCGCCTGGATGTACTGGACACCGAGCTGCAACGGCACGCCACCGGCGATCAACGCCGTTCCCCATTCGCTCACGTCGGACCTCTTGTCGACCCAGAGCTCCAACGATTTCACGATGCTCCTGGTCAACGGCACCGTCCCCAGGAGTCTTTTCTGGTCGGGATGGACGACCGCCGCCCCGTCGATCGGGGACGATGTCACGGGGATTCATCACCCGGGAGGTAGCTGGCAACGCATCTGCTTCGGTGACGTCTCGGGATCCAACTCGAACTACACCATCGTCGACTGGAGCCAAGGGACGGCCAAACCAGGCTCTTCAGGATCCGGCCTCTTCAAGAACGGGTTCATCGGTCAGCTCTGTTGCGGTCCGGGGACGTGTTCCGACCAAACAAACTACTGGTACGGAAAATGGTCGAACAGCTATCCGCTCGTCCAGAGCTGGATGACGAACGGATGGAGCGACGACATCTACGAAGACAACGACACGTGCGCCTCCGCCCTCTTCATCGGAACCGGATCCCGAGAAGCCACGGTCAAGTTAAACGACACCGATTACTACAGGATCGTTGTTCCCCCCTACAACAAAGCCACCCTCAGTCTCTCGTTCATTCACAACAACGGAGACATCGATTTCGAGGCCTACGACAGTAGCTCCTGCACCAATCCGATCGCGGCCTCCACGACGACCACCGATGACGAGGGAATGTTCATCAACAACAACTCGGACATCAGCGTATCCTACTACATCAAAACCTATCTCTTCAACGACACATTAAACACGTACACATTCAACTACACTCTCACACCTTGCGGATTTGACGACGCATTCGAGAACAACGATACCTGCGGCACGGCCCTACTTCGACCGACGGGAAGCACCACCAATCTCATCGTGGATAAAAGTGATGATGATTGGTGGGAAGTGTCCGTCCCCGCGTATACCCGCACCGTCATCGGTACGAGCTTCACCCATTCAAACGCCGACGTGGACATGCAGCTGTTCACTCAGTGCGGTGGAACCGAAGTCGATGGGTCCTTCTCTACAACCAACGCCGAGTCGGTCGAGGTCGTGAACACAACGGGACAGGCGATCTCCGCCTTCATTCGGGTCTACGTCTATCCGTTGTCGACCGGCGACTGCAACGGCTATGACATGACCATCTCCGAGACGCCGTGCGAGGCCGACGATGGCTTCGAGAACAACGACACGTGCTCCACCGCGGCGGGAATCGGCTCCGGAAACACCCCAAACCTTCTCTCATCACTAGGCGACCAAGACTGGTATCGCATCGGCCTTCCCGCGGGTGCGCAACTCGACCTCGAGGCTCGTTTCCAGCACTCCGCCGGGGACATCGACATGACCCTCTGGGATGCCTGTGGAGGAAACCTGTCGGATAGCTCCACCAGCATCACCGACAACGAAACCGTCTCACACCGGAACACGTCTCTTTCGAACGTCGACGTCTACTCCAATGTCTCCCTCCAATCCGGGAACTGCAACCTCTATGATCTGGAAGCAGACGTTCAACTCAACCAACCACCCGCTCAACCTGCGGCCCCCTCGGGTCCGACCCGGGAATTCGACACGGCGGCCTTCTTCATCTTCACCGCCGTGACCACCGATCCGGAAGGCGACGACCTCACCTACACCTTCTTGGACGGAGATGGTCGATCCAGCACCGTGGGCCCGATCCCAAGTGGTGAAATCGCACAAACATTCTTTGTCTACGGCACCGACGGCGAAGGCACCTACAACGTGACCGTGCGGGCACAAGATGCCTACGGCGCACAATCTCCCGTCTCCACCAGCACCGTGCTCCAGATCATCGACACCAACTGCCGCAAGGGAAACGTGAGCGTTGACAACGGTGGACCTCCGCGAAACGTCCTTTTCGTGAACGGAAGCCCGGGAAGCGGCCCGCCCCGAATTCGCCAACACGACGACGACGACGTTCTCAACGTGACCCTGCATCCATCTCCGGACGGCCCTTCTAATCCGACCTACGCAATCTGGATGTGGCTCGACCGGCCCTCCGCCAGTTCGTCAAGAGCTCTTCCGTTCGATGTCGGCAGTCTGTGCATGAACCCGCTCCTGGCAAGTTGCAACGATTGCCCCGAGTACGCGGCCAAGAACTTCAACGGGTTCTGCGCCGCAGTCCTGTGCTCCACGCCCGAAGCGACAGGAGCCTCGGCGCCCGGCATCGTGATGACGATTCCCGCGGGACGGTTCTCAGCAGGCGATTACCTTTTCGTCCAGGGAATCGTCAAGGATCTGAGTGACACCAGCGGGCGACGCTTTTCCGTCACCAATGGCATCGAGATCCACGTCGTGGATTAGCATTCCTCAAGGCCGCTTGATTCCAGTCGCCCATCGCTCCAAGCGGTGGGCGACTTCTATTCAGCGCTTATGAACGTCGCTGACCGCCTCGCTAGATCCCTCTCCGTGGCAAACCGTGCAGGATTCCGCGAAGTTGAACTCGTCATCCACGATGGCATTGAGTTCAGCATGGGTGGCAACGGGATCTCCATCGTGACAGCTCGTGCAAGCTGCCGTCGTCGGAGTCAAGATCGAATGATCCTTGGGAACGGTCACTCCCGCGATGTTGAACACCGTGGCGGCAAGCCCCTTCGGTCCCGGGAGAAGATGGCTATCGTTCACGTGACAGCTCGCGCAATCACGGAGGTCCCCCGGGAACAAAACGTCGGTGTAGTCGTGAGGAGTTCCACCAAACCCGAAGACCGTGTAGGGATTGTCGAGATCCTCACCCCGGTGGATCTTGTGAATGAGGACCTTGAAGTCGATGGTCTCCGGTGGATTCGCCATCGGATCAAGACCCGGACGACGCTCCTCGTCGGTGCCCCAGGGGTTGTGACACATGAAACAGTAACCGAGTTCCGTCCTCAGTTCCCCGTGCTCTCGAAGGTCGTTGTGGCACTGGTTGCAGTTATCCATCGAGACGACAGTTCGTCGCGCCCGGGGATTTCCCTGGCCCAGGACTCCGGAAGTAAGATCCACATGAACGACCGGATTGTTCGCGCCAAACACGACGGTCTCACCTCGCACGACGATGTCCCGGGTTCGAGCTTCCATGCCTACGCTCCAGGTCTCCATTGCATCCATGGGAATCGTGTACCCGTCCGGCTCGTAGGTGTAGTCTCCAATACCGTTCGCAACCAGGGTGCCGTTGGCTCCAAAGCCCTGAATCGTGAAACGATTGTCGGTGCTGATGAGCTGGGTATAGTCGGTCGTGGGGCCGGCGAACACGATCGCCACCCGGTCCAGAGTATCGATGTCAACCGGACCGGACGTGTCGCTGATTGTGAATCGAATCGAAGGCTGACCCGCAGCGACCATGTTCTGGACATCAACAATTGCAAGGGTGAGCTCCGGATTCGAAGCACTCTTGTAGGGATTGGTGTGCACTCCGGTCACGCTGAGGTCAAAAGAAGCTCCCTCCTCCGCCGGGTGACAGTTGACACATCCCCGATCGTCGGCCTGGCTGATTCCAGCGTGGTTGTCTCCGGTCTCGAAGTTCACCTCATCGTGACACGAGCCACACCCGGTTCTTGACGGGTTCGTCTTCCAGAAATCGGACTCCGTTCCTCCTTGGTGGCAAGTCGCGCAATTTCGGAGATCCTGAGGAAAACCGACCTCCGAGTAGTCGTGAACCGATTGCCGGAAACCAACGACGAAGTACGGCTGCCGGGAAAGCTCCTCTCCCCGATGGATCCGGTGGATCATGTCAACGAAATCAAGCGAGAAGCCAGATTCCGGGTCGATCGTCTGATCGGTGTGGCACACCTGACAGAGAGCGACCTCCCGGCGAACACCGCCGTGCACGGACAGGGTGTTGTGACATTGATTACAAGAGGTCGTGGACACGATGTCCCTTGTCAGGGTCATTGGCTCCCCCGAGGGAACGAAATCGAGGTCGGAGTTGGCAATGAACGACCGATCTTCCCGGCTGGCGAACGCTGCCACGGTGTGGGTGGTCGCTGGATCGTAATCCGGGGGGACAGCAGTCGCAAACGTGTAACGAAACCTCCCCGGCTCGACCATTTCAGTCGTGCCACCCGAGTCCGTGGCCGCCTGGGTCGCACTCATCAGCGCCGGCGTTCGAGACATCCCGTTCAGAACATAGTCCTGTCCCTGTGCGGTAATAACGACGTAGCTCTGATAGCGGGTGCGACTCGTCATGGCGTCCGTATCGATCCGGGCAAACCCGAATCGAGGGGCGCCATCGAGATCTAGAACGTCAACCGGATTCCCCTCGTCGTCCGAAAGCAAGTACTCCACCACCAGCCGAAGATCTCCTCCGATCGTTGCATCCTCGATCTCCATGTTGAGACCGTCACCGAGGACAACCGGCTCCGAACCCGGCTCTCCCGGCGGCCCCTGGTTGCCCCGAGATCCCTCGCATCCAGCAAGACTCGATAGGAGAGGCGCCAGGAGCAGGACGAATACCATCCAGCCCCAAAACCGGTGCTTCCCTGCTTGGCCCATGAGTTCATTGAAGTTCGTGGTCATGGCGCACCTCTTTCGCAACCTTGGAAGTTGGTCCCAACCGTCTGGA
>JAJDCM010000045.1 GCA_029260825.1 Planctomycetota bacterium | reverse complement strand
CCTTGCACCCAGGAGGACTGGATCTTAGAATTCAGGGACAAGCAGGCCCGCCAAACGGGGAGGCGATTGGCATGACGACACACGCGATCAACTGGAGCTGTACTCATGAGCTTGAGGTGCAGGCTCGCACGCTCCTCGAAGCAAAGGCACGACGAGTGCACGGCCTCCGGTTCAAGCCCACTTTCGTGGATGAGACCTTCCGATCGAAAGTTGAAGCTCCCATCGCTCTCTTGCGGGCACGCCGCACCCACTGGCTCGCCAAACAACATTTCCCCGGACGAGAATCTCCAGCCCTCCTCGACATCGGGTGCGGATTCGGCACATTCGTACTTGCCAGCCTCGGTCTGGGACTTGACGCCCGGGGGGTCGACATGGCGGAAGGAGAGATCTCCTTTGCCCGCAATCGCCTTCAAGAGACGATTCCAGATCACGGGGACGACCGCTACATCACGCAACGCGGCGAAGCTCTGCCCTTTGCCGACGAACAGTTCCAGATCGTCAGTCTCTGGATGGTGGTGGAACACATCCCTCGCTGGAAGGAAGCGCTTGCCGAAGCTCACCGGGTTCTTGCGCCCTCGGGTCTTCTCCTCATCTCCACTCCGAACTATCTCGCTACCTGGAAGGAGCCCCATTTTCACATCCCCTGGACCCCCGCGTTTGCCCTTCTTCCAAAGGGGCTCGTTGGCCGCTACATCCGCTGGCTCGGTCTCGGCGGGGAATACTTCGACCAGGAACTTGCTCTCGTGCACACCTTCAATCTCGGACGCTTCTTGAAGAAGTTGGAGTACGACGTCTCCTACGGGCATCGACTGCTGTTCGAAACCGCCCCAAAACGAGAGGAAGTGGAACCCGAGCCGACTCGCGCCATCACCGTCGCCGCCAGCCTCGCCCGGACGGCGAAGCGGCTGCATGTGTCTTCGCTGCTCACCGGACTGGTGGGTTGTTCCGCCTGGTCGCCCTTTGCGCGAAGCGTCACGTTTTATGCCCGCAAGAAGGGATGAGTCGGTTTTCCTTGTCAACAGGCTCCTCATCAAAGGTCACCCCCCAATGACTCCTTGGCCGCCCTGGGCCGGGTCAATCCGCCAGCTGCAAACCTCTCCCTCACACGCCTGATCGGCTCTCGGATCCACGCAACGGCGAAGAGATGTCCAAGAACAAGATAAAGAACAGCCGTCACCGTCCCCCCGACTCCGACCTCGAGGAACGCCTGCCCGAACCCATCACCCAATCCCCCCAGAAAGGACACGGAGAAGAGAGCGACAGCTCCAGCAATCGAGGCGGCAAGAAGCGCCCGAAAAGACATGGTCAGAAAACCCGTTCCTCGGGAGACTCCGTAGAAACGCCTCAAAAAATAAAGTCGCAATCCACAGCTCACGATTCCATGGGCCGAGGCGGCAATGGCCAGCCCGGCTGCGCCGAGGGGACGAAAGAGTAGGAAACACAATCCAACATTGATCAGAAGCCCCATCACACCGATGAGGGTGGGAAGGTTTCCACTCTTGTGAGCATAAAACCCGTGGCTCAGCACGTTATTCAAAACGAAGGGAATCGTGCCAAAAGCAAGAAAAAAAAGAATGGTCGCAGTAAGCTCCGTACTCGAGGAACCGAACTCCCCCCTCTCCAGAAGAACCTTGACGAGGGGGCGTCCAAAGAACACGAACATCACGACAAGAGGTGCGAGTAGGGCGACCAATCCCCCCATTCCATTTTCGATGGTTCGCCGAAACCCGGCGAAATCTCCCTTCGCTACCGAGGAGGACATGAACGGGTAAAGCGCTGCTGTCACCGAGGCCCCAAGAACAAGGTGGGATAACCCCTCAAGACGCCTGGCATAGTGAAAGGCGGAAATGGTTCCCTCCTCAAGCTGGGAACCAAACACCCGATCGACGGCAAGTCGCACCTGTGCGATGGTCATCCCCACCATCAGCGGCGCGGCAAGATGCAACACTCGACGCACCGCCGGATCCCGAAAGGAAATCTCGGGCCGAAGCCTTCGAAGCAAACCACGAACCGTAAAACACTCGAGAAATAGCACGACGAGATGGCCAATGACCATCCCCACGGCCACCGCATAAATACCCATTGATGTGGTAAGCAGGGTCAAGCTCAGAACGACCGTACCTCCCGTCACGCAGTTGCTCAATCCGAGGACGAGAAAGCGTCGTTCCGCCTGGAGTACGGCTCGCAAGAAGCCGGAGATCGTCCAGAAAAAACCGCCTACCAGCGTGACCCGAAGTAGGGACACGGAAAGGTCGAAAGTCTTGGAGGCCACTCCGGGAGCCAGACTGGCCACGATCAAGGGAGCCAGAACAAAAAAGAGAATGGAGGCTCCCAGGACGAGAACACAGATCGTCGTCAACGCTCGAGAGAGAAGGGCAACCGCTGCCGCTTCTCCTTGAGCTTCCCTCTCCTGGGTGAAAACCGGAAGAAAGGCGGATGCCACCGCAGCCGCGATTCCATTGGCCAAGAAACCAGGGAGAAAGATGGCGATCAGATAGGCATCCAGCTCCATGCCCGTTCCGAACCGATCACCAAGAAGGATCTCCCGGACAAGCCCAACGAGCACGCCCACTCCAGCACCGGCAGCAACCAGCGTGGAAGCTCGAAGAATTGCTCGTCCCTCGCTCAACCTAGATGTCCGCCTCTCTCGCGAGCAGAGCCGGGGACTCCTCGCCCCTGGCAAGCACGTTCTCGTAGGCCGAAAGAAGGTGGGGTTCGGAATATTTCCAGGCAAGCCTTTCGGTAATCCTCTCCCGCCCGATTCGGCCCAGAGTCTTACGGGTCTCGGGATTCTCGGCGAGAGTCCGAATCTTTCGCGCCAGGTCCTGAAGGTCTCCTGGATTCGCGTAGAGAGCGGCATCCCCACAGGAGACCCGGGTCTCCACCAGATCAAATGCCACCACCGGAAGTGAGAGAGCCATGTACTCCATGACCTTGTTCATGGTGGAGACGTCATTGAGTGGATTCTTCGGATCCGGCTGAATACCCAGATCGCACGAAGTCAAGACCGACAGCAGCTCCTCGTCGGAGATTCGCCCGGTAAAGGTCACTCGATCCGCAAGACCATATCGATCCACTTGCTCTCGAAGAGAAGGAAGGGAGTCTCCTCCGCCCACACAAATGAATTCGATCGAATCACACCCGTCGTCAGCCAGAATTCGTGAGACTTCAAGAACAAGGTCGACTCCATCCTGAGGATTCATGTTGCCGACGTATCCAACTCGAACCCGCCCCTCTTTCTTCGATGCCGGAGTGACCCGGTTCCGATCAAAACGGGCAAGGCTCGGTCCGTTCCGGACAACCGTGACATCCAGACCGGAAATCCCCGCACGCTCCATGGCGATTCGACGATAGGACTCGTTGGTCGTCAACACGTGATGGGCATGTCGAAGAGTGCGTCTCTCGCAAAACAGAAGGACGCGACGCATCAGGGCATTCTTTCCTCCGAATCTTGATTCGTAGAGCTCAGGGCAAAGATCGTGATGGTCAAAAATCACTTTCTTTCCGAAAAGCTTGTGCATCATTCCGATCGGAAACAGAAAATCCGGAGGGTTGCAAAGCTGCAAGACATCGAAGCCGTGTCGCATCGCCACCCACAGGGAGAGCATCCCCCCGAAGAAAAGAGACGCCACATACTCGAGAACGTGCCCCACGAAGCCCTCCCCGATTCCCGGCTTCCAGTAGCGATAGACATGGACTCCTTCGACCGTCTCCCAGCGACGCTCGCCTTCGTAGCGGGGACAGATGACTGACACCTGATAGCCGGCTCCCTGAAGAGTGCCAGCCTCACGGCGCACCCGATGGTCCAGAATATAGGTTCCGTCTTCGATGAAGATCAGAATCCGGGCTCCTGGTCTATTCAAGAGCGATTCCCGCCGATGCTCGGGATGGCTCGAGGGGCTTGAAGCCGACTTTTGTTTCATCAACTCCTGTGAGCGAATCGGGTTCGGTGATCCCAAGATAACGTCCTCCACAAAGAGCCCCGCCCCCGCGGATTCCCGCAAGATCGATGGCGATCTGATTCTTTCCTAGCTCCGAAAGAAGCTTTCGTTCTCGTTCGCCATCTCGGGTCAACACGACAACCTCGGCAAATTCCGTAAGCTCGCCCAAAGAGTCCACAAGGAGTTCTGCGATGTGGGGGATTTCGGATTCAATGTAACGTCGATTCGCCCCCGTCAGACGAGCAAGAGAGACATGAGAATCCAGAATGCGAAGGTTCTTTCCCTTGCCGATGAGCGCCTCTGCAAGCCGAACATAAGGGCTCTCCCGAAGATCATCGGTTCCGCTCTTGAAACTGAGCCCCACCAGCCCGATCCTCTTTGCGCCCGTTTTCAACACCATGGCAAGACCGCGCTGGAGATGAAGCTCGTTGCTCGAAAGAACCGAAGAAAGCAAGGGGAGATCCACATCTCGTGTTTTTGCACAGTAGAGAAGTGCTCTCAGATCCTTGGGAAGACACGATCCTCCGAACGCAAATCCAGGTCTCAGATAGGCGGGAGATATGTTGAGCTTTTCGTCCTTGAGAAAGATATCGATGACCTCATGGGCATCCACGGAAAGCGAGCGACAAAGAGCTCCGATCTCGTTGGCAAAAGCGACTTTCAAGGCGTGAAAAGGATTGTCCACGTACTTGATCATCTCCGCCACTTCGATCGACGTGGGAAAGACCGGGCCCGGTAGGGTCGTATACAATCCCTGGATCAACATCCCATCTTCTTCCGAGAGGGATCCGATCACGGTCTTGGGAGGATGAAAGAAGTCATCGACCGAACTTCCTTCCCGAAGAAACTCCGGGTTGTATCCAAGACCGAACCCGGTGTGGGGAAGACCGGAGGACTCACACAAAAGAGGAAGAACCAGAGAGCGACACGTGCCGGGAAGAACCGTGCTTCGAAGGACGATGGTATGCCGCCCTTCCTTCTCACCAAGAGCACTCCCCACTTCCCCCATCACCCCCTCGATCGCCTGGGTACTGAGGGAACCGTTTTCCGCCGATGGAGTTCCAACACAGATCAAAGAAAGATCTGATTCGAAGACAGCACGCCTGGCGTCGGTTGTCGCCTGAAGACGGCCATCTCTCACCCCCTTCGAGATCATCTCGCCAAGGCCTTTTTCCAGGACGGGAGACTTCCCCTCTCCCATCATGGCCACCTTGGGTTCGCTGATATCGACGCCGATGACCGAGTGCCCTAGCTCGGTCAAGCAAGCGGCGCTCACCGTTCCAACGTAACCAAGACCGAAAACGCTGATTCTCACTGGAGAACTCCTTTCCTGGTCATCAGCCCGGAGTTGTCGGTTGTTTCCCGGGACTCGAACACAAGCTCGGAAACAAATCTCGCCCCGCCGCATATGACTGTCTTTCCGGAAATTCGGGCAGCGGGAAGGATGCTTCCGAACGCGGGGGATACCCAGCCAGAGAGAGGAGATGTCTCGCCCACCCTGACCTTCGCCTCCAGTTCGTCAGGAAGAATCAGGGTGGCGCTTTTGTCCTCCCCGAACTCGACCCCGAAACGATTCTCCCCGAGCGACTCGACCTGGATGCCGGGAGCGAACTGAAATCCGATTTCAACCTCGTGCTCGGCCTCAGCCACGATTTCGTCGACGACAAGAAGCGTCGTTTCGTTTGGACTCAATCGAACCTCTCGAACATGACGAACCGGATCGGCAAGTCGGTCATATCCGTCATGACTTCCTCGCACGGAGAGGGTCTCTTTCCCCAGAAAGTGAGACTCGATCCTGCCGGTAGATGGAGACGACCACAGAAACGCCCCCTCGATACAGGCTTGATCAAGACCATCAATACAGACCGTGCTGTGGGCCCGGGTTGACCGGAAGTAATCCCGATAATCACCACCTCCATGGTAGAGATAAGTACCGGGATCAACCAGAAGAGGTCTTCCACCGACAGAGACCGTGATGGACAGCTGATCCGCATGCGCATGCCCATAGAGAGGAGGAAGACCAAACGGGCCACAACGCATCACGCAGACGATCTCCGATGAATCGCTCGCTTTTTCTTCGGCTTCATGAGAACCGCCCCCAAGCCTCGCCCGAAGAACCGCAACCCCTCCCGACTCAAACAAACGGGAGCCAGGACGGGAGGGCCCTCTGTCCCTCTCCGATGTCTTTTCCTCTTCCAGAAAGGAGACGTCGGATGTGAGCAACCAGGACGCGAGGTCTTCTCCAAAGATGCCAAGCCTTTGGGGTGAAGTTCCTGATGCCCACAAAGCAACTCGGAGGGTGGAGAGCGTTGGAAGTGGACTGCCGGAAAGATCAAAACCCCGACCATCATCTCCATCTCCGATGGAAGGAAGGTTTCCCCGGGAGTCCGTGATATGAACCACGAATTCCGCGACGGACCGCAGACGAGACCGGAGGTCTTGTGAAACATTGCGCCCGGATCGCGTCCAGGCCAGAAGGGGTAGAGAAACGAGCTCAAGCACGAACATCGCATAACCGGTTGCTTGTTCTTTCAACACGCCATCCGGGTGAATCTGCTCCAGGATCTCTCGAGCTAAACGAGAAAATCCCTGGTCACGCCACCTGGATGCCTCCGGGAGCTCCGGAAACAAAAGCCCGGCCAGCACAAGAAAGGAAGCTTCTCCGATGGTGTGATTGTTTCGAGATGAATGAAGGGCCATCCGCTTTTCGACGAAGTAGGCGTGAGAACGAGTCAACTGTAAGAGCTCGCTTTTAACCGCGGTCGGAAGACAAATCGTTCCCCGGATACCGGCAAAAGAAAGAAGAACCGAGATTCCCCGAACCGCCGCTTCCAGGGGGCTGGCGAAAGCGACCCCGCGAAGTGGAGTGGTTGAGCCGATGAACCGCAAGAATTCGTCCACGACATGTTGACCCAACCCGCGGTCCCCACTGACCCGGCAAGCCGCTGAAAGTCGGGAGAGGTGATGGAGGCGGTTCAGCTCCCAGGAGATTCGAACATCCCCCCTTGGCTCCGGGTTGCGGTAGGGAACATCGCCGTAAAAGCAATCCGGCCAGGTTTCGCCGGATACAGGATCTCGCTGATAATCGGTGGGTTGACCGGTTTGCCAGCCGAACCGACGAAAGAGAGGAAGATCGCCCCTCACGATGCGTTCCGCGTCCCCGAGAAGTGCGGACGATTCATCCGGAAAAAGCCGGCGAGCCAACATCCCGGATTCCGGCAGGGAAAGGGGACCGAGAAGACAGAGAGTTGACTTCTCCCCCTCGTCGAAAAAGGCCAGCTCGTCCGGGCTTGGGATGGATTGAGAAACCTCCCCCGTTCCCACCCAAGCCCTCCCACGCCTGGACCGATGACGCCAGAGTTGATCCGAGCAAGCGCGCCCACTCCGATGAAGCACCTCTCTGGGTGACATCGCAAGCAGTCGGCGCACCATCCAGCCTGGCCGGCCTTTCATGGATTCCCCCCCGACAAGCTCTGTCCGTTGCCCTCAAGGAGGAGCCCCTTCGCATCTTTTCCATCGGCAAAACGGGTGGGTTCAGCCGGAGAGATCATTCGGTCGGAGATTTCGATCGGTCGTCGATCACGAATCGATTTCATGAGGGAAAAAGTCGCCCGAGTTGCATCGACCGCATCCGAAAACGGGATCGCCTCCTTGCCAAGAAGAGCCGAGCGGACGAACGCCATCATCTCGCCGCGATGCCCCTTATCTCCTCGCCCTTTGGTGACCGTTCGCGTCCGTCCCTCCCGGGTATAGACCAGGCGCTGGAAGTTCTCGAGACAAAACGCCTCGCCGCCGCCAAAAACCTCCACCCGCTCCTTTTTGTAGGCGGAACTCCCCAGTGAAGTGTAGTGGATGGTTGCCGCACTTCCCCCCGAAAGGGATAAGTTGATCATCACACTCTCGGAGACCTCGCCCGGCCTCCCCGCAGCTTCCCCGTAAATCCGGACCGGTCGCTCATCCGACAGAAAACAAACAAGATCGAGGAAGTGACAGATCTCGCCGACCACCCGTCCGCCCCCCTCTCCCGGATCTCGATACCAGCTATCCTCGGGGAGAGCCCCCGCATTGATCGAATAATGAAGACTCTTGACTCCGGGAAGAAGACGGCGTTTGAGTTCCGTAACGAGGGGAGAGAAACGCCGATTGAACCCGACGGTGACTTTTCCATTTTCCCGGGCAACGACCGAGAGAAGAGATTCGAGTTCATCTTCGGTGAGACAGAGCGGCTTCTCGACAAAAACCAATTTCCCCGCCCGGACTCCATCTTCCACCAGTGCGGCATGAAGATCGTGGCGCGTGGAGATGATGACCGCAGCCGTCTTGGGATCGGAGATCACTTCTTCCGCGGAGGAAGTGCAAAACTCAAAGCTCTGCCGCAAAGCAACGTCCCGGGCCGTGAGGCCTGTCTTGGTCGCAACCCCTCGCAACGTGACCTCGGGAGCACTCCGAAGAAATGGAACAAGCATCGACCTTGCAAAGTTTCCTGCTCCGATCAGCCCGACACCGAGCTCGTGCAAAGGAGAAGAAGAGTTCCCGGTCGCCACTCCTGCGGAGTCAGATCGAATCGGTCCTTCCCGCTGCTCGAACTCCCCTTCACTCTCATACGTGAACAAGACCCCGAGCACCGGACCATCTGCGGGAGAAAGGAGATCGCCATACGCTTTTTCCGCCTCGTTCAGCGAAAAACGGTGAGTGAGGAGGGGCTGGAGCAGCACATCCCGGGTCGAAACGAGACGCAGAAACTCCTGCATGTTCCTTTGCTCGGTCCAGCGCACGTATGCCGCCGGGTAATCGACTCCCTTTTCCTCGTATTGTGGATCATAGCGTCCCGGTCCGTAGGATCGAGAGAAGAAGACTTCCGCCTCTTTTCGATAGTAGACTTTCCAGGGTAGGTCCACCCGGGTCTGGCCGAGAATGACCACTCGTCCTCGATCTCGAAGGATTTCACCGGCAAGCTCCACCGGACCCGCGTCAGACGACCCCGCCGCCACCACTACCGAATCGGCCCCCGCCCCGGCTCCGAGATGCGAGAGGGCGGCCTTCGCTTCGGCCCCGGTCATCACCGCCGCCTCGGCGCCCATGGATCGTCCAAGCTCGACCTTGGCGGGATCGAGATCCACTCCCACCACCCGAGCTCCCGACGCTCGAAGAACCTGCACCGTAAGAAGACCTACCAGCCCCAACCCCACCACCACCACCACGTCTCCGAGCCCGGCCCCCGCCCGACGCGCTCCCCAGACCGCAATCGCTCCAATGGTTGTAAACGCCGCCTCGTCCGGAGTAACTCCGTCGGGTACCGGTGCCAGCAAACGCATGGGGACGGAAATCACTTCCGCATGGTTCGCGTAACCAACTCCTCCACAGGCGACGAGGTCGCCCCGAGAAAACCCTCCGACCTCGGGACCGACTTCAAGAATTCGGCCACAGGAACTGTAACCGAGAGGAGAGGGTGCCTGAAGCCGATCACGCACCACTCGAACCGTTTCTCGCACCCCCCTTTGCTTGACCGTGGACAGCACCTTGGCCACCTGGTCCGGTCGGCTCCGGGCCTTCTGAAGAAGGCTCATCCTTCCCAGCTCAAGAGAGGTTCGTTCGGTGCCAACACTCACCGCAGACCGAAGGGTTCGCACAAGAACCTGCCCGCGACGTAACACGGGGGGTGGAACTTCGAGTAGCTCAACCTGTCCGTCCCGATACCGCTGAACGACTTGCTTCAACTAAGGGCTCCGATCTTCACTCCTTCGAAGGATCGCAATTCGGGCTCGAGGTCCTCGACCAGTCGAGCAAAGGAATGCCGTCGCTCTGCCCGGAGAAGAAGCGCCTCTCGCACCAGATCGTCCTCCCGTTTGAGGGTGGAGTTGACGGCTTCGGCGATTTCTTTGGGTGTGTTTCGGGTGTAAGTTGCCCCCCGGGAAAAGACTTCGCGAAGCAAGGGCCAATCCGAGGTGATCACCGGTCGCCCCAACGACAATGCTTCGTAGGCTCCTCGTTGAAGAGTGTGGTCCCGTGTTGTCAGAGCCAGAACGGCCTTGGACGCGAGAAGGAGGGCAATGTACTCATCATCCGGAAGAAAGTTCGTGAACGTCACATTGAGAGGCGCTCGAACCACGAGGGATCGGTCCGCCCTGCTCAGACTCCCGGTGATGTAGAAGTGGATTCCAGGAAGAGTTCGCGCCGCCTCCAGAACTTCATGCAGCGGTTCGTCCCGCGAGAACGTGCTGACCATCACCACCGACGGAACTTGCTCATCGATGCGGATCTGGGTCAATCGGGCCGACCGGGTCATCGACGGAGAAAACTCAAAGGGAACGTCGGCGATGATCGTGGCGGATGCCCCCCACTCCTGGACGATCTTCAGGTGATGTTCGTTCGTCACAAAAGAAAGGGCTGCATGTCGACACAACATGCGAAGAAGAGGCACTGACCACCGGTTGCGTTTGTAATTAAACGCCCCGGAGTGGTGATCGATCACATAGGGACAACCCCGGATCTGGCTGTAAAGATAGGCAATCAGAACGAGAAAGATCGGCTGGTTCAGGACGAAGATCAGCGAAGGACGTTCCTGGCGAAAGAGACGGAAAGTCAGGATGCTCGACTGAACATACCGGTGCAAAGTCGACGTGACCCCTCGGCTTCTTCGGGGATAAACGAAGACGGGCCGGGCCCCGAACCGCTTTCCGAGCTCCGAACTCCGCCGGGCGTGTTGCGCCCAGGTTACAAACAATCGCATCCGGTCCCCCGCATTCGCCCGTTTTC
>JAJDCM010000044.1 GCA_029260825.1 Planctomycetota bacterium | reverse complement strand
GATGTCGGCGTTTTTTGAGAAGCGGAAGCCTCGGTGGGCGGATCGGGTTGAGCGCCCAGGCTCCTGACCTTGTGGAACGGAGCGCCAGCTACCTGGTAGGCGCGTCCCCAGCCGTCCGTGTTGTATTTGCCGTGTCGATTGTCGATGAGTCCACAGAGCGAGAGCGAAACCAACACGTCCGTGTAGCTCGACGGAAGGGGTCCATCGTTTGGCACGATGGATCGGTTGTAGACCTCGATTGCCCGGTTCAGGGTTTTTAGCTCTCGATTTGTTACCTCGCGGGCAAGGCTTGCCATGTCGAAATCGATCCAGGTATCGTCCCCCTGGGCGTCAGAATCCGGAAGTCCATCCAGTCCAACGCTCCGAACACGGCATGACAAAGGGCCGAGGACTTCCAGCTCGAGTGGGTTCCCCCAAGGATCGAGGGGTGGATTTCCATCTGAACCGGATAGGACAGCGAGGCTCGAAGGGAGTTTTCCCTCGGTTGAGAAGTGGAAGAGACATTCCTGGCGAGTTTTTTCGAGGAGTTCGCTGGTACTCATCCCGGCGCCGGGGGCCATCAACCCAGGGATCCATCGAATCCCGAAAGCGATCGCAAGACCGATCAAGACGCTCATGAGCAGGCGCCGAAAGGGAGTGATTCCTTGCTTCTTCTGTCGTAGCTTTGATGTGGCAGGCATGGGTTCAGTCGTGAGATGTGGGCACAGGGTGATCGGGGCGGAAAACGGGGGCAGTAGTGGTAAAGAACTCTATCCCATGATTTTGGGGCGAGCAAATGAATCTCAACCTTCCTTGGTTTTTTCGGCCCGAAGCGGTGCAAGCGGAGGAAGGTCGATGGAACCGGTTCCAACGTGAATCGGCCGGTCCTTGCAGGATTTCTTCAGCCTCTTGTCTGTGAGCTGGATTCCTGCCTCGGAGGGCGAGATCCCTTGTTCTCGGGCAAGGCGAAGGACCTCTCTTGTGTTTTCACGGATGATCCCCTCGATGAGATCCAGGGTTCCTGACCGGTCGTTCGGGATTTTTGTCGAGAGGAAGATCGCGGCCCCGGAAGAGGCGATGAAATCCGGAACCCAGAGGATTTCCCTCCTTGCAAGCGCCTCCCCATCTCCCGGTGTCTTTAGCTGGTTGTTTGCCGAGCCGACGATGATCCTGGCTCGGATCCGAGGAATCGTTGATTCAGACAGTCCCCCGGAAAGGGCGCACGGACTGTAGATATCGCACCCGGCCTCGTGGACTCGATCGGGAGAGACGATCTCGATCCCTTCGGCTTTTGCCATTGCTGTTCGACGGGAGGAAAGGTCCGCACCCAGGACGACGGCTCCTCTTCTCCTGGCCTCTACGGCGAGGCAGAATCCAACTTCTCCCAGCCCCTGAACCGCAATCGACCGTCCCCGGAGATCTTCCGATCCGAAGATCTCGTGAAGGCAGGCAGAGAGGGATCCAAGAACCCCGGCAGCTGTCGCAGGACCCGGGTTCCCGGCTCCTCCCAGATTCTCCGGAAGACCGAAGACGTGATCTGTCTCCTCCCGGATCGAGACCATATCTTCCGGGGTGCTCCCCACGTCTTCTCCCGTGCCATACCGTCCGTTCAAGGTCGCGATCATTCGCCCCAAACTGCGAAATCCGGCTGCCCGGCCCTCGTGTCCCAGATCGAGAATGACCGCTTTTCCTCCTCCAAATGGGAGGTTCACCGAGACGAATTTGCGGGTCATGGCCCGGGAAAGCTGCAACACATCCAGGACCGCTTCTTCTTCGCTTTCGTACGGTTTTTGTCGACATCCGCCCAGGGCAGGCCCCTGGCGGGTGTTGTGAAGGGCGATGATTGCTTTCAAGCCGGTTTCCGGGTCGTGATTGAAAATCAGTTGCTCGTGTCCGGCAGTTTCCATGTGCTGGAAGATGTTCATCTGGACGTCCTTTCGGCGGGGCAATATCGGTCGACCTTCCTGATTCCAGGGGGGTTGTGGTGGGGCTCAAAACTTCCGAGACGGCCCACTCCAAGTAGAATGAGGGGAATCAGGAGCTGTGAGAGGTCCTTGATCGTATAACTTTTTTGAGTTCTTTGATCTCCTCCCTGGGTGAGGAATCGCTCCTTTGCTCACAAATGGTCCTGGCCCGGGCAATTTCCGTCGACCTTCGTGAAGGAGGCGGGCTAGAATTGTCCAATTCCAGGTCGGAGTTGGATTCAGACTTCTGACCGATCTCAAATCCAAGCAGGCCTGACGTCTTGCCGGAGATGCGTGCATGACTTTTCGAAAAATCTGGGGGACTTCCCTCCTTGTCTTTGTTCTTGGGCTCTTGCTGGCAACCGCCGGATGGGGGCAGCCAAGGAGCCGTACGAACATCAAGGCGTCCTTTGTGCCTGATCGAGCGGCTCCTGGTTCGACGGTTCAACTTCGGGTGAAGGTGGGGATTCAGACCGGCTACCACATCTATGCCATGAAGCAGCCGCCGGATGCGATTCCTCTTCCCACATCGTTCACCATGGATGAGATGGCCGGGGTCACGGTCAAGGATTTCGAGGAGCCCGGGTCCATCCCCCACGAGGATGAGTTCACCGGCAAATACAACTATCACGAGGGGGAAGTTGTTTTTTCCGCGCCGGTCGTCCTGGGAAAGGATGCGGACGGAGAGATCAAGGTCGCGGGAACCATGATGAGCATGGCGTGCACCTGGGAAGCTTGTGACCCACCGGCGAGCCAGAAATTCACGGCGGTGATCAACGTTTCGGCGGATGCTCCTCTCGTGGGGCAGAAGGAGGAGAAGAAGAAGGCCGCCGCGAATTCACCTTTCACGGGTGGGATCTCCGGGGGGCCATCTTTCGGGATTCCCGGTCCTTCGAAGGTCGAGCTGCTGGCCAGGTTTGAGCCCAGCGCCGCGGCTCCCGGTTCAACGGTCCTTTTCAAGTTGACCGCGAAAGTCCGTGATGGCTACCACATCTACGGTTTGACCCAGCCGGTAGGTGCCGTTCCGGAGCCGACCAGAATCGAGTTTTCAGAGCACGGAATCCTTGCCGTCGATGGAAAGTTCGGTGAGTCGAAGGCAAAGGTCAAGGTCGATAACGATATCGGTAATTATAATTACCACGAAGGTGAAGTGATTTTCGAGCACCTTGTCTCGGTCCCCGAGTCGGCTGATGATGGGTCCATCGATGTGATGGGGAAGATCACCTATATGACCTGCACCTGGGAGGCTTGTGATCAGAGTAAGACCGAAGATTTCAAGGCAACGTTCAACGTGAGCGAGGTTGCGGGATTGGTTCTGGCCAAGCTTGAGTTTCCGGAAGAGGAATCGAGTCGCAGCGACACGGAAGGCACGGCGAAACCCGTTGCCTCGACCGGGGAAAAAGACGAAGAGGAAGGTCTTCTCGGCTTGATTCTCCTTGCGGTTGCTGCTGGCTTTGGCGCGCTTCTCACCCCGTGTGTTTTTCCCATGATTCCGATTACCGTGTCGTTTTTCACGAAACAGGCCGAGGAATCGGGTGGGAAGGTTTTCGGGCTCGCGACAGCCTACGCCCTTGGCATCGTTGTTTCGTTCACGGGTTTTGGATTGCTACTGGCAGCTCTCAAGGGGGCGACCGGTGCCCAGGAGTTTGCCGCCAATCCGTGGATCAACATGTTCATCGCCGGCATCTTCATCGTGTTTGCTCTTAGCCTCTTTGGTCTGTTTGAAATTCGCCTACCGACCGGGATCCTCAACAAGCTCGACAAAGTGGGTCGGGGGAAGACGAACATTCTTGCCGTGATGTTCATGGGCTTTACCTTCACCCTGGCAGCATTTACTTGCACGATGCCCTTCATGGGAGCCGTCCTGGCTCAGGCAGCGTCAGGAGAAGCCCTTCGTCCGATCGTCGGGATGCTCGCGTTTTCCGGCGCCTTTGCCTTCCCCTTCTTCCTGCTCGGCCTCTTTCCCAAGCTCTTGACTTCGCTCCCTCGCTCGGGCGGATGGATGCATTCGGTCAAGGTCACCATGGGCTTCATCGAGCTTGCCGCAGCTTTCAAGTTCCTCTCCAATGCAGATCTGATCTGGGACTGGCAGCTTCTTTCTCGAGAGGTGGTTCTTGCCGTGTGGGTCGGGATTTTCGCGTTCAACGGGCTCTACCTCCTTGGATTCTACCGCATGAAGGGTGAGCCTCCGGTCGAGGGACTCGGGGCGCTGAGAATGCTTTTTGCCCTCTTCTTCGTCTCGATCACGCTTTATCTCGCAACAGGGTTCGGAAGCAGTTCTCTTGGTGGTTTTGTGGATGCCTATCTGCCTCCGGCGCGTTATCCGAGCTCACACGTTGTCGGAGCCCAAACAGGGGTGGTCAATCCAAACGATGCCACCAAGGAGGGCGAGATCCTTCACGCCGACCTTCGGTGGATGGACGACTTTGATCGAGCTCTTCTGCTTGCCAAGAAAACGGGGAAAAAGGTCTTTGTCAATTTCACCGGATTCACGTGAACGAACTGCCGGAGCGTGGAAAGTTCCGTGTTCCCCCAACCGTCGGTTGTGGAAGAATTGCTGAAGTTCGTTCGAGTGGATCTGGTTACGGACCTCCCCAATGACGTGAGTCGAAAGAAGAGGGATCTTCAAGGGGAGCGGTTCAAGAATAATACCCTCCCCCTCTACGTGATCCTCGATTCGGAAGGGCAGGAGCTTGATCGAGCAGGCTACATGCGAAGCGCCGATGACTACGTCGCGTTTCTCCGAGGTGATCCCAAGTCTGCGGATTGACACGATTGTCGTTGGATCTGTTGGAATCGTTGGGATCATCGAGCAGCCGGAGCCACGATCATGGTCGAACCCGGAGGAGCCTCGGTCAACAAAGAAGGGGCGGGAAAGCCGGAGGGGGCAAGGCGAAAACCCCGCCCTCGCCGGAGGAGAAGGCCAGCGCGGCCGGCTGCAACCGACCCGGGGCTTTCCGATCTGGAGCGTCAAGCCGAGAAATTGCGAAATGACCTTCGCGAGCTACTGATGAAGATCTATCAGGAGCGAGCTGAAGGGCAGGCTTCCTCAAAAGAACTGAGTGCTTCCCTGGATGTGATCTTCAGCTTGGAGCTTTCCAAGGACGCAAACTCGCCGGATTCGACTCCTGGCAACGGGGAGCTCGACATCACCATCCCGTCGGCGAAGGTCTTGCTTTCCGATCTGAAGAAAGTTGTCGACGAGATCGCCACGGAGCGGGAGGTTTTCCGGGCGGGTCACGTCCACTGCTTCTGGTGTCAATCGTCCGCGTGCGAGCATTCCTTGCCTCCGGGAGAGGCGTTCGTCTTCACCGGCTATTCTCCGACGGGGCTTCCCGAATGGGAGGAATTCCCGGCCTGGCTTTTGGCGAGAAAAGACGAACGAGTGGAGTCGTTGTACCGGCGTCCGCCGGCTCTCATCCCCAGCTTTGTACGGGGTAGTGATCTGAAGGCCAATCAGCTCAGGGTCTTTGGTCGGGCCTCCCGGAGTTACAACATTCTTGCTCAGGTTGCCGCCGGTTTTCTTCGGATCCGCGAGCCGGAATCCGGGGAGTCTCGCCAGGTTGCTTTCACTCTCCAGGCCGTCGAAACCCGGGGAAAACGAGGGGACGTCAGGCTGGATATGAATCTCGTCGGGGTCGTAGGAGATGGAAAGCAACTGGCAGATGTTCTGTCTGAAGCCATCGACGACCGATTGGCGAGGGTTCTCCATTCCGGCACCAAAGAGCTGAAGGAACTGGAAAGTTTGATCCGGCAAGCTGGGCGGGCAAGGAAGAGAAAGGTTCGTCGCTCCACCGCACTTTTGTCGGATGATCTTGAGCGGGTGGCCAGCATTGTCACCCGGATGGAAAAGGGGCTTTCCCGGATTCACCGGCAGCGGACACGGCGGACCAAGCATGCAGAGGATCACGGGGTTCGGGGAGGAAGGCCGATCGCGAAGGCTCAGGAAGATGTGAGGGGTGTCGATCCCTCGAAAATCCTCCTGGATCGACGAACCGGAGCTTTCATCGTCCTGGGGCCCAGGTCCCGAGTCCATGTCTTCAGTGCCGAGGGGAAACACGTTACCAGCCTGAATCTGACCGGGGACAAGGTCGAGCGGAGGATGGTCACAAAGCGCTGGAGGCCGGCTTCCCGGGTAGAAGGGCGGCATTTTCTCTCCGCCATCGAGGAGAGGGAGAGCCAGGATGAAGAGAGTTGATTCGAACTGTTCGCTGGTTGGTATAATCGCGCCCTTTTCAAAATATGGGCACCGCCCATTCTTCTCATCTTCTTGCAAGCAAGAGCACCGAGGACCATGAACTACCCCTATCTTACGGACTCGATTCCCGGAATCGGAGGGCAGGTCCGTGTCGTTCCCGAAGATTTTCAGGTCCAGGAGGTTCCCCTGTATCAGCCACTGGGGATCGGCGAACACACGTACTTTGAAATCGAGAAGGTTGGGCTGACCACCTATGAGGCGGTGAATCGACTCGGACGAGCCCTGAAGGTACGAGATGGGGAGTTTGGAATCGCGGGGCTGAAGGATCGCCACGCTGTTGCTCGGCAGGTGCTTTCGGTCCGGGGACAGATGCCCGAGGATCTTCTGGGGTTGAGTCTTCCCGGGCTGCGAATCTGCTGGGCAAAGCGTCACGTGAACAAGCTCCGCATCGGTCACTTGAAGGGGAATGCGTTTCATATCCGGGTGCGGGAGGTCGACGCGGAGTCCACGGCTGAAGCCGCTTCACGTGCCCGGGAGATTCTTGCCGTTCTTTCCGAACGGGGAGTCCCGAATTACTTCGGCGAGCAGCGCTTCGGGGGAAGGATGGACAACCACCTCGTTGGCCGAGCTCTTGTCTTTCGGAACCACGAGGAAGTGATCCAGTTGCTGGTCGTGAATTCGGCGGATACCGGGCAGACCGGAGTTGTTCTGGAGGCCAGGCAGGCAGCCGAGCGAGGGGACTATCAGGAAGCCATGTCGCTTTATCCCGCCCGCTTCTCGACCGAGCGCCGCGTGTTGCGAAGTTTGGCCAAGAGGCCGACCGATTTTGCCGCCGCGGTGGCTTCCATCGGGAAGAACATGCTTTGGCTCTACGTTTCCTCCTATCAGTCCTTTCTCTTCAATCAGTGTCTGGAGCAGCGTCTTTCCCATCTCGATGAGGTCTTTGAAGGAGACCTTGCGGTCAAGCACGTAAACGGAGCCGTCTTTCGGGTGGAAAATGCGCAGACCGAGCAGCTTCGCGCAGAAGCGTTTGAGATCAGCCCCTCCGGTCCGCTCTTCGGAAAGAAGATGATCGGTCCGGACAAGGGGCTTGCGAAAGAAATCGAAGATGAGTTGATTCGGGTCGAGGGGATCACGCCGGAGCGCTTTGACAAGGTCGCGCGAGGAGTCAGTCCCAAGGGGGCGAGACGCGCTCTTCGTTTTCCTCTGGAAGATCTCGAAGTGGAAGCTGAGGAGGATTGTGTGAGGCTTTCGTTGTTTCTTCCCCGCGGTTCTTACGCGACGGCGGTTCTTCGGGAGATCATGAAAGTCGACACGCCTGAACTGGCCGAGGTTCGTGTCGAGGGCTGATTCCCGATGAACATGGAACTTGTATTCCTGGGGACGGGAGCGTCCACCCCGACGGTGTCACGCAACGTCTCAGCGATGGCCGTTCGGCGAGGCGGCCAGTCCATTCTGATTGATTGCGGGGAAGGGACTCAGCGCCAGGTTCTGAGGACTCGCGTTTCCCTCATGAGCGTGGAAGCGATCCTTCTGACCCATCTTCATGGGGATCACATTCTGGGATTGCCGGGAGCTCTTCTTTCCATGGACCTTCTCGGGAGGGAAGCTCCGCTTGTTCTTGTTGGTCCACCCGGAACCGAGGATCTGATGAAGGTCTTTTTGTCTCCTTTCCGGGTGTCTTATCCGGTCAGCATCCGGGAGATGAGTGGGGGAGACGACCCGCTCGAAATTCTTGGGTGTCGACTCACCAGCCTTTCTGTGAGGCATCGGGGAAAGGCCCTCGCCTATCGTCTCGATGAGGACCCAAGGCCCGGGCGCTTTGATCTTCTGGAGGCGCGAAAGCTGGGGGTCGTTGAAGGCCCTCTGTTTGGGGCTCTTCAGCGCGGCGAATCGGTGACAGTGAACGGACGGGTCATCTCTTCGGATCAAGTCCTTGGAAAGTCGCGCGCCGGCCGATCTCTTGTCTTTTCGGGAGATACCACCTATTTCCCCGAGCTCGGCGAGTTTGCTCTTGGGGCGGATGCCCTTGTTCATGAGGCAACATTTGCCGCGGATCAGGCCGAGCTTGCGAGAAAGTGGGGGCATTCAACATCTTTGGAAGCTGCGACGATTGCCAAAGCCGCTGAGGTCGACCGGCTGTTTCTGGTCCACATCTCGCCTCGCTACCACCAGGGAAGGGAGGGAAGAGAACTCCTTCGATCGGCTCGAGAGGTCTTTTCTGCCACGGACCTCCCGAACGACCTGGACAGTTACGAGATTCCTTTGAAAGAAGAGTGAGATGGATCGGAAAGGTCGATCTACTCGAAAATCTTTCGGTATTCCGGAACCACGTCGGCGACAAATCCCTTCATACCTTCTTCGGTCTTGTGGTGAACGAGAAGCTCGCCGATGACCGGGTAGGGCAAGGTTGCGATGTCCGCTCCAACTTCAGCTGCTTCCCTCACCTGACGGGCGTTTCGGAGGCTTGCGGCGAGAACCGCCGGCTTGGAGCCGTCGAATACCTCGATGTCGTGGGTTTCCATGACATGAACGATTCGCGCGACGAGATCGATGCCGCTCACGATTCCGTCATCGTGGTAGCAGACGCCCTCTTCCGGGAATCCGCCCCCGGGATAGTAGTCTGTCTTGTCGAACTCGTTATCGGTAAAGGTCTTTCGCAAGTAGTCATCGACTCGACCTGCGAACGGGCTCAGGTACTTCGCACCGGCCTTGGCGGCAAGAAGTGCCTGTTCCGGCGTGAAGATGAGGGTGCAATTTACGGGAATGTCTTGCTTGGCGAAGTTGTGAATTGCCTTGAGTCCATCGTACTGGGCCTGGGTAGATTCCCCGATGACCGGGTTGATCGGAATCTTGATCACCACGTTTCCTGCGACTCCGTTGAAGGTGTCGTAAAGGATCTTTCCTTCGCGGACGAAGTCGGCGTAAGTGGTGCCGATGACTTCCAGGCTTACCGGGTGTTCGGGACCCGCCGTTTCAAGGATGTCGTTCAGAACATCCTTCATCTCCACGGGCTCGCCTTTTGCTGCCAGACGGTCCCTCTCACGTTTGATCAGAGACGGGTTGGTGGTGATCCCGTCGACCACTCCCAGGGTGAATCCTTCATGGATCTCTTCCAGATTTGCCGTATCCAGATAAATCTGCATGTGAGCCACCTCCTGTGATCCGACTTGCTGACAAAAGACTCATGCATGGCTGAATGAACAAATAAGTGAATGCATGAGGAGTTCGCTGCTCTCCAAACGTGCAGCACACGGGTGCAGGATAGCAAAGCCGACCCCTTCAAGGCAAAGGAACCGCATGACACCTCCTATTTCTGAATCACACACTAGTGGGGTGCTAGAGTCCGACGATGCTGTAACCTGCGTCCACGTGAATGGTTTCGCCGGTCACCGCGCTGGAGAGATCGGAAAGGAGATAAACAGCGGTGTTTCCGACTTCCTCTCCGGTATTTGGCCTTTTCAGGGGAGATTTTTTGGATTGGTGCTCCAACATCTGATCCATCCCTCCGAAGGCCGCACCTGCGAGGGTTTTAAGCGGGCCTGCGGAGATGCAATTGACCCGAATTTTGCGGTCGGCGTCTCCCATTTCATAGGCAAGATACCGGGTTGTGTGTTCGAGGCATGCCTTCGCAACTCCCATGACATTGTAGCCAGGCATGACCTTTTCGCCGCCGTAGAAGGAGAGGCTCAGGATCGATCCTCCGTTGGGCATGATCTTCATGGCACGATTCGTGATGGCAACCAGGGAAAAGGCGCTCACGTCGATGGCATCCAGGTAGGTTTGCCTCGGAGTCTGGTGGAACATGTCCGGTTTGAGATAGTCCTTGTCGGCGAAGGCGATGGAGTGGACGACGAAGTCGATGTCGCCAAAATCATCATGAACCCGGGTGAAGAGGGTATCCAGGCTTTCATCGCTTCCCGCCTCGAATGGGGCGATCCAGGGATCTTCGACGCCAAGAGAGGCGACGGCTTTGCGGAGGCGAGCCTCCATTTTTCCGATGGGAAGGTGGGTAAAAGCGCATTCGGCGCCTTGAGCGAGGAGCTGCTTCGTGATGAAGTAGGCGTAGCTGCGTTCGTTGGCGATTCCAAAGACGATGCCTTTTTTTCCCTGCAACAGGCTCATGGCGACTCTCCTGGGTGGTCTGCACCAATCCGTTTCGTTCCATTTTTGACTATTTTGGTTGAGGGTAAGAAAAAACCGGGGGGTTGCAATCCTCTTCCTGTTTCGAAGAGTACGACCCACCTCTTTTCAAGCCTCCACCCGTATCTTGGTGACCTGGTCAAATGATTGAAGCTGAAAACCTTGGAAAAGCCTACGGGGCAGTACGTGCCCTGGACGGGGTCTCGTTTTCCGCCAAACCCGGGGAGATTCTGGGATATCTCGGGCCGAACGGGGCCGGGAAATCGACGACGGTGAAGATCTTGACCGGCTTGATCCATCCTACCGAAGGTGGCGCGACCATCGGGGGCCACTCGATTCGGGAGGATCCGGTGGAGGCCAAGCGCTTGATCGGGCTTGTTCCGGAGAGTGGGGCGCTCTATGAAGCCCTCACCCCCCTTGAGTATCTGCGTTTTGTCGGTGCTCTCTATGAGCTTGAGCCAAAAGACTGTGATGAGCGGGCACGGGGTCAACTCGCCGAGCTTCAGCTGGATGAGAAGGCGTGGAATCAACGATTGTCCGGTCTTAGCAAGGGGATGAAGCAACGGGTCGTGATTGCCGCAGCGTTGCTCCATCGGCCGAGGGTGCTTCTTTTTGATGAGCCCCTGAATGGACTGGATGTGGGGGGGACGGTCAAGGTGAAGGAGATCATCGCGCGGGAGGCAGCCCGGGGCTGTACGATTCTCTACTGCTCCCATCTGCTTGATGTGGTGGAGCGGGTTTGTTCACGCATCATTATTCTTTCCGAAGGGAAGATTCAGGTGGACGGGAGCCTTTCCTCGATTCTCGCCCGGTATCCGGGAAAGACGCTGGAAGAGGTTTTTCAGGAGCTGACCCGCGGGGGGGCGATGGACGTTGATGGAGTGGATTCTGCAGAGGGGCAGATTTGAAGAAGGCGAGGAACCCAGGTCAGCTTCTCACCCTCTTGAAGGTTGCCATCCTGGTTGATTTGAGGACCGGGTCGAGTCTTCCGGGAAAGATGTCCAGGAATAAATGGGCCTTCCTGTGGATGGCGCTTTTTTATCTCTTCATCGGGCTTGTGACCGGTGGGTCGTTGATGGAGGCGGAGGTGACTCTGCCGGTTTTTGCCGCTTTTGTTTACAGCGGGATTTTCCTCTTCATCTCTCTCAACATCCTGATCGAGTATCAGGAAATTCTCATGTCGCCGGTCGATGCCGACGTCCTCTTCTGGCGTCCAGTTCCTTCCCGCACGATTTTCGTGGCGAAGCTCTTGAACCTCTGTTTTTACGTGACCCTGATTACCCTGGCCCTCGCGTTTTTTCCCACCGTTTTTGTCATGTTTCGCGAGGGTCTGAATCCAATCGCCGGAGGATTCCTCTTTCTCTGCGGCGCCCTCCTGAATGCTCTTTCGGCGACGGGGTTGACGGTGGTTATTTATGCGGTGTTACTCCGGTATGTCAGCTCGGAACGACTCCAGGACATCCTCGCCTACGTTCAGGTCCTGCTTTTCATGATCGTGTTTGTGGGCTATCAGATGGTCGGCCCATTGCTGGAGAAGCTTGTCTCGGGAGAAGAGACTTCATTTGCTGTTTTCGATTATGTCCCTCCCGGTTGGTACGCGGCCATCCCCGCTCTTGCTGAAACAGGCTTGACGAGTCGGGTGTTGATTCCTTTGGCGCTTGGTGGATCGTTTCTTCTGGTGGCGAGCTGGATTGCCATTTTGCGACTCTCTCCCGCATACCTTGAACGGATCAGTTCGGTTGGGACTGCTGCGGGAACCCGGGCTCCCGGGGAAACGACCCGGCGATCTCCTCTGGCAAGAGCATTTGCAAGATTGTTCGTTAGGGAGCCGATCCGGCGTGCGGGCTTTGAGTTCTTCATGGCGAATCTCGTCGGAGATCGGAAAATCAAAGTCGCTTTGTTGCCGATCGTGGCGATGCCGGTTGCTTTTGCTATTTTCGGATGGATCACTTCGGGTGGCGTCGACCCCTACGATCTCCCGCCGGCAGAATCGGAACCCTTGACCGGGACACGGTTCTCGTCGTCATTTTCGTTCTTTCTTGCCGCGTATATGCTCTGTATTTTTCTCCTCACATTGACCCGGGCGGTGACGGCTTCGACCTCTTGGAAGGCGGCGTGGGTCTTTTATGCGAGCCCGCTTCGTCATTTTGATCGATTCTATGTCGGTTGCCTTCTTGGGGTCGTGTATGGCTTGGTGCTCCCTGCGACTGCCATGCTTTTTATTGTGATGCTGTTTGTCTGGGGAGATCCTTTTCACGTACTTCTTCATCTCGGAGTGTCGAGTGCCATGGGATTTGTTGTCTTCCCCGCAGGGATGCTGTTCGGGGAAGTGGTGCCTCCTTTTTCCAGGGAGCCGAATCGTGGAGGAAAAAGCCTCGACATGATGATTGGATTCTTGGGTATGCCTCCGCTCTTTCTTGTGGGCATTCTTCACTACTCGCTTCGTCACAATCTCTCGGGGCTTATACTTTTGATCTCGTCTCTTCTTTTCCTCGGGTGGGGGCTGTGGCTAGTGGCAAAAAGAAGATTTCGAGCGGGGATCAGGGTGTCGGCGGCGGGGTAGCGAGCCTGAAGAACAGGGATGGGAAACTGATTTTTTATTGGGGGAGCCCTGGTGTGTTGATTGCTTGATGTTTATTTTTGTGGTCTTGATGGAGTCATTGAGAATTTCTTGACAGTGGATTGCTGGCGTGGAGGTTTCAGGGTGATGAAAAAGTTAGATTTGAACATTGTTCGGGCGACTCAAGCCGATCTCGATGTGCTGGTCGAGTACAACATGGCGCTTGCCAGCGAAACCGAAGATAAGACCCTTGAACGGAATGTGCTGCGCGAGGGTATTCGCATGCTTTTTGAGTCCGAAGAGAGGGGGTTTTACCTCGTCGCCAGGATTCAGGGTGAAGAAAATGTAATCGGTCAACTTCTCATCACTTATGAGTGGAGCGATTGGCGGAACCACTGGATCTGGTGGATTCAGAGCGTTTACATCCACAAGGATTATCGAGGAAAGGGTGTCTATCGAAAATTGCACGAGAGTGTGCGAACGATGGCTCGAAAAAGTGGAGAGGTGATCGGTCTTCGTCTTTGTGTCGATCGCGGAAATGATGCCGCACGAGCGGTGTATCGCAAGATGGCAATGACACCATCTCGTTATGATCTGCTAGAGGATCTGTGGATTGAATGAGCGAAGCAACCTTTGGTCGCCCCAGCCGGGACGTAAGTTTATTTGACATCGATCCCAAATTCGTGAAAGTCTTGTCGAATGTCCCGGCCGAACAGGGCTGAAAACACATCGGCGTAGACGCCGAGTCTCTCCCCTTCCTTGGCGCGATGAAAAGGGTAATCCATCTGCCGGATCATTTTGAAGAAATCAGGCCAGAGATCTTCTCCGTACTCGTTTCGTAGTTGACGGAAAAACTGATTCAAAAGCCGGGTGAGGAAGATGTTTTCGGGAAAGCGTTTGAGGTCTGGGTTCTTCTTTCCGGCTCCGATGAAAGCATCGTAGGTTTCTTGCCATTGCAGATGACGGCTTTTCCAGTAGCCATCGGCCGTTCGGCGGTTGACGAGTTTGCGGATGAGGTCTTCCTGAACCGCGACTCCCAGCGCCTCGGAAGTGCCACGACATCGGTAGTATTCTTTGAAGCCGTGGGTCATTTCTTCTGTGTAGCCGGCAATCCCCCGGACGTCCCGGGTCTTCATCTGTTTGTAACGGAGGAGGGATTCGATGGGATAGCCGATCGTCCCTACACCGCTGATTCCTCCCCAGCCCCGAGGATGTCCCTTGGGAAAATGCTCGATGGTCGTCTTGAAGATGGGATCGAGGGAGAAAAGAGCCCGGAGGCTTGTGTGTGCACGTTCGAGATCTTTTGCTAGCTCTCTGGCATCCTTTTCTAGATCGGCAGGAGCGAAGATTCGAATATGGGGCGTGACTACAAGAGCGCCTCTTTTTCCCAGCTTCTGTTGATAGTCTTTCAGGCTTTGTAGAGACTCATAGCAAGGGGCGAGATATTGAGGTGCGTCCGCCTCGGATAGCTGGAAAGCACTGAATTCAAGGGCGCTCTCCAATCCTTTGAGGGGGATGATCTGGATCTGGTGCCTCTTTTCGCTTCCCATGCGAAAAAAGAACTCGCTCCGATACCATGTGTAGGGATATCGTTCGGTGTTGACCCTCTGGCTCGAGCCGGTAGCAATGCCATCGACGAGGATGGTAAATCCATCCGGCCCCTTGCTTCCCCCGTTCCAGATGACACTGAATCGGCGACGAGCGTTGGGAGTGTCCTCGAAATCAAACTCGATCTTGCGCACTTCGAGCTGGTTGAAGTAACGAGGGAAAGCATCTGTTTTGCCATCCTTGTCGATGCTGACCCGGACCGTTTCGTTTTCCTGGGGGCTCGGGCGATCGTTTACGTCCGGTCCGTTCGCCAGCTCCCACGGCGTTATTCCAAGGATGACGAGAGTAATTAGCCCAGCCAGGTTCATGTTCAGGCCATGTTAATCCGACCCGGAGGTCAAGGTTGCCCGTGTGTATTCCCGGTTGAGTTCGGAAATAACGCTGACGGAAATCTCCTTGGGGCAAACGGCTTCGCATTCGTACTGGTTGGTGCAGTTCCCGAATCCCTCATGATCCATGGCGGCCACCATGTTTGAGGCCCGACTTTTTCGCTCGGGATGTCCTTGGGGAAGATGGAGAAACTGGGAAACCTTGGCTCCCACAAAGAGCATGGCGGATGCATTCTTGCACGAAGCAACGCAGGCTCCGCAGCCAATGCAGGCGGCCGCGTCCATGGCCAGGTCGGCTTCAACTTTTGAGATGGGGATGGCATTGCCATCGGGGGCGTTGCCCGTGTTTGCAGACACGAACCCTCCAACTTGCATGATTCGGTCGAAGGAGCTGCGGTCGACAACGAGGTCCCGGACTACAGGAAAAGCTCGAGCTCGCCAGGGCTCAATCACAAGGGTGTCTCCGTCTTTGAAATGCCGCATGTGGAGCTGGCAGACGGTCGTCCCTTTTTCGGGGCCGTGAGCGATCCCGTTGATCATGAGGGAGCACATCCCGCAAATGCCTTCACGGCAATCATGGTCGAACGCGATGGGTTGTTCGTCTTTGACGATCAGCCTCTCGTTGACCACATCGAGCATTTCCAGGAATGACATGTGCTCGCTGATATCCGGTGCCGGATAGTCCACAAGCTTTCCCGGATCGGTTGCGTTGCTCTGGCGCCATACACGAAGGTTCAGGTTCATTACTTATAGCTCCGAGTGGCTAGCTTGACGTTGTCAAAGACAAGAGGTTCCTTGTGGAGAATCGGGTTCTTATCCGGTCCTTTATATTCCCAG
Source organism: Planctomycetota bacterium (assembly GCA_029260825.1). Lineage (GTDB taxonomy): Bacteria > Planctomycetota > JACOTG01 > JACOTG01 > JAJDCM01 > JAJDCM01. Next base: position 13,221 of record JAJDCM010000044.1, on the reverse strand, counting down.
GCACTGACATGGGAATAGTCATCGTCGTTCCGTTTGGCTTCACCTTCGTCGGTCTGGTGATCCTCCCGGAAATGCCCTCCGCAGGACTCGTTGCGTTCGAGAGCATCACGACACATGAGCTCGGCGAACTCGAGGAAGTCGGCAAGGCGACCCGCCTTTTCCAGCATGATGTTGAGCTCAGAGCCGGTCCCCAGCACGGAGACGTTGTTCCAGAACTCCTCTCGAAGGGCGGGAATGATCTTCAGGGCTTCCTTGAGCCCGGCCTCGGTCCTGCCCATGCCGCATTTTTCCCACATGATCCGTCCGAGTTCTTTGTGGATGGAATCTGGAGAGCGTTTTCCGTTGATCGAGAGAAGCTTCTTCGTCTGGTCTTCCACTCCCTTGGTCGCGCCGGTGAATTCGCTACTTGAGCCTGACACGGAGCCTAGTTTGGCTGAGGCAAGATAATTGCCGATCGTGTAGGGCAGAACAAAGTATCCATCCGCGAGCCCTTGCATGAGGGCGCTGGCTCCCAGTCGATTTGCGCCGTGGTCGGAGAAATTCGCTTCTCCAATCACAAAAAGCCCGGGAAGGCTGCTCATGAGATTGTAATCAACCCAGAGGCCTCCCATGGTGTAGTGGGGCGCGGGATAGATGCGCATCGGTACCTGGTAGGGGTTGTCGCCGGTGATCTTCTCGTACATATGGAAGAGGTTACCGTACCGCTGTCTGATCGTATCTTCACCGAGGCGGCCGATGGCGTCTTTGAAATCAAGATAGACGCCTTGGCCCGATTCGCCGACCCCACGTCCCGCATCGCAGGCTTCCTTGGCACTGCGGGACGCAATATCTCTTGGAGCGAGATTTCCAAAGCTCGGGTACTTTCTCTCGAGGTAATAGTCCCGTTCGTTTTCTGCGATTTGATTCGCGGTGCGCTGGTCTCCGTTCTTGCTCGGGACCCAGATTCGGCCGTCATTTCGCAGGCTTTCAGACATCAGGGTCAGTTTGGATTGGTAGTCACCGCTGACCGGAATGCAGGTGGGATGAATCTGGGTATAGCAAGGATTTGCAAAGGCAGCTCCTTTGCGGTGGGCACGATATGTGGCCGTGACATTGCAGGCCATCGCGTTGGTCGAGAGGAAGAAGACGGTCGAATAGCCGCCGGTTGCTAGCACGACCGCATCTGCCACATGAGGCTCGACCTTGCCGCTTACGAGATTTCGGGTGACGATGCCTCGTGCCTGGCCATCCACGACGACAATGTCGAGGAGCTCGGTTCGGGGAAACATCCGGACTTTTCCCAGTCCAATCTGGCGAGATAGGGCAGCATAGCAGCCGAGAAGGAGTTGTTGTCCTGTCTGGCCGCGAGCATAGAAAGTTCTGGAGACCTGGGCGCCCCCAAACGAGCGATTTGCGAGATACCCTCCGTACTCTCTGGCAAAGGGGACCCCTTGGGCAACACACTGGTCGATGATACTGGCACTCACCTGAGCCAGGCGGTAGACGTTAGCTTCTCGCGAACGAAAATCCCCCCCTTTTATCGTGTCGTAGAAGAGGCGGAACACGCTGTCCCCGTCGTTTGGATAGTTCTTGGCGGCGTTGATGCCTCCTTGCGCGGCGATGCTGTGGGCTCGGCGAGGGCTATCCTGGAAGCAGAAGCAATCGACCTCATAGCCAAGTTCGGCCAGGGTCGAGGCTGCGGATCCGCCAGCTAGACCGGAGCCGACCACGAGCACTTTGAACTTTCTCTTGTTCGCAGGATTGATGAGTTTGAGGTCGAAACGGTGTTTGTCCCATTTCTGCTCGAGCGGACCGGACGGAATATTGGCGTCGAGGTTCATGAGGCAGCTCCTGCTGGAAGAGAGACCAGTCCCAGAAGGACGGCAATGGGCATCGAGATGTTGCCAAGCACGATGACCAGGGCTGCACTGGGGCCTATTTTTTGAATGATGGGGTTGTACCGGGGATGGTTCAGTCCCAGAGACTGGAAGAGGCTTGAAACGCCATGGCTCAGGTGAAAACCGAGAAGAAGCATGGCTGCGATGTAGGAAAGGGAAACCAGGACGTTCTGGAACCCCAGAACCGTCATGCTGTAAACATCCGGGCGTCCCAGGCTGTCCGTGGCGGAATGGGCCTCGGGCAGGATTACACCGAAGGTCAGGTGGAGTAGGTGATAAATCACGAAGGCAAGAACGATGAGGCCACTTTTCATCATGGTTCTGGAGGCGTACGTGGCCTGAACCGTTCCTGAGTGGGCGTACGTGATGGGCCTGGCTTTCTGATTTCCCCTGGTCAGGCGAATTGCCGCGCTGATATGCACCAAAACGGCCAGGATAAGCCCGATTCTGGCCAACCACAGCAGGGCGCCCATTTCTTTCAAGGTGGCAGCGTAGTTGTTAACCGCCTCCTGACCGATGAAAATCTGGAGGTTGCCCAGCATATGTCCGACAACGAACCCGAAGAGCATGAGGCCCGTTACGGCCATGAGCACCTTGCTCCCGATCGAGGAGCGACAGTACTTGAAGAGCCATTGCATGGATGGGTTTCCCTGGGATTCTTCTGCATTGGAACCGAAAACGAAAGATACCCTAATTTGGCGATCGGGAAATCTCAAGTCAAGGAGGGATAAGGCCGTGGCCTGGATTCGCACGATAGAGGCTGACGAGGCGAGCCCGGAGCTGTCTCGTTTGTATGCCCAGGTGGAGGACCCGGAGACGGGTCAGCTTGACAATGTCATGAAAATCCACTCTTTGCACCCGGAGGGGCTTGCGGCTCATTTTTCGGTTTACTCCTCCTCGATGGCTGGGACCAAGACTTTGCGTCGCGTCGAGCGAGAGCTGATCGCTGTGGTGGTGAGCGGCCTGAATCAATGCCACTACTGAATTGCCCACCATACGCGCGGTCTGCGCAAGCTGATTCGAGATGATGACTTGGTTCAAAGGATCCTCATGGATTTTGAGACTGCCGGACTTTCTGAAAAAAGGCTGGCGATGCTACGTTATAGCAAGAAGCTCACCCGGTCTCCCGGCGAGGTTGCGAAAGAGGACCTTGTCTCCCTCCGTACTCAGGGCTTTTCTGATGAGGACATATTGTCCATTGTCGAAGTGACCGCCTACTACGCGTATGCCAACCGAATTGTTGATGGGCTTGGAGTCAAGCTTGAAGGCTAGCCGTAGCCCGAATCTACTTCATAGACCGAATGAATTCTCTCTCCTCGGAGATTGATGAAGACAGGCTCGTCTGCGTTCCCATTCACCGTTAACAACCCTTCATGGATGTGGCTATGGCAAACCGCGCATAGACAGATGAGATTCGATGGCTCGGTTTTTCCGCCCTGTCCACGAAAGTGAATGTGGTGAGCGTTCAGGCTCCATTTTCTTCCACAACATCGACATCGATTGCTATCTCGGGCGAGGACTCTGTCTCTCATCCACAGGGGAGTCGGACGGTCGATATCGACACCCTCTTTGTCTTCTGGGGGTGCTGGATTTGATCGAAGGTCGATCACTTCAGCGTTGCATTGGATTTGCTCCAAGGCCTTCTTGTCGACTGTCGCTTTTCCATCGTCGGTCAGGACGCTTGCCGTCTTGCATGTAGCGCAGGTGGTCACCACGATTTTGTAGACCGACTGGTTGTTCTTTTGTTGAAGCCTCTTCTGAACGAAGAGCTGAGTCAGAAGCCTGATCATCTGGTCGTCGCTGATTCCCATTCCCGTGACTTCCCCCATGCCAGCTTTTGCGGTTTTCCAAACTTCGTAAAAGGCGGCGTCGACATCGGATTGAATTCGGGTTGTCGACTCCGGGAGGCCGCCAACCTTCTCTTTGGGGGCACCCCCGGGTTCAGCCCTTTTGACCGACAGAGCAAGGTCTTTCAAAGTGGACTCTCTGGCTTCCTTGATCCAGGCCTTTTCCGTTGTCTTTTCCGCAACGCGAACAATCAGCCTAACCTGGGACCAGGAGAGTTCATTGTTCAAGAATCGCTCATCAATTTCTCCCAGCTCCCTCAAGCGACGGCCAACCTGAAGGAGTTCGTATATCTTTGTTTTGCTGAGGCACAGGCTGGTTCTGGCGAAATGAAACGCTGACGAAAACCCGAGATGGTGAAAAAGCTTGCGCTCCTCCATCTCGTTGAGAAAAAACGCAAGGACTCGATTCCCGACATCTTTGGTTCGGTGCCCCTCGTGGATTTTCCGGACGACTTGATCAACGGGAAGTCCGTGGACGAGTTTGAGCTCCCCATGGTTTGGAATTGCCGTTGTGTGTTGCATCTTGTTGATCATTGTACTTCCCAACTATTTCCCAATTATGTCCCAGGCATGCCTACATCGATTCAAGAGAGAATTGCTTTGTCGTTCTTGGAGTAATGCTAACAAGTGCCGAACAAGATATCAATAAATACTAATGTGAAAAGTGAGGTGAGTCGTATCTGCTGGTATTTGTTTGAGCGTGATGGAAGGGGAATGATCTTGTTGTGTATCGTTGTTTGGATTGGCGGTTGTGGGTTTGTTTTGTTTTTTTCCGCGCTGCGGACAAGCGGCAGGTTTGGTTATATGGTCAGGTTCTCTGGCTTGATAAATATTCTAATAAATAGTGCAACCACACTTGTGGTTTTCCGACTATTAAGTGGAGGCCGATGTTGGCCCCCAGAGGGGTGCGGTAATTCGTGCCAGCTTGGACGCGCTAGCGTGGAAAGGTTGGTCATGAATTGGCTGATTCGAATGGGGATTGTGTGTGCGGCTATGGGGGCGTTGGCGACTCATGGGTACACTTCAGAGGGGATGTGGATACTTGAAGATCAACGGTATTTACCTGGGGAGGACGACGCGTGCGACACCTGTGGGAATTTCGGAGGTACGGCGAATGCTTCTGTAACGTCCGACGGATTGACCGTGCATGGCGTGGGATATGCTAGCGATCATTCGATTGGGTGTAGCGTCCGCTCCATAGCCGTTACAACCGGAGTCTCGGACGAATTCTTCATCTATTATGGTCCGGGACAAGGGTCGGTGTTGATTTATGGTCAGCTGTTCATTCGTGGGGTGGCAAAGCTTGAGAACCCGGAGTGTGCTGCGGCTGCCCTTGGTTACATAAAACATCAAAGCAATATTGTTGGGGAAAAGGTCGCTGTCTTGAGAAGTTCGGTGGCTGAGACGAGCGATGCGCTTTTGGGTACGGTCGGGGCCGCCTACTTCGGGCTTGGTTTCAGCGTTCCTGTGAATGTCGGGCTAGGTGAGGGAGATTATCCCGATGAGCGAGTGCAGACTGTCTTTGGCTATGACTGTGTCGACATGTTCTTTAATGGCGCATCAGGGCGGTCCTACGTTCACGTTTTTGCGAATGCGGGGATTGATGATGAAGGGAAGGCCCGAGCAAGTCTGTACGGATATTCGAACCTGACAATCAATCTCCGATCTTGTCCCTGTCCTCCGGCTGTCCCTCAGCCAAGCCCAAGTCCGATCCCGGGGCCGGGAGGTGGGGTGACCGGTGGAACAAACGGAGGCACGACCCCACCCCCTGGTTCACGGGGAGGAACGACTCCAAGGGTTCCACGCCCAGATGGGGGGTGCTCAGGAGGTGATGATGATGATGATGATGATGACAATGGTGGCGATGATGGTAGTGGCGGTGGGGCCGGGGATTGTGGCGGCGGAGCCAGTGAAGAGGACGATGAGCAGGGAGGAGATGGCGAGCAGTAGATCTGCCTTGTGCTTCTGACACAAAAACGCGAATGGGTGAGGCGATGAAACTTCGAAATGACCGGGTCTTTGTCTTCTGTTTACTGATCGTCGCGATCGCTCTGGGAGCGTGGTTTTTCCTCAGCTCTTGGAAGGAAGAGTCGTCTGGTTCCAGGGGCAGTCGCACTGCGGCGCGAGCTGTCAGCGTGCCGGGGGAGAAACCCAAGAAGAATCGACTCCTTGAGGTTGGTGAGGACGAAGAGAACGAAGAAGAAAAGCCTGTCTCACTCATTCGTGTCGTGTCAGATCTTGATTCATCGCCGATAGGTGGCGCAAGCCTGGTATTTGTTCGAGCGCATTTGAGTGAGCCAGATCTTGCCATGACGAATGATCGTGGAGAAGCCGGTCTCTATTTTGAAGGCCCTGTCTCTCTGACGATTCGGGCCCCGGGATTTTGCGGCATCCAAGGCCAGTACGAGGTGAGTCCGAGGGAGCAAGAATTCAGGCTGCTTCCCTCGGGCTCTCTGGCGATTCGAATCCTGGACGTGAACGGGCAGCCGGTGAGCGGGGTTGGGATCGAGCTCGTGTGTCCCCTTGACGAGCCGATCCGGATTGCCTGCGAACTTGCGGGAGAGTTGATCGGATGGGCAGCAGTCTCGAATGCTGCGGGAATTTGCGCATGGGAGGGGCTCCCCGCGTCACCGGGCTATCGGTGGAGCCTCCTTTCGACTCACATCTTGACGATGGTTCCCTCTCATGAGGACCGTGGGATCAGCATGGAGAAAGGCTTGATCAGGCGTGGAGTCGATCCACCGCCGGGCCTATCCGGAGTCTTTGAAATTGAGCCTGGAGAGAGCAAGCAGATTCATCTTGAGGTGACTGCCTCGGGAAAGGTGGTTGGGTTTGTCCGGGAGCGATTCGGGAGGTCGGTGAAAAGGCCGCTAGTCAAGGTCTTTCACGAAAGCCGCCACGATGAAGAGGGGGGGAAGGCCGGTTTGATCCGCTACAAAATGGAAGGGCATACTCGCGCGGATGAAGACGGCTGGTTTTCCATTTCAGACTTGCGACCTGGCAAGAAGAAGCTGCGGGCGTTAATCGAGGAGGAGGGTCAGCAGTTCAGTTTCGTGGAGCTGGACTTTGAGCTAGGTGCCGGCGAGGAACGAGACCTTGGTGCCCTCCATCCCATGGAGGGATCGACCCTCAAGGGAGTGGTGGTGCTGCAGGACATGGACGGGCGAGACTTGAGGGCCGAAGACATCTTTGGTGCAGAGGAGGAGCTCCAGGTTGTGTTGGGAATCACGACACGCCCTCAGCGGAGCCAGGACCCTCGCGTTAGCGAGAAGCTTGCTGTCGATCTTGGAGTTCCCTTCAGCCTCTGCGGTTTGCCTCCTGGGCGTTGTTATCTTCGAGGTGGGTTGCCCGGAGAGTGGCCTTTGGCGAAAGACCCTGGCATCAAGTTTGAAAAGGGAATCGGTGCTTCCGTAGAGCTTCCTTCTCTTGATGAGGTTGTTCTGCCATTTGTCTTTTCATCGGGGCAAGTTGAAACAACGATTACATTCGCAATACCCTCCGGAGAGGACGCTTTTCCTTGCCAGGTCTACCTGCGCAACACGAAAACGGGGCATTTTGTCGAGAAGATGGTGATCCCGTATCCTCAGGGCCTCCAATCGGTCCTTGTCGGAGAAGTGCATGTAGGGCTTCCAACGGGGGAATATGATGTCCTGATTCACTCCGGTATGGATGCGGATGAGGGAGTCGGGCCGTCCTATTTCTCATCTGACACGATCGACCTGTCCAACCTGGAGGGCGGTGTTCTCGCCTTTTCTTTGCAGCCGGCCTCCTTGGTTCGGGGGGTGATTCGAGATTCCTCCGGTCATGTCCGACCGGGTGTCGTAGTTCCATTTACTTTCGGTCCTTGGACCAAGGGAACCGAGGACGGCAGAAGGTGTTGGGTCTACTCTGCCAGGGCGGATAACGAGGGTAGGTTTGCTTTCAGGGGCGTCGTCCCGCATGCCAGATTGACCTCTCTTATGCTGGAATCCGCGGTCGAGGTGGGAGCCCCTGGTGCGGAAACCTATGTGGAGGTTGTGGCGAAGTACTGAGTTTCATGAGTCAACGAATGGGGCCGTTCCAATAGGCCGGTGAATGTGACGAAGCTGAGGATGTACTCCGCGCCGAAACACCACACACTTTCCCCACACTCTCCAATCACTTCCCCGACATGACGTGCGTATGAGTTTCTGGAGCCCTTGAAAAGGCCTGCGGAAAGCACGATGAAGCGTGCTCCGTTTTGATCCTCATCACGCTGAAGGGAGTGAAATAATGAGAGCGAATCAACCTCGATGGAGGGCGCTTGCCCATGGAAGTCTCGTGTTGGCTGTTGGAGCTGTCCTTGCGAGCGCACCCGTGTCCTTGGCAAAGACTCATGACTTACCCACCGCCGAGAGCATTCTTGATCGATACGTTGAGGTAACAGGAGGAAAAGCCGCGCACATGAAGATAAAGTCGCGCAAGATGACGGGGAAGTTGGCTGTTGCACAGTTCGGGCATAGCTTTGAGGGGAAGATCGAGAAGCATCTTCAAGCCCCAGGTTACAGTCATCTTGTCATTGATAGCCCGACTTTCTACCAGGTTAGCGCGAGCAACGGCAAAGAGGCATGGGAATGGTTGCCCCGGCATGGTTCTGGAGATTCCGATCATTCCCATGATTCCTCTGAGGGGACAGCCCGCATGGTAAGCGGAGCAAAGAAGGTACGAGCCATCGAGGAGGCCCAGTTTCATGGGAGCGTCCTGTGGCGGGATCTCTTCAAGAAAGTCGAGACGGTCGCTCTTGCTGACGTAGAAGGCAAGCCGGCTTACGAAGTGCGACTCACGACGAAAGATGATGACCAGTACACCCGATTCTATGACCAGGAAACCGGTCGTCTGATCAAAACCGTCAGAACGATCGATGTGCCGCATATGGGCAAGACCAAGGTTGTCACGTTGTTGGGCGACTACCGTGAGTTCGACGGTGTTTGGCTGCATACCAAAGTGAGGCAGGTCTTGACGTCTCCTCAGGTTGGTGAAGGAACACAAACCTGGACCTACACGGAGGTCCAGAACAATGTGAAGATTGCGCCCACTCTCTTTGTCGTACCCGATGAGCTTGAATCATAGAGAAAAAAACTTGTGGCGACGCTCTTCGCGGTGACCGGCATCTCGTCGAGCGCGCCTCTTTTCTCCCTTCGATCGCCCCCATCATCATCACCATCATCTCCGGAATATCGAAATGCCAATGATCATGATCAGCACGCTGCGAACGATTGTCAGCCCGCGTTGGGCAACCCTTCTCGTCCTTTCCTGGGCTGGCATCGGGATATGGGTCGGCTCGGTTCACGCCGAGCCGCAGTTTGATCGAGATGTCTTGCCGTTTCTTGAACAGAATTGTTTCCGTTGCCACGGCAAAGAAAAGCAGAAAGGAAACTTTCGCCTGGACAACTTGTCCCGTGATTTTACCAACGGTTCATCGGTTGCTCACTGGCTGGAGGTCGTCGATCGAGTCGGTAGCGGTGAGATGCCTCCCGAATCTCAGCCGAATCGTCCGGGCGCCGAGGAGAGCGGGCGGATTGTTGAATGGCTCGTAGAACGTATCAACGAAGGAGACGCGGAGCGCCTGGCGAGAACTGAACCGGTCTCCCTTCGGCGGCTGACGCGCCAGGAGTACGTGAACACCATCTACGACTTGCTTGGCGTTATTTTCGACGCAACAGACCCGGCGGGGTTGAATGAAGACGACAGCTGGAATGGGTTCGAGCGAATTGGTTCGGTGCTTTCGCTATCCGCCTCACACGTAGAGAAGTATCTTACGGCGGCGGAGATGATCCTCGACGAGGCTTATCCGGAGGTGCCACCGAAACCATTTCTCATTGCAAATTCGGCGGTCGACCTGGTCGGGGGGCCAAAGACTTATGGCAAGGAAAGGTATGAAGAACTACATCGATCGGGCCTTGTGAACAGGATTCGCATTGACCTGTGGCCGGGTCAATCTGTTCGTGCTCAACCCGTCAAAACCTGGGTCGAATTTGCTGGTGTCTACCGATTTCGTGCAAAACTGAGTGGTCTTCGACCTGCTGGCGGCCCGGCTCCCCATCTATCGATTCGCGCGGATAGCATTGATCGCATTCTCTTTGAGCGGGATGTTCTCGCATCCGAGGCAGATCCTACAACGATGGAGTTTGAAGTCCACTTGCCAGCTGGCCACCATGAGTTCACGTTGACGAACGATGTTCCAGGGCCGCTGATTCTCACCCGCTTTGGCCGTTCTGGGTCCAAACCGTTCTTCAGTCTCAAGGAGGGTCGCATTCCCTGGCAGATTCAATTGAAGGATGAGAAGGATGTTCCTCTCTTTCCTGTCCTGATTCTGGATTCATTTGAATGGGAAGGCCCCATCCCACTCGAGGGAAAACAAGAATCAAGTGCCTTCATGCCGGATGAGGATGGAGGCATGGATCAGGTCCATGCGGGCCTCGAAGAATTTGCCGAACGAGCGTTTCGACGTCCGCTTGAAACCGGAGAGCTTGAGAGGTATGTGCAGATCGTACAGGCAGAGATCGCTGCGGGGTCGAAGCTGATTCCAGCGGTGAAGACCGCCATGCTTGGAATTCTCTGCTCCAAGAGCTTTCTTTATCTGGTGGAGGGAGCACCTGGCCTTTCTACATCGACCTTGAGCGACTGGGAACTTGCGTCTCGGCTCTCCTATTTTCTGTGGAGTACCATGCCGGATGATGAGCTCCTTGGCCTTGACCGGAAGGGAACGCTTCAGTCTCCGAAAGTGCTGAGATCTCAGGTGGAACGAATGCTCAGGGATTCGAGGATTGAGCGACTCGTTGATGCCTTCGCCACTCAATGGCTTCAATTGAAGAGAGTCGGGATGTTCACCCCGGATGCGGAGCTCTATCCTACCTACGACAGATACCTCGAGAAAAGTATGGTTCGGGAGACGACCGAGTTCTTCGGGGAGGTGCTGGATAAAAACCTGACGCTCAGGGAGTTCCTTGTTTCCGACTGGACGATGTTGAATCCCCGGCTTGCTCTCCACTACGGAATTCCTGGAATCACCGAGGATCGTTTTCGTCGCGTTTCATTGAAGCCGGATTATCATCGGGGTGGCCTCTTGACCCACGCTTCGGTGCTGTCGCTCACATCGGATGGAACACGGCATCGCCCGGTGCACCGTGGAGTGTGGATTGCCGAGTCGATCTTCGGGAAATCTCCGCCGCCGCCACCCGCGAGCGTCGAGCCCATCGAGCCGATTCCATTCGACGGAGAAAAGGCTTCGATCCGGATGCAGCTGAAAGCACACAGGAGCGACCCGAGCTGTGCGTCCTGCCACCGAAAGATTGATCCTCTCGGCTTTGCCTTTGACAACTACGATGCGATCGGTCAGTGGAGAGCCGAAGAAGTCGTGCCCGTTGGTGTTGGTTCGAATCCGAAAGTTGATGCAAGTGGTGTGCTCCCCGACGGTCGACGTTTCGCAAATGCGGGCGAGTTCAAGGATCTATTGCTTGAAGATATCGATACGTTCAATGAAGCCTTCGTGAAGGCACTTGCGACCTTCGCTTTGCGCCGGACGATGACTTTCCAGGATAGGAACAGCCTGGAGAAGATTACCTCACTCTCCAGATCCTCGGATTATCGGCTCCGGGATGTGATCGAAGCGATTGTGCTTTCGGACCTGTTCAAACAACGATAGCCCGAACCGTCGTCTCGCTAAGAGGCAGGGTTCATGACTTTCACACGGGAACCAATCATGAGCAATATCAACCGAGAGAAATGGCTGATCAGCCGACGACGTGCTCTCCGCGGTCTGGGGGCATCGATTGCTCTTCCGCTTCTGAACTGCATGATTCCGAGCCGGATGTGCGCAGCTGAGATGATCGCGAAACCCAGGCGGAGTGTCTTCATCTACGTTCCCAACGGTGTGAATACTCTCACCTGGCAAATCGCGAAGGCCGGTGCAGATTATGAACTCACGGAACCGCTTCGATCTCTTGAAAGGCATCGAAAGAACATGACGCCGATCAGTGGTCTCCATCACCCCACCGGCATCGGCCAGGCTCACGCCTGTGACAAGATCTGGCTGACCGGTGCGGAGGTCGGTGAGGATCGAGGAGCGTTCCGGAATACGGTCTCCGCGGATCAGCTCATGGCGGAGGCTGTCGGTCACCATACTCCATTTCCCTCCCTGGAGCTGGCGATTACCGGTGGCACTCTCGCGTGGTCTCGAGGCGGTGTTCCTCTTCCTTCAGATCGCAAGCCAAGCGTGATCTTCGACCGGCTCTTCGGGGAGCCCTCTGGTGGTAAAGAGAAGGCTCGAAGAAGGCTCGAGCGCCGCGGTAGTGTGCTTGATCTTGTTCTTGCGGATGCCCGGAGGCTGCGGCGTGCGATTGGCGGAGAGGATCGACTCAAGTTGGATGAGTACTTGAACGCGGTGCATGAAGTAGAGGGCCGCACTGAACGTGCCGATGCCTGGCTTGACAAACCCGCTCCGGAGGTGGATTCCAGAACTAGATCTCGTTTGACTCGCAGCATCCCGGACACCAGCGCCGGTGACTATTACAAGACCGTCTATGACCTGATGGTGCTTGCTCTTCGTACGGATCGGACTCGTGTTATTACTTGCATGAGCGGCAGTGAAAGCCGGGCCCTTGCGCTTCCGGAGATCGGGATCAAACAGACGCGGCATGAACTTTCTCATCACGGTGGAGATCCGGACAAGATGCAAGGCTTGACCCGGTGCGATACATTCCTGACCGAGCAGTTCTCGTATTTTCTCGATCAGCTGCAATCATATCGCGAACAGGGTGAATCTCTCCTGGATCGGACGATGGTCCTCTTTGGGAGCGGAATGGCGTATGGCCACAATCACGGCAATGCCAACCTTCCCATCGTGCTGGCGGGTGGAAAGTCAATGGGGCTCAAGCATGGCCGGCACATTGACTACAACTTGCCGAAGATCGGTCAGTATGATCTTGAGGACGAAAGAGGCCACTATGGGATCTGTTTGCGACCCGTTGATGATCGTGCCCGACTCAGCAATCTGTTGCTCACCCTGTTGCAACGGATGGATGTGAAGACCGAAACGTTCGGGGACAGTGTGGGGGCAATTGCCGAACTCGTTTCGTGATCCGGGTCACCTCCTTCGCAGCAGTCATCGACCGTGGAAAACGAGTTCCGTGACTTCGTTCGGGAAAGACTTCCCGTTCATGCTGTTGTGTTTCCGATGTTCTCTGAGCGTGGGGCAGGTCCTGAGCACCAGTTGTCGAGAACTTTCCTATCCTACCGGGCCTGGAATACAACTTCCAGGTCCGGTCGATCGGAAACGACAAGTTTGATCGGGTCAAAGGTGTGGAGGACACTACTCGCCCGGAACAGATGTTCCCCCTCGGCGAGGAAGACAGAGATGGTTCGGCCTTTCTTCCCCGCGAACGGAGGGAGTTCTCTTCGCATGAATTGGTGTTCCCCACCCGACTCAAGGCCAGCAACGTCGAAGCTGATCGAGGTCAATGCCTGTTCCGGCAGAAGAC
>JAJDCM010000425.1 GCA_029260825.1 Planctomycetota bacterium | reverse complement strand
ACAGGATTGGTTTTTGGAACTTTTCCCGCCTTCAAAGCGGCCCGACTTGATCCTATGCTTGCACTGAGAGTCGAGTAGTTCTCAAGATAAACCGGTTAAGGAAAAAGCATCATGCGTGTTCTCTTTGCCGCGGTCGGCCTGATGATCGTCCTGGGTCTTGCGGGAGCTCACGCCCCTGCCGTAGCCCAAGAAGCCCCCGATCCACAGGAGGAAAAGACCCCCTCTCTTACAGGGGATCAGAACCTCGCTCGCAAAGATGAACTGGGTCTGTCGACCACGCTAACCGGGGACGATCTCTGGCATGCGGCAAAGAAGAGCTACAACAAAGGATTCGAGTTTCTTCTATCGGTCCAAAACAATGACGGTAGCTGGGGCTCCCACCACCCCAAGACCCCCTTCCTCAAAGACTTCGGATTCAAGACCGGCAACCGAGGATCCAACGACGGGGTTCGAGTCGCCTGCACCGCAATCATCCTCAAGGCTTTTCTTCGAAAAGAGGAATGGTCGGATGCTGAACAGGAGTCCTTTGACCGGGCTCTCGTGATTCTCCTCTCCAAGGAAAAGTTCGCCTATGAGATGGGAGAAGCATTCAATACCTGGGGCTACGGCTACAAGCTCGATTTCTTGTGTGATCTTCTGGAATCAGATCGAGGCGTGGGCCGACGCCGGGAGATCGCTGCAGCGGCAGCCGTTTGCATCGATGGCCTCAAGAGGTTCCAGCAAGCCGACGGAGGTTGGAACTACTATGCAGGCCCCATGGGCGGCGGGCAGTCCATGTCGTTTAACACGGCAAACTTCGCCGAGGCTCTCTACCGTGCCGAGAAGCTTGGACTGAAGGTTCCAAAAGGGCTCATCGAAGATCCAAAGAAACTCCTGCTGAGAATGAAAACCCGGCGCGGCGGAATCGTCTACGACGCCAGGTTCCTGCACAGCCCAAGGTCCGTCAACGAGCTTTCCTCGGGAAGCCGAACCGCCGCAGTCGCCGAGGCTCTCGCCGAAATGGGCGTGTTCTCGAAACAGGATCTTCTCGAAAGCCTTGCCGTTTTTAACGAAGGGGAAAACTATCTCGAGGACGGGCGAAAGCTGATTGTTCCCCATACTGCGGTTCATCAGATTTCCGGCTACTTCTTCTTTTATGGCTATCACTACCTATCCGAATTCTGTCACCGTCTCGGCAAGAAAACCCCTCATGCACGCTGGGAGAGAAGCGCCTGGACCATGGTGAGAACTCAGGAAGGAAACGGTTGCTGGTGGGACACCCCGGCAGCCGACTACGGCGACAAATGGGGAACCGGCTTTGCCCTGCTTGTTCTTCAGCGCTACTTCGAAAACGCGAACCCACCCTCCCGACAAGAAACCGAGTCGGATGAGACTCAGGCCGATCCGGTCCATTCCGACACTGGAGAGTAAGCTATGCGGACCTCAAATCACGTCATCATGCTGGTGACCCTACTGTCTTTTTTTCTTGCCTCCTGCGACAGCGGTCAAACGTCCTCGACGACAATCCATGAGGACTTCGTCGACGCCTCCATCACCACACTCGACCCCTTGGGATGGTTGGGAGGAGCAAGTCAGCCGCTCAACCAGATCGTCAACATCGATCTTGATGGCAAGAGCGAATCACCCGGCGGCCTCGTGCTTCGTGAGCTGACTCCCGATGCGCCACTTTCCACTGCGGGTGCTGAAGTTGGCGACGTCTTGGTCCGGGTCAATGACACCTGGGTTCCGGTCAAGGAGAATCCGGTCGAGGACGTGATTCGAGAGATCGAGCTCAACGTGAGCAGCGGCAACGAATCGCTCCAGCTGAGTCTTCTACGAGATGGGTCCCTTCATGAGGTCAAAGTGCCCATCTCCCGAGCGGCGCTCGAAGTCGGCCTTCCTCTTGATGTGGAGCGGTTCAAAGAAGGAGCAAGCAAGGCACTTTCGCACATTCTCGCCGATCAACGGGAAGATGGAGGATGGCCCTGCCCCAACCCCGAATACGAACTCGCCAACAACTCCATGGCCGGGCTTGCTCTCCTGTCCACCGGCGCGACCGAGAAGGACGTCCCCACGTTAAACGCTCTGAAAAAAGCCCGAAAACGAATCGATGCACTCCTTGGCTCAGAAGGCGCAAAGAATCCGATCAACCTCGCTCTCTCAACGATGTTTCTTTGTGAAACCATCGGCCCCCTTCCGCCTGAGATCCTGGTCAAAGGTGGTGTTCGAACCAGCGTGGTGAGCATGGGCTCACTTCCACCCGGGGGCCTGCCACCGGGTGGCCACAGCATGACCTTTTCCTTTTCCGGCTCAGAGGATGGAAGCTTCACTCCTCCGACACCGGAAGAAATCCAGGAAATGCTGAGTTCGGGTGGTTCCGAGGGTTCCGGTTTTCAGGTCATGACCATTGGCGGAGATGGAGCCTCTCCAGGAAAGCTCCCGGAAGGATTCAAGATCCCCGAGGGAGCCGAGTTCAAGATGATCGGCCCGGGAGGAGACGTTCCCCCCGAGCTCCTTGGCCAGCTTGGACACGGTGGCGCCCCGAAGCCGACTCTCGCTTCGTTGCTCGAAGAATTTGATCCGAACCGGGAAGAGTCTCTGAAATCGATCGAAAAACCCGTGTCCGCCCTGCTTGCACTCCAACAGGAAGACGGAAGCTGGGGTCCAGTGGAGAACGACGATTCCGAGCGACTTTCGATCACCTGTCAAAGTCTAGCCGCCCTGGGAATGGCCCGACGGGTGGGACTTGAAGTTGATTCCGCTCCCATCGAGAAGGCTTGCCAGTACCTTCGTCCACTCGTTCACGAGGGAAAAATCGCCGCAGCCATCGCAAGAGGAGCTGATCGGCGCCAGGAAGGTGCCCATGCCGCCGAGGTTGCTCTTGCCTTTCATGCACTCGGATGCCCGGAAGAAGACAAGTTCATGAAGGGGCTCCTTGAGACGAACAAAGACATCGGCAAATATCTCGTCAACGCAGATCGCAACGTACCTCTCTCCCTTCTCAGCACTGCCCTTCTTCGCAAGGGCCAGGGAGTTGGAGCGTGGCAGTCCTTCTACAATGACTTTCGTTATCGATTGGTTGCCTGGCAAAACCCAGCGGGTGACTTCGCTCCCATCAAAAGCGCGAACCCGGGTCAAATGGAAGCCGGCCTCAGCGGAAAGTCTTTCTTCACATCCCTGGGCGCCCTTCTTCTTTCACTGCAAAGTGATCATCTTCCGGTGTTGCTCCTCCAGGCTGAAAACCCGTTCGCTCCTCGCATCGACGGCGAAGGGAAAAGTTCGGAACCGGATTCCTCCGAACATCCAGAAGGAATGGAGCTCCCCGAAGG
>JAJDCM010000424.1 GCA_029260825.1 Planctomycetota bacterium | reverse complement strand
GTCGATGACCTTGGGCATCGGCATGTCATCTTGCACAGTTACCAGCACGTTGGAGGGTTTGATGTCTCGATGAACGATTCCCTTCTGGTGCGCATGTTCGATGGCCGAGCAAACCTGGGTAAAGAGACGAAGACGATCGGATGTAGGCAGCTTGAATCGGTCACAGTACTCGGTGATCGGGATTCCATTCACGAGCTCCATCACAAAATAGGGCCGCCCCATCTCGGTGGATCCGGCGTCAAGCACCCTGGCAATGTTGGGGTGATCCATCATCGCCAGCGCCTG
Organism: Planctomycetota bacterium; assembly: GCA_029260825.1. Lineage (GTDB taxonomy): Bacteria > Planctomycetota > JACOTG01 > JACOTG01 > JAJDCM01 > JAJDCM01. The sequence goes on along the minus strand of JAJDCM010000424.1, from coordinate 6,806 downwards.
CCTCTCAACTTCGAACCGGGAGATGACCTGGCGGGTATCCATCCCCAGCTTGATGATCTTGAGAGCGACTCTCCGCTTGACCGGCGTGATCTGTTCCGCGAGATAGACCGCCCCAAAGCCGCCCTGACCGATCTCTTCGATCAGCTTGTAGCGATCGATGATCGTTCCCGGCACTTCGTGACCGGAGAAAAGAGACTCCTCGACCCCTTCCGCACCGATACCGGTTGGCGATCCCAGGAAATTCCCGGCCTCATCCAGAGCCTTCAGTAATGCAGTAACTCGATTCCGCAGTTCCTGGTTCCCACCACAGGCTTGTTCAAGAAACTCGGCTCGGTCAACCGGCGACTTTTCGCTGGCTTCGGAGAAGATGGCTTTGACCTTCTCTTTGTCTTCGTTCGCCATTCGTACCTACTCCACGGGATGAGAAAAAAGAGATCCAATCCAGCGCCTCTCACCCGTCTTGCCCGCATGATTCCTCGCCAGGCGAGAGCTTCTCAAAGAGCCAGGCTCGGGCAAAAGACCACTCCCTCATCACCGTGCGAGGTGAGAGAGAAAGAGCTTGGGCTGTTTCCGAGACGCTCAAACCGGCGAAGAACCGGAGCTCGACCACGGATGCACATCGGCTGTCTTCTTCCCTCAAGCGCCGAATTGCCTCATCCAGTGCCAAAATATCTTCAGAAAGATTGGAGGACGCAAGGTCGAGGAGATTCAGGGCCTCTCGAGCGCGCCCCCCGCCCCGCTTCACCCGCCCTCTTTTTCGGGCGTGTTCGATGAGGATCCTTCGCATGGCCTCCGCGGCTGCGGCATAAAAATGGGCTCGATCTGACCAGGCAGGCTCCATCCCTCCGATGAGGCGAAGATAGGCCTCGTGAACGAGCCCGGTTGCATCGAGGGTGTGATCCGAGCGCTCCTTTGCCATGTGAAACCTGGCAAGCTTGCGGAGCTCTTCGTACACTCTCGGCAGCATCACGTCGGCCGGGTCACGCTCTCCCCTTGCCACTTCGGCTAGCAATCGAGTGAACTGAGTTGATGGGGACTGGCTCAATTTTACTTTGGACCTCCTCTCCCCACCCTACAACATTCACTTCTCCCTGATGGAATCCTCGGGTTTCACTTGACCTCGGTGAGCTTGAACTTCTCCCCGGGAACTCTTGGATAGATGATCTTATGGGGCCTTGCCAGGGTTCTTTCCAGAGCATCGAGCCAGAGTCGTTTCCTGGAGATCGCCGGAAGTGCACTGACTTTTTCGGCAAGTGATAAGAACCTCTCCGCCTTCCCTCGAGCCTCACTGACCACATCGTCCCGGTACACTTCCGCGTCCTGAAGAATGGCATTCGATCGGGATCGGGCCTTGGGAAGAATGTCATCCCGGTACCCTTTCGCCTCGGTGATCATCCGCTCCCGGTCCGCCTTGGCACTCGAGACATCGACGAACGCCGACTGCACCGCAAGAGGAGGGTTTCCTTCGACAACATTCACCGAAACCACTCGAAGCCCCAGCTTCATTTCATCGAAAACCGCCTGCATCTCTTCCTGAGATTCCTCCTGCAAGCGGAGCTTGCCAATGGAAAGAACCTCATCCACCGCCATCCTGGCCACAAGTTCGGTCATGACGCCTTCTGCAATGTATCGCACGATGACATCCCGAGGCTCGTTTCTCTTCTGGGGCTCCACCCGGTACACATAAGTAGCGACATCATCGACCATGAACTTCACGTCAGCCTGGATGTTTACGATGTTCGTGTCTCCGGTCAGCCACTGCACTTCAGACGCGGTCGGGGGAATGCCTCGCATCTTCTCCGCAACCCGAAAACCGATGGACATGGATCGAATCGCCGTCGTTTGCACTCGCTCCACCGTTTCAAACGGGTAGGGCAAAGTGAACTGCATTCCCGGAGTGCAGATGCGGGAGATTCTTCCGAACCGAAGAACAATTCCTTGCTCATTCCTTTTGATGATCCAGATCCCGGTGAAGGCAAAGTCAAGAATACCCAGAAGTACACCAAGAAGAACCAGGACGAGAAGGCCAGCCCCTCTCCGTGGCTTCGAGCTTTCTTTCTTCCCGCCTTTGTCACCGCGCTCGGCCATCATCAATCCTGCTCCTCTTTCGACTTGTCGGCAGGAGTCTTTGAAACCGAAAACAAACCCGGGTCCTTCAGGATCTGCAAGAATTTCCAGTCGCTCGGAACTACGAATGTCGAATTATCGCGAACGGTGTTTTCCAACGCCTCAAGAGAGCGTTGAAACTCATAAAATTCCGGGTCCTGCCCGTGAGCTTCGTTGAGAATACGAATCGCTTCCGCATCCCCCAGCCCTCGAGTCGCTTCCGCCTTTCGTTTGGCTTCGTTGGTAAGGCGCGCCTGTTCCCGATTGGCCTGAGCTCGGATCTTGTCCGCCTCTTCCTGGCCTTCCGATCGATACAAGGTGGCGATCCGCTCCCTCTCCGCTTCCATACGGCGAAACACTGCCTGCTTGTTCGAGGAAGGAAAGTTGAGACGTTTCACCCGCACCGAAGACACCTGAATCCCGTAATTTTCAAGAGCCTTCTTCGCCGCAAGAGCCGTCACGCTCTCCATCACATCATCCATTCTTTGTGAACCGGGCTCATGGGAAACAAGAGCCGACATGGGATGAGCACCAAGAGCCGCTCCAACTTCAGAGCTCAATATGTCAGTCAGGAGAACCTCGGCCCTCTCTTTTTCCGTCACGCTCAAGAGAAAGGTAGTTGGGTCCTGTACCGACCAGGTGAGGAAGCAGTTGACCAGGATGTTCTTCTTATCAAGCGTGAGAAACTCGGCTGGATCGGGATCCAGCACGTTCAAGCGCCGGTCCACCTTGACAATCCCATCGATGGGAGGAGGAAACTTGAACTGCAAGCCCGCCTCTCGAACCTCGCGGGTCGGATTTCCAAACCGGGAGACGATGGCAAACTCGGTCTCTTTCACCTGAAACGTGCAGGAGAGAACAAGCGCGACGGCGATCGCGATCAGCAACACCGAAAGAACAATCTTTCGCATCATCAAAGCACTTTCCTCAGCTCATTGACCTTGACCAACAGTGACCTCATCCAGCATGGATCGAAAAAGATCAGCCCGGACCGTTTGGATCGGCTTCAGGAAACTCTTCCTCCAGGAGGAATTCATCTTCTTCCCCGTCGATCAACGAAAACGGATCCGACTTGTTGACGCCCCAGAGCTCGACTTCCACGTCATCACCCAGAAGGAAGATCATGCGAGCTCCATTGAATGATCTTTCCATACCGCCGAAGAAGAGTTCCAAGCGGGTCAGTCGTTGATCTCTTCGATACATCTCAAGACGACTGTTAAACGCCTCGGCCTCCCCGTTCGACAGGTGCATCTGCTCCAGACGATAGCTCTCTGACTCCTCGAGAATGCGGAACGCATCCGCCCTCGCCCCGGCCAGAATTTGCGATCGGTATCCCTCGGCCTGGCGAACCTTTCGCTGTTTATCTTCAAGGGCACTGGCTACATCTCGAAACGCTTCGTGCACATCCGCGGGAGCGTGGACATCGCAGAGAGCAAGAAGTGTAATCTGGACTCCGCTCTCCACTCGATCGAGCTCCCGCTGGAGCCTCTCGTGAGTTTCTTGCTCGACCTCGAATCGCTGGCTGAGGAGAACTTCGGTGGTCGTTTTCCTCGCGACCGTCTCCCTCAAGGCGCTCTCGGCAAAAGACCGGACAAGAAGTTCCGGATCCTGCAGTCGGAAGCGATAGCGATAGGCATCCGCCGCCTTGAAATCCACCGAAAATGAAACGGAAAGGAGGGTCTCATCTCCTGTCATGACCTCCGCTTCATCGGCAAGGTTTCGGCCCCGAGTACCACTCGTTGCCCGATAGAAGCCAAGCTCAACCCCCCGACTCTTTTCTACCGCAAGGCGTTCCACCGTCTCCAACGGATACGGTAGGTGGAAATAGATTCCTGGATCACTCAACGTTCGAGCAATCCGGCCAAAGCGCATGACCCAACCCTCTTCTCCTTTTTGAACGACCGACACGCCGGTTCCAAAATAGGAGAGCAAGATCACCCCGAACACGGCGATTCGAGAAAACCGGGAGGCCGGATCAAAGCCAAAAGGAAGACACATCTTTCGGAACTTGCCACCCCAGGATCGAAGCAGGCGAAGGCGTCTTGCGCTTTGGATGATGTAGAACATCAGAAGAGTCGCGGCGAGAATGCTGAACCACGACGCTCCCGCTTCGTCCGAAGCACTCACGATCCCGGAAAGATCAATGGAAAGCTCCGAGTAGAGGCCATTGACGATCGCTCCCATCAGGAGTGCAAAACCAACCACTCCAGCAATGTAGATGCAGAGCACACGTTTCCCGAGCATGCGATAGACCACAACCATGGTGGTCGCGTTGGTTGCCGGACCCACGAGCAGGAGCACCAAGGCGGCTCCCGGATCAAGCCCCTTGGCAATCAAGGTGGCCGCAACCGGAGTCGTCGCCGAAGCGCAAATATAAATGGGAGTCCCGATCAAGATCATCATCAGGCTGGAAAGCCAGCCGTTGGGGACATAGTCGGTGAAAAAACCATCAGGAACAACAACCGAGATGAGCCCGGAGATGAGAAAGCCAAGAACAAACCAGGGAGTGAGATCATCCATCAGCGGCCCAAAGGCGTAGCCGTGAGCCTGTCGACAAACCGTGCCAAAGCGGCGACGCTCGCGAGGTGCCGTCGAATCCGCTGAAGAAGCATCCTGACAATGATCATGGTCGTGATCGTGGTCGTGATCGTGATCGTGCGTCGCCTCTTGCTTGAGTCTTAGCTGCTCAAGATGCTCCACTCCTTTTTCTTCTTCATCCTCTTCCTTGGTATCCCACCCCCGGTTCACCAGCACGTTGACAAATGTGCCGGTAAAAACTGCGGTGATCAGCGCCGAAAGAGGACGCATCAAGGTCATGAGCGGATCGAGAAAGGCATAGGTGGCGCCGATGGAATCGAGCCCGGTCTCCGGGGTCGAGATCAGGAAGGAAGTCGTGGCCCCCTTGCTCGCGCCGCTCTTTTTTAGCGACATTGCGGTGGGGATGACCGAGCAAGAGCAAAGAGGAATGGGGATACCAAACAAAGAAGCGAGAGCAACGGATTTGAACTTGTTCGGGCCCAGGTGACGATACACCTTCTCCTCGGGAACCAGCACCTTGAAGACGCCGGCAAGAAAGAACCCCACGAGCAGGAAAGGTGCCGAATCCAGCAGCAAATCCAGAAGGGAAAGACCGTAGTTGGAAAGAATCTCGATCATGCAAACAGGTGGATGACAAACATCAAACCGACTCCGCCGGACAGAACCACGACTTTCTGGAATCCATCGCCATGCCGATGAAACACTTCCGGAAGCAGCTCACAAAGAGCGACATAGAGGAATGTTCCGGTCGCCAAGGCGGTGAGCACGTTCAATCCCGCTCCTCCCGTGAGAGAAAGCATGGTTCCTCCCCCCAAGATCCCGAGCGGAGTAATCAAGGCAAACGCAGCAAGGAGATTCATGATGCGCTTGCGACTGAATGCGGCGAGGACGAAAACGGTTCCAAGAGAAAAGGCTTCGGCTCCCTTGTGGGTCACCATGGAAAGAAATAGAGGCCAGCCCAATCCCTCTTCATGGGCTGTAATCGCTGCGAGCCCAAGACCCGCGGTCAACGAATGAAGGCAAAGCCCGAGGAAGGCTGCATAGCTCACGATCTTGTGCTGGTGTTCATCCTTATGCTGGTGCTCATCCTTGTGCAGATGTTCATCGCCGCCTTCATGGCCATGGCAATGATGCCCTCCCGGGTGAAGCTTGCGGATAAAGATCGCTTCCAGAACATAGACCCCAACGACTCCGACGAGTACGAAAAACCAAATGGACGAGCCATGACTCCCGTGCCCCGACTCCTCCTCTTCTTCGTGGGCAACGCCCTCCTCCTCGTGAGCTTCCGTGCTTTCCCCGGCCTGGGCGTGCAAGGCTTGCTGCTGCTCCACCGCGATCTCACCCACCCGGGGGAGAAGATGAAGGAACACTGCTCCCAGGAAAACACCACACGAAAAAGTGATGAAGAGGTGCAAGGTTCGGTCGGACCATTTGGTCACGATCGGTAGCGCCCCCGCGATCACCGCGATGATGAAAAGCACCAGAGAAAAGAGAGTTGGCTCCGCCATGATCCTCTCGAAGTAAAGGTCTCGAACTTTGGCGTCCTGGATTCAAGACACCCGAATCGGAGAAAGCCGTACCATACCCGATTATCGGATAATCAGGGGAAAACCTGGGAGGCCTCTGGATTCAATCGGGCAATCAGTGGCACTAGTTATTCTTGCGAGAGTTCATCCAAACACGAATCTCACGAATCGAGGCCAATCTCGCCTCGGCCGGAGAACCCGGGTCATAGGAGGCGGGAAAAGTATCGTCCGCGTTCAACAGCACCTTGAGACAGGCAAACGAGGCCCGCCTGATCTTCTCCTCCCCGGTCGTTGAGCCAAGCATCGTCAGCAACGTCTCCGTTGCCAGAGACGAAACGGCGAGAACCTCATCGCCCAGCTTCGGAAGATCTTGGTTGACCTCGAAGGCAGCAACGCTCAGGACTGCCAGACGATCTTGAATGGCCTTCTCGATCTCTCCGTGCAGAGCAACGCCTCGGGCACGCTGCTCTTCCCGGGTCGGGGGATAGACTCCATTGGCCGGGTTCGCCCGACCCATGACCTCGTAAAGCCCCTTCAAGATTCGGTCCGTCGAGAATCCATCCAGGAAATTCGCCCGATTGGTCTCATGCTCGATCTCCCACCGTTCCGCAGCTGGAACGGAAAGCCGACCATCCG
>JAJDCM010000423.1 GCA_029260825.1 Planctomycetota bacterium | reverse complement strand
TTCAGGATCGCCTGGATTCTCCGGGCAAACCCTTATCTCACCAACTCTTTACATGGAGACCTCTGATGAGACTTGCAAAGCGCATGGAACGTTTGGGCACCGAGACCGCTTTCATGGTCCTTGCTCGCGCAAAGCAACTCGAAGCCGAGGGGCGGAGCATCATCCACCTGGAAATCGGAGAGCCCGACTTCGACACTCCCAGCAATATCGTTGAGGCCGGTGTTTCGGCCCTCAAGTCCGGCTACACCCATTATGGACCTGCTGCTGGACTCCCGGAACTTCGAAAAGCCATCGTGGACGATGCGGGAAAACGGCGGGGAGTCACCTTCGATGCGGATGGAGTGGTGGTCGCCCCCGGGGCAAAACCCATCATGTTCTATGCATTGCTGGCTCTCATCAATCGGGGTGACGAGGTCATTTATCCGAATCCCGGATTTCCGATTTATGAATCCATGATCAATTACGTCGGCGGGAAATCCGTCCCTCTTCCATTGCTGGAATCGAAGGACTTCGGGTTTGATCTGGCGGACCTTGAGTCCCGCATCACGGAAAAAACCCGGATGCTCATCTTGAACTCTCCGCACAATCCAACCGGAGGTGTTCTCTCAGGAGAGCTTCTATTCGGGATCGCCGAACTTTGCCGCAAACACGACATCACCATCCTCGCCGACGAAATCTACTCCCGCCTCGTCTACGACGGGGACTACAAGTCGATCACCGAACACCCAGGGATGCTCGAAAGAACGATCCTCCTCGATGGATTCTCAAAGACGTTCGCCATGACGGGCTGGAGACTCGGCTACGGCATCATGCCTCCGGATTTCGCCAAGGCCATGAGCAAACTCCAGATCAATGCGGTCTCCTGTACCGCAGCGTTTACCCAGATGGCAGGGATCGAAGCCCTCACCGGAGATCAGACGGAAGTCGAATCCATGATCCGGGAGTTCAAGGAGAGACGAGACCTCCTGGTGGACGGGTTGAATGCAATTCAAGGAATCCAATGCCGTCTTCCCAGTGGAGCGTTTTACGTCTTCCCGAACGTTCAAGAGCTCGGAATGGAAAGCAAAACCCTCGAGACCTACATGCTTGAAGATGTCGGTGTCGCGTGCCTTGCCGGGACTGCCTTCGGAGCTCACGGCGAGGGCTATTTGCGCTTTTCCTACGCCAATTCGAAAGAAAATCTGGCGGAGGCACTCACCCGGATCGAGCGTGCAGTGCAGGAAATCCACTCCGGAGCGGGCAAGAAGTAGATGAGCGTCTCCGATTTTCGAAGTGACACGGTTACAAAACCGACTCCCTCGATGATGCACGCCATGTCGTGCGCCGACCTTGGCGATGATGTTTTCGGGGACGACCCCACGGTGAATCGCCTGGAAGCCTTGGCGGCTCAAATTACCGGAAAAGAAAAGGCTCTCTTCGTTCCTTCCGGGACGATGGGCAACCAGATTGCCATTCGAGTGCATACTCGGCCGGGAGACGAAGTCCTCGTGGAGGAAAGCTCCCATACTTTTCTCTACGAGGGGGGAGGCATTGCGGCGCTTTCCCTGGCTCAAACCTGGCCTCTTCGCAACGAACGTGGACTTCCTTCAATCAACCAGATTCAGCAAGCACTTCGCCCGGACGATCCCCATTGCCCCCGCTCTTCTCTTTTATGCCTGGAGAACACACACAATCGCTACGGCGGGAGAGTTGTTCCCCTGGATGAGATGGAAGAGGTGAGTGGGTTCGCCAGAAAAAGCGGTCTTCGAATCCATCTGGATGGTGCTCGGATCTTTCATGCCCATGTCCACGCGGATATTCCGGTCAGCGCCTACGCCGCCTGCGCGGACTCGATGATGTTTTGCCTTTCGAAGGGGCTATGCGCTCCGGTTGGATCGATGCTCGTTGGAACGGACGAGTTCATCGCCTCCGCAAGGAGGATGCGAAAGATGTTCGGGGGAGGAATGCGACAGGCAGGAATCCTGGCAGCCGCCGGACTGATTTCCCTCGAAGAGATGGTGGGCCGTCTCGAAAAAGACCACGCCCGGGCCAAGACTCTCGCCGAGGCCCTGTCTCCTCTTCCCGGGATCGACCTCACGCCGAAGGATGTCCACACCAACATCGTTCTTCTGAACCTCCGACCCGAAGAGCTGCCTTCGACCGTTCAAACCGCCCAGGATTTGATCCAGCGACTTCTCGAAGAGGACGTGGCGGCGTTCATGTTTGGCGACAGAGTGGTTCGCCTGGTAACCCACAAAGATGTGGGCGACGCGGACGTCGAACGGGCCATCCGAGCGTTTCAGAAGATCCTACTGTCCAAAAGTGCCTGACAATTCACCCCACCAGTTGATATACATGCCAAAAGCCTTCCCTCCTTCTTGAGGGCGGCCGTGCGAGGAATCGACCCGGAGATCAAAGACGATGAGCGTTTTCAAGGCGTATGACATTCGAGGGATCTACAAGAAAGACCTCGACGAAAAGCTTGCCTACAAGATCGGTTTTGCTTTTGCGAAGTTCTTGTCCGGCAAGAAGTACGTCATCGGTCGAGACATGAGATCCTCCGCTGAAACGGTCTCACAAGCTGCGGCAGACGGGATGCGTGCCGCCGGAGCCGACGTGATCGACATCGGTCTCGTGACAACTCCCATGGTCTATTTCGCCATCGGGCACCTTTCGGCTGACGGCGGGCTTTGCGTGACCGCTTCCCACAATCCGGCCGAATACATCGGATTCAAGCTTTCCCGCGCCGAGGCCAAGCCGATCAGCTACGACACGGGAATCGCCGACATCGAACAAATGGTCACGGAAGATCAACAATCCGTGCCCGAACCGGGGTCCCATGAAAAGGTGGACATCCTTCCGGACTATCTGGCTCACGTCCACCGATTCGCTCACAAAGATGGGCGGAAGATGACCGTCGTGGTCGACGCCGGAAACGGAACAGCCGGGGTCACGGTTCCAAAGATCTTCGAAAAACTCAACTGCGACCTCATTCCTCTCTATCTTGACCCGGACGGCACGTTCCCCAATCACGAGGCCAATCCCCTCAAGGAAGAAAACCTGGAAGACCTGAAGAAGGCTGTCCTCGAGCACAAGGCAGATCTGGGGGTGGCCTATGACGGGGACGCAGATCGGGCGGCTTTCGTTGACGAGAAGGCAAAAAGTATCCCCTGCGATCTGATCACCGCATTGATCGCCAAGGAAGCCCTGAAAGGCAACCCAGGAAAAGCCGTGGTCTACGATCTCCGCTCAAGCTGGGTGGTTGCCGAAGAGATCGAAAAGGCGGGAGGGCGTCCCATCCGGGACCGGGTTGGCCATTCGTTCATGAAGGCGACACTTCGTAAGGAAGATGGCATTTTTGGGGGCGAGCTGTCAGGTCACTACTATTTTGCTGATAACTACTTTGCCGATTCCGCCGATATCGCCTTTCTTTCCATCTACAATCTGATGAGCACCGAAGGAAAAAAGCTCTCGGCCCTGGTCGAGCCGCTCCGACGCTATGCGGCGACCGGTGAGCTGAACTTCGTCGTCGAGGACAAAGACGGGGTCATTCAGAAGATTGAAGAAACGTTCAACGACGGCAAGATTGATCATCTGGACGGCATCACCGTCACCTATGAGGACTGGTGGTTCAACGTTCGAAAATCGAACACCGAACCTCTCCTTCGCCTCACTCTGGAGGCCAAGACCAAAGAATTGATGCGTGAAGCCAGGGATCGAGTCACTCCACTCATGGGAACCCCGGAGTGACCCGAGCTCCCCGAGCCATGACCCTCACGACTGATTTTGGAACAAGGGATCCGTACGTGGCCTCCATGAAGGGGGTCATTCTCACCCTCGCTCCCCGGGTCACCCTCGTTGACATCACCCACGAGATCCCGCCGCAAGATATCCGCGAGGGGATGAGGGCCATTCACGAAGCCCACCGGTATTTTCCGTCCGAGACGATCCACATCGTTGTCGTCGACCCAGGCGTGGGCTCGGCCCGAAGAATCCTTTGCGTCTCGACCGATCAAGGAATGTTCCTTGCCCCGGACAACGGAGTTTTGACCGGCATCCTGGAAGAGTTTTCTTCACCAAAAATCGTCGTTGTGGAGCGGGATGACCTTTGTCTTCCCACGGTGAGCGCTACATTTCATGGCCGAGACATCTTTGCGCCAATAGCAGCCCACCTCGCTCTTGGCCTGGATCCGAACGACCTCGGCCCCCCGACGAAGACCCCAACCTTGCTTCCCAGGCGGGCTCCGATCGTCGACGTTTTGGCCGGAAGAATCCGAGGGGAGATCGTTCATATCGATCACTTCGGGAACCTCATTACCAACATCACTCTCTCGCAAGTTGAAGTGCTTCAAGGTGATCTGAGGGTTGCCGTCGAATCCAACGTCGAATCTCACCCTGTCCCGATCCAGAGCACCTACTCCGATTTCCCTCCCGGGGAACTCGGTGCACTTCTGGAAAGCACGGGCCACCTGGAGATCGCAATCCATGGAGGCAGTGCCGCCGCAACATTGGGTGTTTCCGTCGGGGCTCCCGTGGAAGTGGAGAGCCGACCCGGGACGGACGAGAAATAGGACGAACCCTCCTGCCCTGCCCGGGTTGATTGCATTTGACACGTCCAGGGGGGAGGAGTATTCTAAACCACATCATGCAGCGGTTGGGGCAGCTTCATGCCCTTCTTCTTGTTTTTCAAACGTTTTTCGCAAGGCCGGCCAAGTGCTGGCAAAGGGAGGGTAGTGATGAGGATCTCTCGGTGGCATAGCATGGGCTTGGGAATGCTCCTTTTCTCGCTCGTAGCACAGAGCGCCCTGGCGTTTTCTGACTCGGGCGGGTCGAGTCCATCTTCATTCCCGTTCGTTGGTGAGGTTGCCGGAAAAAACGTCCATCTTCGGGCCGGTTTCAGCAAGAACTACCGGTCCCTCCGAAAGCTTGAGATCGGAGAAAAGGTCGTTGTTCTCGACGAATCACAAGGCTGGTACAAGATCACGGTTCCCCGATCCTACAAGTGCTGGGTGCACCAGCAATTTGTTACCGCGGGGCAAGAGGGCATGGGAACGGTCTCGGCCAACGCCGTGAACCTTCGACCCACCCCGTCTGCCTACTACTTTCCGGTGGGACAGGTCGATGCGGGAACTCCGGTCACGATTCTCTCCGAGAAGGGCGATTGGTTCGAGATCGTGGCTCCACCCGAGATTCCTGCCTGGGTGGAAAAAACCATGCTCAAGAACGTCGGAACGGTCGAACAGATGAGTCTGGAGCTTGCCCGAGCTTCGGAAACCGCCACGAGGAACTACAACGCCATCCTCACCGAGAAGACCCGGGTCGCCGAGGAGCGAATTGAAGACATCGGACTGGAAAACGAGCTCTCCGCAGCCATGGAAGCCTATTCAACTCTGGTCACCGAGTCCTCCAGAATTCAAGCCCCTCTTCCGCTGGCGCCGCTCCAGGAAATCCACGGAACTCTCACGCGAGTTTCCAGTGCAGCCCATGATCCCGGTCTCAAGCAACGAGCAACCCTTCATTCTCAAAACGTCGGTCGAAAGCTCGCCTACGTGGAGAAGCTGGACCAGAGCCGCGCCATCCTGACGGACCTCAAGTCGGGTCTCACCGAAAACGAATCCGAATACCGCCTGAACGTGGACAAAGTAAAGGATCCGGAGCTCGATCCCCCCAAGGCGAAGGGTAACGACTTTGAGACCGGCTGGCTCGAAAAGGGCTTCGACATACGCAAAGCCGTCCCGTACTATAGACTTGTCAAAGGTGGTCGGGTCTTGGCACTGGTAGCGAGTCGAAAGTACGACCTCAAGAAATTCGTCAACATGAAGATCGCGGTGCGGGGCGAACACAAGACGGCCGCGGGAGTAGAGGCCAAACGATCCGACATCCTCTGGATCAAAAACCTCGAAGTCATCGGAGGCAGGCAGCAGCCTAAGGGATCGTGACACCAGGGCGCAAAAGCAAAGGTTCTCCGTTCAAACGGTTCTTGAGTCGAATTCGACTCCTCTTTTCCGGGGGAACCTTTCTTTGCGATACCTGTCGCTACTGTTACGGAAATGTGTGCGCGCGCCCCGAACGCCCCAATGCAACCCAATGTCCTGACTACAAACGGTCCTGATCAGACCGGGACAGAGACCGGATACTTTTCATCGCACCAGGCAAGAAGTTCGGGAAGTTTATCCTCACGAATTGCTTGCCGAGCCCGGGCAACCAGCTTCTGAAAAAAGCTTATGTTGTGAAGCGACACCAGGGTTCCGGAGAGAAGCTCACCTGACTTGGAGAGGTGACGCAGATAACCGCGGGAATACCCCACGCAAGCCGGGCAATCGCAGTTCGGATCAAGCGGCCCCGGGTCCGTCTTGTGAATCTGACCCCGAATTCGAACCCGGCCTTCCGAAGTAAACGCAACGCCGTTTCTTCCGTTTCGGGTCGGCAGAACGCAGTCGAACAAATCGATCCCGCAGGAGATCGCATGCACAAGCTCACCCGGAGAAGCAACTCCCATCAGGTACCGAACCCGATCTTGAGGCAGTAGCGGAGCGGTGTGAGCTACGATCGTTCGAATCTTGTCCCATCCCTCTCCCACAGCGACTCCGCCGATCGCGTATGCCCCGAAGTTGAGTTCGGTCAGCCTCGATACGCACTCCGACCGGAGGCCGAGGTCTGTGCCTCCCTGCACGATTCCCAGCAAGAGCTGATCATCTCTTGTCTTGCTTTCCTGGCATTGCTTCGCCCAATTCATCGAGCGCTCCAGGGATGACCGCAAGCGATCCGGATCCGCCGGATAGGGGGGACAATCATCCAGCACCATGATCATATCGGCACCGAGCTTTTCCTGGATATCGATCGCCTCGCTCGGGCCGAGGAACTTGAGAGATCCATCGATGTGGGAACGAAACTCGACCCCACGGTCCGTCACCTTTCGGATGGCGGCAAGGGAAAAGACCTGAAAGCCTCCACTGTCCGTAAGGATCGGACGCTTCCATCCCATGAAGCGATGGAGTCCCCCGAGTTCAGCCACGATATCGGCCCCTGGGCGCAGAGACAGGTGATAAGCATTGGCGAGAACCACTTCAACAGACACCGAGAGGAGCTGATCCGGAGACACGGACTTGACCGATCCCTGAGTTCCCACCGGCATGAAGGCTGGGGTTTGAATCTCACCGTGCGGAGTCTTGAGGCACCCGACACGAGCGTCACCCGAACTCTCAAGAATGTCGAACTGGAAGCTCATGATCGATCGCCGGCGCGAACCGCCTCCGCACCTGCATAGTAGTGGAGCAAGATTTCCTGGCAGCTCATTCCTGCATCTCCCATTGCCCGGGCACCCAGCTGACACAACCCCACTCCGTGCCCAAATCCTCGCCCCTTGATCCAGACGCCTTCTGGCTCTGCGATCACCGATTCAATGAGAGTGCTCTTGAGAACCGAAGAACCAAGTGCCAAACGGAACCGGTTCGCCGGAATCGTATAGAGCTGAGCATCGGTCCTTACCTGGATGTCAATCCACCGTCCTCCACGATCGACCGTCCCGGAAATCAGCTCCCGGACCTCTTCGTCGATTCCGAGGCTGCGGATGGCTTCGCGCATTCTTTCCGTAGGAATCTCTACCGACCACATCCGATCGGTCGATTCCTGGCAACTCGCACATTCGGCTCGATAGAAATCAGGATCCAGGTCAGGGTCGATCACCGCCGAAAAAACCGCAGTCTCCTCGGAGGTGGTTCCGCCACAGGACGAATGATAGAAGCCATCGACCATCTTCCCGTTCCGGCAAAGCACCTGCCCCTGGCTCTTCAGAACAGCATCGTCCGTGCGCAGACTTTCCGAACCCGTCCCTCGATACATCTGAGAGCTGGAGTCATCCGTAACATCCCAGGCTCGCGGTTCATTACGGCTTCGATTCCTTTCGATACTCCGAAGAGCGTAGGTGCGGGAAACAACTGCCTGAGCCTCAAGGGCCGCCAGGGGAAAACGAGCGGGCATCTCTGAGCCTATGACCCCTCGAAGATAATGCTCGACCGCCAGCTCATTCACGACTTGAAGCCCCGCGGTCGGTTCCCGGTAGACGACGAGCTTTCCTCGATACGATCGCCCGCCAATCGACACCGTCTCCTCGGGCTCCATCGCACTGACTCGAAACGCCGGGGCGGTTGCTGAAAAAGTCTCGACAGAAACGTGTTTTCCTTCGGCTCGAAATTCGACCCGATCCGCTGCGATGGAGATCGGCTGCCCCTCGCTTCCGTCGATCGGAACAAGAAGCAAGCCTCCCGATGCGTCGAGGAAAAGAGACGGGCCTTCTTGCTTGGCGAGAAGGACCCGGATCCGGGGCCCACTCACCGCATCCACCGGAATGCCATCTCGAAACGACCGGAGCCGGAACAGACCCGATCCGATCAGTGCAAGAAAGAGAATCGCTCCTCCCACGCGAACGAACGGCGGGAGACGGCGGATCGAATCAGAGGTTGTTTCCCAGCTCTTGGTCAGGAACATGTTCCGCTTTCGTGCCGTCACGGACGGGAATCCCCCGAGATCTTCCTCACCAGTTCAAAAGCTGCTTCGGTCGCGACCCGGCCCCGAGGCGTTCGCTGCAGGAATCCTTCCTGCATCAGGAAAGGCTCATAGACCTCCTCGATCGTGTCTGGCTCCTCACCGGCGGCGATACCGAGGGTTTTTAGGCCAACCGGGCCTCCTCCGTTTCGCACGAGGGTCTCGAGGATCTTCCGGTCGGTTGCCTGAAGGCCTCTCTCATCGACACCGAGCATCTCCATGGCCTCGATGGTGAGAGCGGGATACACCCGCTTCTCTCCGGCAATCTGAGACACATCCCGAACCCGGCGCAGAAAGCGGTTTGCCACCCGCGGCGTTCCTCGGGATCGCCTGGCAATTTCTCCGGTCGTACCCGGAGCCAGGTCCAGGCCAAGAATCTTCGCCGATCGGGCTAAAATTAGTTCGAGATCCCCGGGAGGGTAACGATCGAGCTTCTCAAGGATTCCAAATCGCTCTCGAAGCGGACGGGTGAGCAAACCCTCGCGGGTCGTGGCACCAACAAGGGTAAAGGGCTCGAGCGGGAGCCTGACCGACCGGGCGTTCGGCCCCTGATCGATCACGATGTCGATGCAGAAGTCCTCCATCGCCGAATAGAGATACTCCTCGACTTTGGGTCCCAACCGGTGAATTTCGTCCACGAAGAGCACTTCCCCGTGCTTGAGGTTGGTCAGGACGCCGGCAAGGTCACCTGCCCGGTCCAGAACAGGCCCGGATGTAGCCTTGACCCCGACCCCGAGCTCTGCCGCAACCAGGTGAGCCAGAGTGGTCTTGCCAAGGCCAGGGAGGCCCGAAAAAAGGACGTGATCGAGGGCCTCCTGCCGTTCCTTGGCAGCCCTGATGCTCACTTCAAGGTTCGCAACGACCCTCTCCTGGCCAACGAAGTCCTTGAAACGCCGCGGACGGAGAGTCTGATCCAGTTCAACATCGTCTGAAACGGGAACAGGAGACTGATCAAACGGTTGCATATGGTTTGACCCTGGAGAGAAGGAACCGCCGTGGCCAATGGCTCACACCTCGAGAGAAGTGGAAAAAGCAAGTGGACCACACCCGAAGATCATCCTACCAAAGTCAGAATTGAGCCTGCAACGAGGCAGGAGGATTTCGGTTGACGAGGGGGGCCGGAATGGTCTATGATCCGCCCCGAAAACCCCCGCAGCTGACCTACCTTTTCTCCGTTTCAATGCTAGGCTTAGACGACTTTGGAATCCTCAAAGCCACGCCGAATCGGGGAGGGGGACTGGCCATCTGCAGCGGATTCGCACAGTTGCCGATCGGTTACGCTCGAATCCTTGTGCATGGGATGGATGTAGAAGGTGACCGAGATGGCGAAAATCAGAGAGGCTAAAAAGAACCATCACACAAACTCTATAACCTGAAGACTTTAGAAGAATACTCCACATCTTGGAACGAGTCTTGCGTCCTGAGGCCTCTGACGGGCTCCCCATGCGGGAGTGAGGGAGTCAGGCTCTCTCACGACAGAAGAAGTAAAAGAAGCGACGGCACGACCTCGGTGTGACCCTGAGTGTTGAGAAGAAATATGGGAGGTCTTTTTCGGATGGAATCACGAGCTGGAAAACTGAACTTTGCTTTGGCGCTGCTCCTAGCGAGCCTCGCCCTCGGCGCAGTGTCTCTCACTGGCTGCGGTGGAGGGGGTGGAGGAGGAGGCACACGTCTGGCAAATAGCTTCTTCGTCATCGACCAAACGCCGGCAACGCCGTTCCGCTTCCCGATTGAAGGGGATGTGGGTTTCGATGAGAACAATGCGATCATACTCACCTTTACTGCCGATGTAGACCCGGCCACTGTGCTGGATCCGAACTCGGACAGTGGAACGGCCCCGACCATTCGTCTCACGACGAGTGGGGGAACTCGCATCATGGCACAGGCGTTTCTGGGCGGAGTGGATGCGGGCGGCAATCCCCCGTCCAACCAGGACGAGATGATCATGTCGGATGGTGGGAACATCCTTCGACTGATCGCCGACACCGACAAAGACATCGACACGATCGAAAGTTTCGACGTCCAGGGTCAAGGTGCGGAGATCACGGTCTTCATCTCCACCGCTGTTCGCAGCATGAGTGGCGAAGCGTTGACCGAGACGTTCTGCGCCACCTACAACCTGGGGATCAGTGGGTCCAATCCGCCGCCATACGTGTCTAGCACGTTCCCGACAGCAAACTCCACCGGGGTTGACCTCATGGAACCGATCGTCATCAACTTCTCGGAAGAAGTCGATCCTGAATCGGTAATCGGAGTGGTCGGCGCGGTTGATCGGCCACGAAACATCGCTCTTCGAGCTTTCAATCCCATGTCCGGCATCAGCCTTCCCCCGTCGATCTTCACCGGTACGGTCCAACCCACGTTCAAGGGCTCGAACTGCTCCTTTACGTTCATCCCGGACGCACCCTATCCGGCTCAGTCAGTGTTGACGGTAACTGTGAAATCATCCGTTGATCCGAACAATCCGGCCAACAACGGGGTCCGAGATCTTCTTGGACGCCCCCTGGCTGCAGCTTTTGTTCGTCCGGCTCCCGGCCCGGGAGACTTCGTCTTTTCGGTCATCACCGGTGATGGCCCGCCAATCGCCAACAATCCGCTCCCTCCCCAGGCCGTTTTCTTTGGGGCCATTAACCCCACGCGTTTCGGGGTGATCGGATCGGACGGGTTCCAGGACTTCAACGGTCAACCTTTCCCGAATGCGATTCTCGATACCAACAACGACGGCGTTGCTGATTCATCCGATGACAACATCATCGCTCCCAACTCCGAGAATGACTCGGTGGGCCGGGTATCCGCGATCGAAGTGGGGCGCCCCATCATCCAAACCACGGATCCCGCTTGCCTCCTCGGCTTTTTCATCCCCGGCGTCGGACCGGCTGTCGGCTCGGCCTCCGGAGGCTTTCTTGACGCGCCTCCTGCGCCGAATCCGCCGGCTCCCCCGGCCATCAACTCGACGGCGACGTGCGTCTTCAACGTGTGCGGCCTCCTGACCCCGCTTCCCAGCACCAGCAATTCAGATCTGGGTTTCTACTTGTATGTTGCCGACTCGGACAACAACGTCATCCAGGTGGTGAACTCAAACACCTCTCAGGTGATTGACACCATCCCGGTCCTCGATCCAACCAACCTGGCCATGGATCCAGACATGACAGCGCTTTACGTGTCGAACTTCGGCGCAAACACGGTGAGCTTGATCGACACCGACCCTTTCAGCCCTTTCTTCCACCAGGTCCGGATCAACATTCCAGTAGGAGCTGGACCACGAGGAATCGCGGTTCAGCCCGACGGTGAAGATGTAGTCGTCTGTAACTCGATCGAGAACTCGGTTTCCTTCATCGACAAGGGAACCAACACGGTTCGAAAGACCGTCACGTCTCTCGTCGGTCCAGAACCCTGGGAAGTCGCTGTGACCATGCGTCAAACACCGGTATTCCCCTTCGGAACCGGAACCTACTTTGCCTTCATTACCAACCGATCCGGTGACTCGATTTCAATCTTTGAGTCCGGCCCCAGCGCCCCGGTGTTCTTCGGACCTGACAACATCAATCAGGTCATCACGGAAGGCCCGGCCGGTCCGTTTGAGCGGCCCATGGGAATCGTGGGAAACAGGCTGTACAACGGAGCACCTCCCACCAACGCAGGCCAATCAGCAGGAGCTTTGTTCGTCTGCAACGGGAACGCTTCGGTTGCCGAGGTCAAAATGACCAACTTCCAGATGCCTCCGTCTCCCAACTTCCCGAGTCCGGGAACCCTGAGAACGTTTAGCGTTGTCTCTCAGCTAGATCCGAGCGATCCGTTCAATCCCATCTTCCCCGGACCGACCGATATTGCTGTCAGCGACGCGGTTGTCCCTTGCCTTTTTGCTCCGGCGAGCGCGTTCCAGGTCAACGGCAAGAAGTGGCATCTCGTTGGATCCGTGTCAGGAGCCGGTGGCCAGAGGGTCTACGTCTCCACGACCAACCGGGTCGTCGTCCTCGATCGAAGAACCTTCATTCCGATCGCCGAGATCCAGGTTCCAGGAGTGGGATCGGTCGAGACCTTCTTTAACTAGCGGCACGGCGATCCATCTTCCGAGTCAATCATCATAGCGCCAGGCAAAGATGCCTGGCGCTTTTTTCGTGCACCCTCGGATCAACGGGGAAGTTGCCTCGCCGCCTCGAGGTTCCCTCGTACCCCGGCAAGGTCCGGCTCCAGAGAAAGCGCTGTTTCGAAGAAGGCAATCGACTCTCGACGCTTTCCCGCCTCGAAGGCGAGAATTCCCAGCAAGGAGTGAGAAGACGCGTGTCCTGGAGCGATTTGAATGCAATCAGAAGCTGCTTCTCTCGAAGCCTCTTTGTTTCCCAGAGCATATTCGATGTAGGCAAGACCGTAGAGAGCCTCCGGGAAGCGATGCTCGATGCTGAGCGCTCTCTTGGCCTCGAGTCTGGCCTCGGGAAACTCGCCACGTCCCTGAAGATAGTTTGCCAGTAACCAGTGGGCTTTGGCGCTTTCTCCTTGAGTCTTCACCAGCCCGCGATAGAAGGTCGCTTCCGAGGCCAGCTCTGAATTTCGGCACACCGACCGCAGGGTGAACGTCCCCAGAACGAGCACAAAAAGCGCCAACGACACCGGTCGAAGCATTCTCAAGCTCCGCTTCGCCTGACTCTCTTCTTCCCGGCGCAAGCCAGAAATGCAGGTTGCGATCAAGATTGCGATTCCCGCCGAGGGAAGATAGGAGTGCCGCTCTGCGAAGAGGGTTCCAATGGGAAAAAGAAGATTGAGGACGGGGAGAAGTGGAGCAAGGAAAAGACAGAGGCCAAGAATCTTGGAGGACGTCGAAGAACGACCCTTCCATCGAATCAGGCACAGGGTAGTGCCTGAAACCCAACCGACAAGACAGCCGATTCCAAGGAGAGATCGGGGATCAAGGAGGCTTTCTGCCACCGGGAATGCGTGGGCAGAATAATCGGCGGAAAGCCGGATGGGTAGAATCAGCAACTGGACATGCAGACCCAGACCCGCAAGCGCCGTCGGGATACGATCTAGAAAAGAGAGAGAACCCACCGGATTCTCGACTTGAAATCCTTCGGTCGGAACCGGAGAAACAACCTGGGAACGGAGGAGAAAGAGAAGACAAAACCCGGTGGTGAACCCGATGATCGAGAGGAAAGAACTGGATTGAACCCTCCAGCGGGTCAGGCAAACCACACCTAGCAGGGCCGGAAAAACGAACGCAGCCTCCTTCGAGAGGGCCGCCAGAATCGAAAAGAGGAAACCCAGAAGAATCAGGGTGAAGGGAGGTCTCGCTTCCGAGTCACGGGGAACGAGAACCAAAAGAGCACCGAGCACTCCAAGAGCGGAAAGGAGCTCGGATCTCCCCGAGACGAGCGCCACCGCTTCCGAATGCACGGGATGGCAAAGAAACCACAGAGTGGCGCAGAGGGAGGGTGCCTTTGGAATACCCAGCCGGGTCATCACTCCCAGCAAGAGGATTCCCACCCCGAGATGGAGAAGAAGGTTGAGAGCTCGTTGCGCCAGGGCACCGGTCAAACCGAGACGAAGGGGAAGAGCATAGGAGAGGGCGGTGACGGGGCGATAAAGACCGCTCAGCCGGTGAGGATACAAGAAGTCCTGAGTGAAAAGATCGGCCAGGGGTCCCTCCACCAGGGCCGTCTTGTCGGCAACAAAGACGATATCGTCGTAGACGTAATCGTTCGGGAGAGAGGTGGCAAAGGGTGCCCAAGCGGCAACCATCAAGAGCAGAAAAACCAGAATCGTATCTCTTTTCAAGCCGTCGTCCTGTTTGCTTCTTGAGAGTCGGGACCGAATCCAGGCCCCGATGATTCTCTCCGGCTCAGCCCGGGGAATCAATGGCCAAGCTCCTTGGCAGTGCTCATGCTATAAACAAGCACCATGACGGTTTCTGTCGACAAGCAGCTCGAACGTGCGGCAAAGGAGAGGCCCAAAGGCGAAGAGATTCGCACCATGTTCTCTTCCATCGCTCCACGCTACGATCTCCTCAACCGGCTTCTCAGTGGCTTTCTGGACGTTCGGTGGCGAAAACGGGCGGTGGCTACCGCTCTCCAGGGAAGATCCGCCGCTTCCGTCCTTGATGTATGCACCGGAACCGGTGACGTAGCCCTCCAGGTCACGAAAAAACTCTCGGGCCACGGTCGAGTTGTCGGGGCGGACTTCTGTCCAGAGATGCTGAAGCATGCCGGAGAAAAAGTGCGAAATGGCGCCCACAAGGACCTGAGCCTGGTGGTGTGTGATGCCCAATCGCTCCCTTTTCCTGCTCACAGCTTTGACGCGGCTCTGGTCGCCTTCGGTATCCGCAACGTATCAAACGTCGAGCTCGGGATCCGAGAGATGACTCGAGTGGTTCGTCCGGGTGGGCGGGTTGTCGTGCTCGAGTTTTCCCGTCCCAGGAACCCACTTTCTAGATTCATCACCCGCTGTGCGCTTTCGTTCGTCCCGCTGATCGGCCGGCTTGTCAGCGGCTCATCGGTGAATGCCTATGGCTATCTTTCCTCCTCCGTTGCGAGCTTTGGAGCCCGGTTCGATCTCGTTTCCATCATGCGGAAATGTGGCCTCACCAATGTGCGGGAAGAACCGTTGACCCTGGGGGCGGTCACCGTTTTCTCCGGAGAGCCCGCCTTTGATCCGGAAGATCAGTCGAAAGGATCGGAACCCCGAGATTCGAGACACCGATGAACCTTCAGGAATATCATCAGCAATCCCGACAGCTCGCGGTCAGCCTGTTTTTCATCGCTCCGATTCTGGCCGTCTACGAGGTGGGAATCTTCATGCAGGGCTCGGAGATCCGAAATGGAGCCGATGTCCTGATCAAGAGCTTGTTTTCGCTCCTGGGCCAGCGCGGCCTGATCATGCTGAACCTGATCCTCCTGGCGACTTTTCTCATTGCTGCGCTCACCATTCTCCACCGCAATCGACCGGTGCTCGTCCTGATTTTCCCCATGGGGATCGAAAGCCTTCTCTATGCACTGATCCTGGCACCCCTTGTTCTTTTCATGCACGCCAAGCTCGGAATGACGTTGGGAGCAAGCCCTCCCGGACTTCAGGACTCCTATCTCCTCAAGCTGATTCTCTCCATGGGAGCGGGGGTCTATGAAGAGATTGTTTTCCGGCTGGGAATGATCTCCTTCTTCTTTGTCCTCCTTCATCGATGGATCGGACTCAAGGACGCTCTTTCCGGTGTACTGGCCGTTCTGGTGGCTTCCTTCCTTTTTGCTGGATTTCACCACGTCGGTCCTCTCGGGGAACCGTTCGATCGATCAGCCTTTTTCTTTCGGTTCGTCTCCGGCATCATCTTGTCGGCGATCTTCATGATTCGAGGCCTGGGCGTTGCGGTGGCGACTCATGCTCTGTACAACATTCTCATCTTTACCCGTCAGGTCCTGAGTTCGATGGATTCGCCATGATGTCTTCGTCGCCGGAATCGGCACCATATATCGTCGGGATCGCCGGCGCGAGTGGCGTTCTTTATGCCCGCAGTGTTCTGAATGGACTGCTGGCCGCGGGAAAAAACGTTCACGTGTTGATCTCGGATGTCGGGCGAAGAATCCTCGCCGAAGAGCTCAATCTCCAGTCCGGGCCACCGGCCAAGCTTCTGGCCCAGATGTTTCCCGGATTGCAAGATCAAATCGTGACCCACGATATCCAGAACCTGGGAGCCTCGATTGCAAGCGGGTCCTTTCAAACCCAGGGCATGGTCATCGTTCCCTGTTCCGCGGGCACATTGAGTCGCATCTCCCAGGGGCTCTCGACCAACTTGATGGATCGGGCTGCCGAGGTAACCCTCAAGGAAAATCGCAAGCTGGTGCTCGTTCTGCGAGAGACTCCTCTTGGAACGCTTCTTCTTTCGAACATGCTTCGCGTTGCCCGGGCCGGAGCCACCGTCATGCCCGCAAACCCCGGATTCTATTTCCAACCGAAACAGGTGAGCGACCTTGTCGACTTCATGGCGGGTCGCATCCTTGATCATCTCGGGGTTGAGCATCAAATCGGGGAGCGCTGGACGGGAAAAAGCCCTCGGAGAGCAACCGGGAAGGGGCAAACTTGAAACGCCTTCTTCATCGAACCCGAGCTCTCTTGACGATGATCCGCTTTTCTCATTCGATCTTCGCCCTGCCTTTTGGCCTCATGACCGTTGTCCTGTCAAAGCGAGGTCTCCCTCCCTATGACGTGATTCTCTGGGTCATCGTCGCCATGGTGGGGGCCCGGACCGCCGCCATGGCTTTCAATCGATTCGCCGATCGAAGAATCGACGCCGCCAATCCGCGAACCCGAACCCGAGAGATTCCGAGCGGAAAAGTGAGCCTGGTGGAAGTCTGGATCTTGATCACGGCTGGATGCGCAATGTTCGTTTCCGCCTGCGCCTTCTTGAACCCGGTTGCTCTTGCCTTTTCTCCTCTTGTTCTCTTCGTACTGCTGGGCTACTCGTTTACCAAGAGGTTCACCGCGGCGTGCCATTTTTTTCTCGGGCTCGCACTCGGTCTTTCTCCCATGGGTGCTTGGGTTGCAGTCCGCGGCACTGACTACCTCTCGCAATGGTGGATTCCGAGCATTCTCGGGCTTGCCGTTCTTGTCTGGACCGCGGGCTTCGACATCATCTATGCCTGTCAGGACTACGAGCATGACAGTAAAAGCAAGCTGAGATCGCTCCCGAAGAAACTAGGTCTTCGACGCGCTCTTCAACTCTCGGCCTTGCTCCATTGCATCACTCTTGGGCTTTTACTCGTACTTTACTTCGTGGCGGATCTGAGTGGCTTCTATCTCGTTGGCGTGGCTCTCACCGGGGGACTGCTCCTCTTTGAACATCGTCTCGTCAAGCCCCATGATCTATCCAAGGTCAACGCCGCCTTCTTCACCATGAATGGTCTGGTGAGCCTGGTTCTGCTTCTTGCAACCGTTCTTGACGTTCTTGTCATCGGAGGCCCTGAATGAAACATGCCGAGTTTCTGAAGAAGCTGACGAAAGGAAAAGTTCCTCGACTGATCCTGCTCGTGGGAGACGAGAACCACTTCAAAGACAAGGTCCTGAAAGCGATCTCCAAGCGGCTGTTTGAGGATGATGACGACGCGGATCTGGGCACGGTCGTCTTCGAGGCCCCCAAGCCCCGTGACGCGGAAAAGCTTCCGGCCTCCCGGATCTTCGAGGAAGTTCAAACCATCCCGATGCTGGCGGAAAATAAGCTGGTTGTGGTCCACTACGCGGAGCGAATCCTCTCGGATCAGGCCGACGTTTTCTTTCCCGAGGCGGGTCGCTTCATGAATCAACCCGAGCATGGTAGTCACCTTGTTCTCTTCGTCTCGGGAGCAGTAGCGCGAATTACAAAGAAAATCGAAACCCTGGGAGGAACCGCAGTCGCCTGCAAGAAACTCTACGATAGCCCGGCTCCCTGGAAACGGGGAAGAGGTCCGGCGGTGTCTGAAACCGCAGAGTGGCTCTCGGGGGAGGCACGAGAGCTTGGCCACTCGCTGAGCCCTCAGGACGCGGAAATTCTGGTCAAGCGAATCGGTGGGAATCTCGCCCAGCTAAAACAGGAACTCGATCAACTCAGCCTTCTTGCCGGGAAGGGAAGGCCGATCTCCTCCGCGATGGTCGATTCGGGTGAGGCCCAACGCACCCAGTCCGCATTCAAGATCGCAGACGCGGTCATTCAGGGTGATTGCAAGCAGGCGTTGACGACCCTCCATGAGGCCTTTTCCCAGGGTCTTGATATGGGCGGGGCGGATCGATCGGTGGTGACGGCGTCAACCTCGGTCGCCTTGATCGTCCTGAACTCCCTCTTTCGCCGATTCATCAACCTTTATCAGGGAGCGCGCCTTGTGGCGAGTGGGCATTCACCGGCGTCGGCGGCCGACCATCTTGGAATCAAGGGCTTTCCCGCCCGAAAGTTTGAACGGGAAGTCTCCAATCAGCGACTCCCCGAGATCACGGAAAAGATGAAACTCTTTCGTCAGGCAGAGAGCGATCTCAAGGGCGGATCCTCACTGAGTACCCAGCTTGTTCTTGAACGTCTCGTGATCGAATTGATTCAATTTCGGGCCCTCCCGGCGTCGACCCGTGTTGTGAGGAGAATGTGGTGAGTGGGAAAAACTCGGTGATCCATCAGCTCTCGGAGCATGTGATCAACAAGATCGCCGCCGGGGAGGTCATTGAACGCCCGGCGTCCGTGGTGAAGGAGCTGGTCGAGAACGCCTTGGATGCGGGAGCGACCCGGATCAAGATCGAGGTCGAGGACGGCGGGAAGAAGCGAATTCAAGTGACGGACAACGGCAGGGGAATTCGATTTCCCGACCTCACCCTGGCCTTCAAGGGACACGCGACCAGCAAGCTCAGCAACGTCGAGGATCTGAACTTCATTACTTCCCTCGGTTTCCGTGGGGAGGCGCTGGCCAGCATCGGAGCCGTGTCGATGGCCACCATTCGCAGCCGACAAAAAGGGGTGAACGAGGGAGGGATCATCGAATGTATGGGGGGAGACCTTCAGGAACCGAAGGTCGCGGGATGCCCGGAGGGGACGAGCATCGAGGTGCAGAACCTTTTCTTCAATACTCCCGCACGACGAAAGTTCTTGAAAGCCTCTTCGACCGAGATGACCCACATGACCGAAACGGTGGCGCGACTTGCTCTGGCTCACCGGGAAACCGGGTTCGAGCTGCGCCACGGAAAACGGCTCACTTTGTCCATCGATCCTGCGGCCGATGGAGCCCAACGAATCGGAGCTATCGCCGGCCGTGAGATTCACGAAAGCTTGATACCTCTTCGCGAAAGCCCGGATGCCTCGATCGGTATCTCGGGTTTTCTACTCCCTCCCGAAAAGGCAAGAGGGAGAAGTAGTGGTCAATATTGTTTTCTCAACTCCCGCTACATTCGCGACCGATCCATTCTGCATGCGGTTTCGTCCGCTTTCGGGGAGTACTTGATTCCCGGCCGCTATCCCGTCTTCTACCTCTACCTCTCCATGGATCCGGCAAGCTACGACATCAACGTTCACCCGACCAAGGTGGAAGTTCGTTTTGCCTCGCCTCGCCTCGTCTATGACGTCGTCAATCGGACGGTGCGAGAAACCCTGGAAGGGGTTGATCTGGTTCGCCGAATGCCACTCGTGCGGGAGGCTCCTCCGGAGGTTCCATTCACTCAGGAGCGATTCTCAAATGATCAGGGAGTGGGAACGGGCAACGTATCACTTCCTCCCCATGACTCCACCTCCTCGTCCCGTGAATTGACGGATGAGGAGCGCAACAGCGTTCCTGACTGGAAATCGCTGGAGAAGACTCTCGTCGAAGAAGACACCCAACCGCCACCCCGTTTCCTCCAGCTGAAAAACGCCTTCATCGTGGAAGAGACCGACGAAGGTATGGTGGTCCACGACCAACACGCTCTTCACGAGAGGATCCTTCACAACGAGATTCTCACCCGCATGGATGACGGTCCTCTCGACTCCCAGAGTCTTCTCGTTCCCGAGCTCATTGATCTTGGGATCGCCGAATGCGAACTCCTCGTCACCCACCAGGAAAGCCTGACCAGGCTGGGGCTCCAGATCGAGGAATTTGGGGGCCCGACCCTCGCTGTACACGCGGTTCCTGCCCTCTCGTCCCGGCTCCGACTCGAACCGTTTCTTCGTGATCTTGCAGGAACGATCTCGGAGCACGAGGGACGTACTCCAACAAAAGAAGAGGTTCTCTCAAGAGCGATCGATACCGCGGCCTGCAAGGCAGCAGTGAAAAGCGGAGACGCTCTGGCTCCGGAGGAAATCTCTCACTTGCTTTTGCTCGCCAGGAGGGTGCCTCGGGAAACCCAAACCTGCGTTCACGGCAGGCCGACCCGAATTCATGTCGGGTGGAAGGAGCTTGAGCGCTGGTTCGAGCGTCGGTAGGCCAGAGAACATGTCAGGGCCGAAAGATCAGGGCTGAAAGAGTTTTTCCTCCAGGCCCGAGTTGATCTTGATCGACATGAGGTGGCTCTTGCTCTGGATCAGATCATTCTCATAAATGTCCACTTTCAGAGGGATCCAGATCCTTCCCCGAGCCGGCTGCCCGGAGAGGGTCACGTCTTTGACTCGATCCCAGAAGCAAACATTGAGCTTGGTTCCTTTGGCGGTAACTTCGGCGGGAATCTCGACCCCGAGCAGGCGATAGGTCTCTTTCTCGATGAACAGAGTCGTTCGGGAAAACTCAACTCCCGGTGACTTCTTGCAGATCTCATCGGACACCCTTCGCTCCACGACATGAGCCTCAAGTCCAGCCTGATCCCGATCCTCCAGATGACTGAACGTAACCCCATCTCCCGGAAGATTCGCCAGGAAGAAGTACCGAAGGAGGCGCTTCAGATCGGCGAGATCCTCCTTGATTTTCTTTTTGTCCTGATGGCCGGACCGCCCCGTGTGTTTTCGCACACGTCCCTTGGCTTCCTCCCACGCAAGGTCCAGGTCCCCGTTGTACCCCTTGATCTGCCAGTCTTTTCCCTTCATCGGATCGAGAATTTCCCGGCGAAACTTGTCGTTCACCTTATAGAGCTGTCTTACATCGGTCTCGGTCTGACTACCGTCGATGTAAACTCGAATCTCTGCCGTCAGAGCAAAGTCGCTCAACTCATTCTTGAGCTCCCGCGCTCCCTGAGCATCAATGGCTAGCTCGATGATCTTATCTGCGGGGGGACAATTCTTCGTGGCGGGGGGTTGAGCTTGGCCGCGCAAGGAAAAAAGGAAACCAGCCAGAATGAAGAGCGAAAGGCTGAAGACACCAATTCGCCTGGGAGCGTAGTTCATGGATACACCTCTGTTTTTCCCAAATCCCCGAAACATCGAGGGCCAGATCGTACGCCGACATCGTCCCGCTAGAGACGAATACGACGCAACTCAAGAATCGTTCAGGACTCTTTCACAGGTAGGATAGCAAAGGGAGGGGACACTCATCCCGCTCTACCCGCCATTGACACCTTCCCCGCCGCGTTCTAACATGAATTATTGACCGAAATTGCTCACAAAGACCTTTCCTTGAAACGATTTCATCCTCGAGCAGCACCCGCGCGGAAAAGGAATTTTGGGCGGTTACCCTTCATCCGACTTGCGTGCCGGATGGAGCCGGGCCAGCGCTAAGAACGACTTTGACCCCGTTGCTTCCGGTCTCCTCGCGGAGACCAGGTAGTCAAGAAATACAAAGCTCACCGTTTCGCCCCCTTGAGTTCGAGGCTTACGCTGGGTTTTTGAGGACATCACCATCAAGACCGGAGATTTCCAGGTCAAGCGTTTGCCCGGAGGAGTGCGGCTTTTCGTCCGTGAGACGACAAAGTTCAAGACCTCGACCCTGAAGCTCTTCATCCATCGCAATCTTGATGAGGGAACGACTCCGGCGGCAATCGTCCCCTTTGTCCTTCGACGGGGGTGCCGCGGATTTCCTACCCATCGAGATATCAGTCGGGAACTTGAACAGCTGTATGGAGCTTCGCTCGGGGTCGATATCCTGAAGTCGGGGGAACGGCAAATCCTCTGCTTTCGCCTCGACTGTCTCGGAGAACGGTTCAAAAAAGGGCGCCGCTCTCCACTCGACCGGGCCCTCTCCCTGCTCTCAAACATCGTCTGGAACACCGTCGATGAGGGGGGGAATCAATTTTCGACAGCGTCTTTCGAGCTCGAAAAGCGCAACCTTCGTCGCATGGTTGAGGCGATTATCGATGAGAAAATGCGCTACGCATCCGAACGGCTGATCCAGGAAATGTGCCGGGAAGAACCCTACGCAGTCCACGAATACGGTACCCTCGAGACCATCGATGAACTGACCAACGAAGCCGCCTTCGAAGGCTACCAGAAGCTTCTCCGCACCGCTCCCATGGACATTTTTGTCGTGGGCGATCTCACCCTCGACCAGGTCGAGGAAATGGTGCTTTCGCGAGTTCCATTCGCGGATCGAAACGGCCCCTTCAGCAAGATCAAGCCGCCCATTCGCAAGCGACCGGGTCGGGGAAGAACCGTGATCGAGGAACACGACGTGAACCAGGCGAAACTGGCGATGGGCTACCGAACCGACGTGTTCCCTGATGACACCCGATATCCTGCTTTACTCGTTGGAAATTCGATCCTCGGCGGCGGCACCTTTTCGAAAATCTTCAAGAACGTTCGCGAGAAGAAGCAGTTGGCCTATTACACCCACTCCATGATGGAGCGTGTAAAAGGGCTGATCTTCATCCATTCGGGAATCGACTCCCAACAATTCTCTGCCGCCGTCAAGGTAATCAAAAAACAGGTCTCCGATCTGCGGTCGGGTCGGATCACCGACGATGAACTTGACGGGGCGAAGAAGGCTCTCGTCAATCGATTCAGAACCATTGAGGATTCCGCTGGACGGATGATCAACGACGCCCTTGAAATCTTGATCGCGGGAAGGCGCCAATCCGGGGCCACCATGCTTCGAGCTCTACCCAAGGTCGATCTGGATCAGGTCGTCGACGCGTGCGACGGAATCCGGTTAGACACAACCTTCTTTCTTCGGGAAGCGGAAGGGGCGAGTCATGCCACACGCACCGCCGCCCGAAGCTCCATGGGCCGCCTGCCTTGAGTCGCATTGAACTCGAGAGGTAAGAGACACCGTTGAAAACGACTTCAAAAACGACCCCACTACGTCTGCGACCGGTTCATCACAAGAGCCTCCAAGAGACCACCTATCAGGGAAAGCTCAAGAACGGCCTGACGGTCATCTTTGTCCCCAAGGAAGGCTACTTCAAGAAGTTCGCCATCCTGGCCGCGGACTACGGGGCCATCGACCGGGACTTTGTCGATCGGCGAGACGGAAAGCGCATCCAGCAACCCGCGGGCGTGGCCCACTTTCTTGAACATTGCCTTTTCGCCAAGGAGGAGGGAGACATTTGCGATGAGTTCGCGAAGTTCGGCGCTTCCGCGAACGCCGGAACGGGCTTCAGTTCTACGTCCTACCTGTTCTCCTGCTCCAATCAATTTGACCGCAACCTGTCCCTCCTGGTCGACCTCGTTCAAACACCCTACTTCAACGAGGAGGTGGTTGAAAAAGAGCGCGGAATCATCGAGCAAGAAATCGGCATGTACGCGGACAGTGCGGAATGGAAACTGTTCATGAACTTGCTGGACGGCCTCTACCACAATCACCCGGTGCGGGTGGACATTGCGGGAACGGTGAAATCGATCGGCGAGATTACCACCGACGTTTTGCGCGCCTGCCACGCGACGTTTTATCACCCGGCGAACATGGCTCTCATCGTCGTAGGGGACCTCAAGCCCGAAAACGTCGCAAAAACAGTGACTCGTCTGGCGCAACCCTCCACAAACGGGAAACCGTCTCAAAAAGCAGAACCCATCCAGCGTTTCCTTCCCCGGGAACCGCGTTCTATTTGCCGACGAGAAATCGAGGAAAAGCTTCCCGTTTCCCACCCCAAACTTCTCGTAGGCTTCAAAGACACGGTGGCTAACTGCACGCCGCTTGAACTCACAAGAAAAGACACCGCCATCAGCCTCCTTCTCGATCTTGTCTTTGGAAAAAGTTCGGAGCTCTATAACCAGCTCTACGATTCAGGACTCATCGACGATTCTTTTTCCGCCTCGTACAATGCAGATCGATCGTTCGCATTCAGTGCGGTAGGAGGAGATACGCCGGATCCGCCCGCACTTCACCAGGCACTCCTTACCGGTATTCGTAAGATCAAAAGACGTGGAATCGACGAGAAAGACTTCCGACGCATCCGGGATAAAGCCTATGGAAGGTTCTTCCAGAGCTTCAATTCGGTCGAGGGAATTGCCTACACGATGATGCACCATCATTTTCGAGGGAGCAACGTGACCGAACAGCTTTCCATTCTGAAGACCCTCAAGAAAGAAGAGCTCGAGGCAAGAGCAATGGAACACCTTCGTCCCTCGCTTTGTGCCATTTCAACGGTGCGTCCCAAATAGCCATGTCTTCCAGCAAGGACCGTCCTCCCCTCTACGGCATCGTTGGCCAGACGGCCTCCGGAAAGGGTAGCGTTGCTCGGGCGATCGCCAAAGACCTGGACGCGGAGATCATCTCTCTTGATTCCATGAAGCTCTTTCGAGGATTGGACATTGGAACCGGCAAGCCCTCGGTAGCCACCCGGGGCACCATCCCTCACCACATGATCGACGTCGCCGATCCTCGGCAGAACTACAACATCAAAGCCTACGTGACCCATGCCAGCAAAGTGCGAGAAGAGATTGCCGGCCGCGGTCATATTCCGCTCTTTTGTGGGGGAACTTCGCTCTACCTCAAAGGCCTTCTGATGGGGCTCTTTGATGGTCCGGAAGCCGACCTGACATTCCGGGCAAAGCTGACCGAGGAGGCCCGCGAAAGGGGCCCGGAGGTTCTTCATGAGCGGCTTCTTTCCGAGGACCCGGTCTCTGCAGGAAAGATCCACCCGAAGGATCTCAGGCGCATTATTCGGGCCCTGGAGGTCAAAGCAAAGACCGGTCGCCCGATCAGCGAGCTTCAGACCCAGTTCGCGGCCAAATCAAGTCTGTTCCAGCCCCACCTGGCGGGAATCACCTGGCCCCGAGAAACTCTTTTTTCGCGCATCGATGCCCGAATCGATCGAATGTTCGAGGAGGGATTGGTCCATGAGGTGGAAGCCCTCGAAAGGAGCGGGAGTCTTGGCCGGGTTGCCAAGAAAGCAGTGGGTTACGCTGAGGTCTTGCTGGCGCTTTCAGGTGAATGCAGTCTCGAAGAGGCGCGCCAGCTCATCAAGAAGAACACCCGGCGATTCGCTCGCCAGCAAATGACCTGGCTGCGCAAATTCCCCGACATCCACTGGTTTTTGGTGAAAAACAGGGGGGACTTTGAAGCACTAACGGGTCGAGTCCTGGATTTTCTCCGTTCGACGGAGCAGGCTCGACCCGAGTAGTCGCTTTTTCGTGTTTTCCGCTGAACGATCAGACGATCAGACGGGGGCCGACTAGAGGGTCGGGTCGTCCCAATCGTATCGCATGAAGTGTCGATCAAAAGTACGATTCATGTTCAGGAAATCGCGCCGGATGACCTTGTTGTACATTTTGACTTCATTACGAAGATGATTGTAGGTTGAAGTGCAACCAGGGAAGACACTTACAGACACAGCTGCCACAACGAATAGCAGGACAGCTTTGAACATCTTCTTCTTCATGGAGGTGTTTCCTTCCTTCGCGAAGAATCCCTTTTTTCCAACCCCGATCATGGCCCCACTGCTTGGTTCCATGACTGATTCAAGGGGCGAACTAAGTTCTTTTCCCAACACGCTTTCCGAGGAGAAAACGATCTCCTCGAAAATCGGCCGGGAGTATATCAGCCACCTCATCTCCCGTCAAAGACAAATCGGGTGGAAAAGATGGGGTCCGGGAGAATCATCCCCAAAAGCCGGAAGCAGTTATCCGTCGGCGGTACCGGCAAGGGGTGATCCGGGTCGATACAGCCCATTCCTGAGAACGTACTGTTCAACCGCTTTTGGCACATAATCCGTCAGAGGAAGGCCCGCTCGAACCCGGTCGCGAATCTCGGTGGAGGAGATCTCAATCGTGTCCAAAGTGAGAGTTGCATTTCTCAGGCGAGACGTGATTTCCGATCCGAGTTTTCGCTCGACCTGTGAAAAATCCGGCGGCTTTTCAAGCGCTCGAGGAAGGACCACAAATTCACAGAGCTCAAACAGAGTCGCCGCGTCATTCCAGAAGGGAAGGCTCGCCACTGAATCAGCCCCCAGAAGAAAAACGAGCCGCACCTGGGACCCGTACTGGCGTCTGAGCTCCCGCAAGGTATCAACCGTGTAGGAAATGCCCCCGCGCTTGATCTCCACATCCGAGACTTCGAGGCCGGGTATGCCTCCCGTGGCAAGATCCACCATTGCAAAGCGATGGTGCGCCCCGGTCACCTCGCGATCAGGCTTATGAGGAGGCAAATGGCAGGGGATGAAGAGCATTTTCTCGAGATGGAGGGCATGCAGGATGCTCTCGGCCATTCGAAGATGCCCAAGATGGATGGGATCAAAGGTCCCGCCGAGGATCCCGATTGCCCGCGATGAAGTGGTTTTCGTCACCTCTGTCGTCTTCCCGATCAGCCTTGTGCCTCAAGTCCGTTGGCAAATTACGAGTCTACTAAACAAACAAAAGAACCGATTCTTGTCCATTGCTCCCCATGGCCCGCACCATGGATGGGGCAGGAAACCTGTAACCACTCCAGGGCATCTTACGACTCTTCTTCTGGTTCGTCTCAAGCAAACCCGAAGGAGAGTTCACGATGGAGGCTATGCATGGAAAAGATGTCCGTACCTTGAAACGGTGGGGGGCGACTCTTGGATCATTCCTTCTTGGGGTGTTTTTCGGGGCCGGCGAGGCGTCTTCCGTCCCCTTATCCGAAAAGGGTCTCATTCCGTTGATCCTTCAAGATCGCTCTTCTGCCCCTCCCGGTCTCTGGCCTTGCCAGGCCGGAGTCCCGTTCCCTTCGGGCATGATCAAAAACCCGGGAAAACTCCACCTCTCGGACTCCCTGGGTCGCTCGGTTCCGATCCAAACATCGATTCAGAGTCTCTGGCCCGATGGAAGCCTTCGGTGGGTGTCCCTCGATTTTCAAACGGACGGGCGACGAGCGGGGGGGGCCTTCCGCCTTTTGACCGATCAAGAAAATCCAGAGCGAGAATCAAATCTCATCCTCGAAGATGATCACGGTTACCACGCGAACACCGGGGTTCTTTCGTTCTTCGTGTCGAACTCCCCGGAAACGCCATTGCTTCAAGACCTGCGCGTTTTCGGACAGGCCCCTCTCGACAACCCAACCGGACTCGAGCTCTCGTCGATTCTGGGCGGAGAGACAGCATTGCTTCGATGGGGGCGAACCCGAAAGCTCTCCTTCACGAAAAATGGGCCGATCAAGGGAGAACTCATTCTCGATACGGTGCTCTCCGATTCTCGCGGAACAGCCCGCCTCGGTGCTTCGATTCGCATTCACTTGTATCAAGGCCTACCGGTCCTCCATCTCGAGATCCGGATCTTTGCACCCCGGTCGCAATCTCCGGTTGACCGGCTGACCGTTCGCCTCACTCCGCGGGTGAAGACGGGAATGAAGGGATTGATGTTTCCCTCCAAAGACCTTCGACCTCTTTTCTCCCGGGACCGCATGCTCGACTCGGCACAAAAAAGCACCGCACTCCGTGGCACCAGGGAAGGTCGCTGTAGTCTCCTGTCCGGGGGGATTCGCATGGATCTCTACCACCCTCTCTTTGAGGAACGTGCGCCTCGCCGTCTCCGCATCAGCGAATCATCCGGAATCGAACTTGACCTCATCACGACCCCGACAGTTTTTCCAACGGGCTCCGCCCTTACCGAAGACGTCCTCATCCGATGGACCCCGGAACGCAGGGCGTCCAGAACCTATGAAAAACAACTGCGCCTTCCATTGCTCGCCCTTCCATCCTCGAACTGGCTTCAATCCGCCGATGCTCTGGAGATGGGAGGGCACATAGGACATCGGGAAGACATCCTGATGAGAAGATGTCGGTCATTTCTTGATCGGGAAGAACATGGGTCACGAGGAGCCGTCAATTTCGGTGAC
This sequence comes from Planctomycetota bacterium, assembly GCA_029260825.1. Lineage (GTDB taxonomy): Bacteria > Planctomycetota > JACOTG01 > JACOTG01 > JAJDCM01 > JAJDCM01. Next base: position 9,099 of record JAJDCM010000423.1, on the reverse strand, counting down.
TGGAGAATGGGAGCAGACTCCTTTGGAAATCACGAATTTGACACCCTCCACGGATGCCTGGTCGCTGGCCTGAGAACCCGGGAGCGGAAGTGGATCGAGACGGCAACCCACGGACTTCGTCATTGGCTCGACCTCGATCAAAACCGTCGACCTCCCTGGACCTTTCTCAGCAAAACTCCCATGATCCTCCCGTTTCCCCATGGTCCCGGTCATCGAGGAGGGCCTGTGGAAGCCGGCCACGTCTGGGTTGAGGGGGCACTCCAGATTGCCTTGCTTACCGCAGACCCATTCGCCATTTCCGATGTCGCCATCATCAGCAAGAGCATGGTGGCTCTTTCTCGAACGGATCACATCTTCGAACGGGAGCGAAACCTCGGCTGGACTCTGATTGCCCTCTCCTCCATTTCAAACAACCTGGGCACGTCAGAATCCCGGGAAACCCTGAACCATCTCTCTCGCCGCTGCAAAGAGAGAGCCGCAACAAGCGGAGTTGTCTTGCTCCGTCAACTGGAATCGTCCGGCCCCGAAAGTGAAGGAGCATTCATCCTTTCCACCTGGGTGAGTGGGGGGATCCTTTGCGAGGGCTACTACCGGGCGTATCGCGAGACCAGAAATCCTGAATTCAGAAACCGTCTCTTGAAGCTTGCAAATGTCCTCGCAGAATCAGTAAGCCGAAAGGATCCTCGCAATCCCGGCACCTACTACAACAGCCTCGTACTCGAAGGGAGGACCGGAAAAGTCATCAGTCGGCGCGGAACCGTGGCACCGGAAAACCTCCTTCTCATGGCTTCCGGTCTGAGTAGCGTCCTTTGCCTGAAACAGGCTCCAGGGAACATCGAGTCCCTGGTGAAACGGATGAGGGCCCGCGCTCTGAAGGAGCTCCTGACCATCCCCGCATCCGAGCTGACCGGACCCCAAGTGGGGAAGATCCTTCGCTCTCTTCCCCTCCTCTCCAGCCGTCTCTAGTTGGGTTTCTCAATTTGATCAGAATTCTCAATATGACTGATCTGACAACGAGTCTTCCTTCGATCAAGGAATGTCCCAGACGCTTTACAACCTGGCGCTAATTGACTAATGTTGGAACTTCTCTTGAGGTGGACCTCGCCTTGCAGAAGCAATGCAGCAAAGAGGTTGCAGGTAACTCGCATAAAAAGAGCGAGTCGCCAAAGAGAAGCGGGTAACAAGAAGAACGGGTTTGGGACAGAAGGGGGCAGCATGATCAATCGGACTCGAATTTCTCGAGAATTGAACTTTCTTCAGCTCGAGGATGACGTAGCTTCCAAAGCAGCAAGGATCTGCTTCATGTATCTCGTCCTTCTATTTAGCGGAGTCGCTCTGGGGCGCATCGTCCTTACCTGGTTCGTTTAGACACGACCAAGAGCTTCCCCAACCCGATCTGGCCAACAGGTCGGATCCTACTGCGGTCTCAAGCTTTCCCCCCCTCAAGTTCGATAGAAGAACCGTTGCCGCCCACATTGCGACCCGTCCCTGCCATGGGGTAGGCAGTCGCCGGGAAGACCTTCTACCGGACATCCTATGTCAGACAGCACATTGACCGACGTTCAAATCCTTGTCGTCGACGACGAACCCTCCATTCTGCGACTGATTGAGCTTTACCTCAAATCAGAGAACTATGAGGTCGTCAAGTGTCTCGACTCCAAAGAGGCCAAGAAGGCTCTGACGGAACGGACGTTCGATGCAGTGCTCCTCGATGTGCGGCTCCCTGGGGAAGATGGAATGACCCTTCTTGGATACGTCAAGGAGCATTACCCGAGCGTTCCTGTTCTCATGATCACCGCCCACGGCACGGTAGACACGGCGGTCGAGGCGATGAGAAAAGGCGCCCACGACTTTCTTCTCAAACCCATCGACCGAACTCGACTCAAAGTCGGCCTCAAAAACGCGGTCGCGATGTTCCGCTTGACCCAGAAAATCACCGCCCTGGAATCCAATAGCAGCCGCACCGGATTCGAGACCATGGTCGGAGCCAGTGATGGGATGCAAGCGGTCTATACGATTTGCGAGAACGTGGCAAAAAGCGACGTTACCGTGTTCATTCTCGGCGAGAGCGGAACGGGAAAAGAACTCATCGCCCGAGCCATCCATAGTCGCTCCAAGAGAAAAAACGGTCCCTTCATTCCCATCAACTGCGCGGCGATTCCAAGAGATCTTCTTGAGAGCGAATTGTTCGGACACGAGATGGGTTCCTTCACCGGCGCCGATCGTCTCCGCCGGGGTTGCTGTGAAGAAGTTGACGGAGGAACCCTCTTCCTCGACGAGATCTGCGAGATGGACTTCAACCTGCAAGCAAAGCTCCTTCGCTTCCTTCAGGAAAAAACATTCAAGAGGGTGGGTGGTTCCAAAGAAATGAAATCCGATTGCCGGATTCTTGCCGCCACAAATCGGGACCCCATTCAAGAAAAAGACGAAGGTCGTTTTCGGGAGGATCTCTACTTCCGACTCAACGTGGTTTCTATTCAGGTTCCACCGCTTCGAGATCGGGAACAAGACATCGATGTGTTGACTTCTCACTTCTTGAAAAAGTTCAGCCGCGAGCACGAGAAGGACTTCGAGGGACTTTCCCCGCAGGCGCGACAGCTTTTCTCCGAATATCGCTGGCCAGGAAACGTCCGCGAACTCGAACACGTCATCGAAGGAGTGGTGGTTCTCAACGAAGGACCCACCGTGATCGAGACCGCACTTCCTCCTTGCATCCGGCAACCTGCCGCTCGCAGAGCCTCGGCTCCCTCGGCGAAAGAAGGCTTGAGCCCAGAGATCGGGGGAGGGTTCGGGACACCCGACGAGATTCTTCCCTTCAAGGAAATCGAGAGACGAGTCATCGCCGAAGCCCTGAAGGGCTGCAGCGGAAACGTTGCCGAAGCAGCACGCCGATTGAAGCTGGGTCAGGCGACTCTCTATCGAAAGATCAAGAAGTACAATATCGAAGTTTGAGCACCTCCCCGCCGGTCTATCGTGACCCGACCATCGTCGTCTCCCTCCGTGAATAAAAATAGCCATTCCCGCAGCACGGAGATCCAGCCCACCCCAGGACTTCCTGCGCCAGACCTCGGTCATTCATAAAAAAGTACCCGTTCGTCCGCTCCAAAACTGGGATAATACAGGGGAACGAACGTATGGAAGGGAAGCCTGAGCTCTTCGAAACTTGAGGGTTACGAAAGGACTTGTTCATGCAGACAATCTCTTCTCGATGCCCGGTCGCGGGCCTCCCCCTGCTGCCTCCTCGAATCTTCGTTCTGCCTACTCGAATCTTCGTTCTGATGGTCGCACTCCTCCTGGCCGTGCTGTTCACGTCGCCAGTGACTCATGCCTCACCTCTCCCAGCCCCACAAAAAGCCGTCGATCTTCTTCCCGAGGAGGTCCTGGGGTGGCTAACCGTCCACCGCGGCTCAACCCGCATTCCCGAACTAGAAAAGTCCAAGCTCTTTCAATCGTTCAGAAGATCCAAGACTTACCGCCAGCTGGAGTCGAACCCCGAATACCTCAAAGCCAAGCTGATGATCTTCGGGCTCTCGACCACGGTTTCCCTGCATCCCTCCCAGGCGTTGGGAGCTCTTCTTGGAAGAGAAGCTGCCCTTGGAATGGGTATCCAGAAAGGCCAAAAAGAGTGGATTGCAGTGGCGATCCTCGATCAACCCAAGAAGGTGGATCAGATGCTGGCAACGATTCGGCTCATGGCATCCGGGGGATCCGAAACGACGAGCAAGCATCGAAAAATCCATGAACTCGGTTCCGATGCATTTTACTCCCGCTTCGGCTCCGTGCTCGCGCTTTCCAGCTCAAAAACCCTGATCCGAGAATGCCGCGCCCGGCAAGGAAAACCGGTCCGAAAAAAGCGACGCCATCTGACCCATCAAACTGAAAAAATTGATCTGGGAATTCATGTTGATCTCGAGCGAATCCGGGAGCTTGCCGGAGGCACTTTTCCCCCGACAAAAAGCGAGAACGCGCTAGCTGCTCTCTTCTTTGGTGGAGCTCAGGACCTCCTTTCCAGAGCATCTACGGTGACAGGAGGCGCCAAGATCGTTGACGACGGGATTTCACTCTCGGCCAGGATCCCGGTCGGGGACACAATTCCCGACCGAGTCACCTCCTTTTTTCCCGGGGACAGCGCAACGTTTCTTCAACTGGACCTTCCCCGGACTCTCGGTCGCATCGGCCTCCAGCGAGATCTTTCCGGTCTCTGGGAAGGGAAAAAAGACCTCATTCCCGAGGGCGCCCTTCGGGGACTCCTGAACTTTGCCAACACCTTCACAACTCTTCTCGGTTCCCTGGACTTTGGCGAAGATCTCCTGCCAGCTCTTGGTACGCCCATCCAGCTGGTTTCGAATCGCTCCACCTTCTCCGACATGTTTCCAGCCCCCGAGCTCCCGGCCTTCGCTCTCGTCGTTCCACTGAGGGCTGCAGAAAAGATGAGAACCAGACTGGAAACAGCAACCCTCCAGGCTCTCAGCATCATCAACCTGAACAACTCCCAGGAGGGGCGTCCGTCCTACATGGTGGATCGAGAAAACTACGGATCATCCCGCATCACTTTCGCCGAATGGGAGATTCCCGAAGGAGCAAAAACTCCCCTCGACATCCGTCACAATTTTTCTCCCTCGACATGTGTTACGAACGGATATTTCGTGATCGGATCGACCCGACAACTCACTCGAGAGATCATCGACTCTCTCTCGCAATCCGGTTCATCTCGGCCAAAGAAGGTTTCCGCGAACACTCTTCTTGAGGTGGACGGCGCCGGTCTTCACCACATCCTGACCCAAAACCGAGATCTCCTTGCCGATCAGAAGATGGTGGAGGAAGACCTTTCCGCATCCGAGGCAAAGGCCGAAATCGAAGGGCTCCTTTCCCTCGCCGGCCTGGCTGAAAGTCTCCATGCCGAGCTCGAGCTTCTCACAGGTCATCTCCAGCTTTCCGTATCCCTCAAGGTGAAGCCGTGAACACGCCTGCCCTTGAGTGTTCTGAATGGCTAGATTCGTACAAACCCGACCGTGGGATCCCCTGGAACGCAACCAGTGCGTGTCACTTCCTGCGGCGAACCGGGTTTCATCCTGGTCGAGAAAGAATCAAGGAAGCACTCGAACAAGGCTTCGAAAAGACGGTCTCCCGGGAGATCGTATCCGGGAGCGCCAAGCTGCGAGAACAGAACGCCCGAACAGGCTATCGCTTCGCTGCCGGAGGAGAGATTCAAAACCTTAAAGCCTGGTGGATCCACAAGCTTGTTCACGCTCAACATCCGTTTGCTGCCCGCATGACTCTTTTCTGGCACAATCATTTTGCAACCAGCAACAGCAAGGTGAAGAATCCCCGTTTCATGCTGGAGCAGCATCTCTTGCTTGAAGAATGGGGACTCGGAAGTTTTCGTGATCTCTTGATGCGGATCACCAAAGATCCCGCCATGCTCATCTGGCTCGATGGACAGGACAACCGCAAGGGATCTCCCAATGAGAACTTTGCCAGGGAGCTCTTCGAGCTCTTTTCCCTTGGGGTTGGAAACTACACCGAAATCGATATCAAGGAAGCTGCCCGCGCTTTGACCGGTTATCGACAACGCCTCGGTGTTGTCGAATTCAAGGCACGAAGACATGACGGGGGAAAAAAGACCGTTTTCGGCCACACCGGGAATTTTGGCGCCGAGGACATTGTCGAACTCTGCCTGGCTCATGAAGCCGGAACCCGTTACGTCCCAGGGAAACTGTTCAAGGAGTTCGTGGGCTTTCCTCCGACTCCCGAAGTCGCAACCGAGCTCGCCGAGATCTTTCGAGCCTCGAACTTCAACATCTTGACCCTGATCAAAAGAATCGTGAGATCCCGAATTTTCTTCTCGAAAGAAGCTCGGCGCATCCGGGTCAAGTCGCCGGTTGAGTTTCTCGTGGGTACAGTTCGCGCGTTCGAAGGTCGCATCAACGGTCTTGCCGCGGCAAAGTCCCTGCAGGCCATGGGACAAGATCTTCTGGAACCGCCGTCCGTGGCTGGCTGGGAGGGGGGGCGCTCCTGGATCAATTCCACGACTCTTCTTGCCCGCTACAGCGTCATGAATCAATGGACCAGCAAGACTCAAGAACCGCAACGACTCGCGGCAGAAGATATCTGCTCTCGATATGACCTACAATCAAGCGAAGACTCCATCCGATTCGTCATGGATCTACTTCTCGATGGAAATGTTCCTTCTCTGGAAGAAGCGATTCGACGCGAACTGGCAGTTCTGGAAAACCCGGTCGATGCCATGAGAACAGCGGCTTTCCTGGTGAGCTCAAGCCCCGAGCATCAGATGGGCTAGTGGAATGAGTCAAATGTCCCGAGGATGGGTTCGGCGAACTCGGTACCGAAAGGAAGATGAGCCATGAAACAAACACGAAGACACTTTGTGATCGAAGGCCTTCGGGGCTCGGCCGCAGCCGTTGCTGGCTGGGGGATCTTGCCATCCTTTCTGATGAAGACGGCTCTTCTGGCCAAAGAAAGCCCAACCATAGGGGAATCCCGCAGAATCCTCGTCATCGTTCAGCTCAGCGGCGGCAACGACGGGTTGAACACCGTGATTCCTTTCGCGGATGATCAGTACTACAAAGCAAGGCCTACCCTTGCCGTCCCTCGCTCTCAGGTTCTGGGTTTGAACCAGGACGTCGGGCTATCTCCCGAACTGGCTCCATTCAAAGAACTCTACGACGAAGGAGCTCTCTCGGTGATCCAGAACGTGGGGTACAAGAATCCGAATCGCTCCCATTTTGCCTCGATGGACATCTGGCACACCGCATCAATGGATCCAGTTCGAGCGAACACGACGGGTTGGATCGGCCGTCTTCTGGACCGATCCTGGACGTCTTCGCCTTCGAACGATCCGCTTGTTCTTCACTTCGACAATGAACCACTTCCCCTGGCACTCTCCGCCATGCATCAGGTCGTGCCATCCATGGGTGACCTTTCTTCCTTCCGGGTCAGCTCCGAACACTTCAATCTGATGCAAAACATCCTGAGTCAGATGAAGGCCAAAGAGAAAAAGAACGCCCAAGACCTGGATTACATCCGAAAAATAAGCGCTCAGGCGGCTACCCAGGCCGAAACCCTGGATTCGATCCTCAAGAAATCGAAGTCCACCGTGGAGTACCCCGGGAGCGAACTAGGAAAACACCTCCAGCAAATGGCAGCCCTGATCGGGGGCGGCTTCAAAACCCGTATCTACTACACGTCGGTCTCCGGATTTGACACTCATTCCAACCAGGCGGGTCTGCATTCCTCGCTGCTCAGGAATCTCGGGCAGGCAATAGGAGCCTTTCAAAGAGACCTGGCCGCGAGAGGATGCGAAAAGGAAGTCATCCTGATGACTCTGAGTGAATTCGGCCGCCGGATCGAAGAAAACAACAGTCGCGGAACGGATCATGGAACGGCGGCTCCCCTTTTCATTGCAGGAGCCCCGGTCAAGCCGGGGGTCCTTGGAGGAAAGCCCGATCTTGAAAAAACCAGGGAAGGCGACCTGATCCACCGGATCGACTTCCGACAGGTCTATGCCTCCGTCCTGGAATCTTGGCTTGAAGTTCCGTCAAAAGGTCTCCTCGGAGGGGAATACGCCAAACTTCCAATTCTCGCCTGATCATCACCTGGTGAACGGAGATGACGTTTGTTGACACGATTCTTCACGAGCGTGTTGCTATGACTGTAGCCAATCCATTACGATTGCCCCATGGTAAACGAAGACATCATTTGCTTGGTCTTGGGTGGGGGGCGAGGAACGCGACTTGACCCCCTGACCCGGTATCGATGCAAACCGGCGGTTCCGGTGGGCGGCAAGTTCCGCCTCGTGGATATCCCGATCTCCAACAGTCTGAACTCCGGCGTTCAAAAGATCTTCGTGATCACTCAGTTCAACTCGGCCTCGCTGAATGGACATATCTCCCAGACGTTTCAGTTTGGAATCTTCAGCCAGGGGTTCGTGCAGGTGATGGCGGCGGAACAAACGACGGAGGGGGGTGACTGGTATCAAGGGACGGCCGATGCGGTCCGCAAGAGCCTCACTCACATCCGGGATTATCGTCCCCGAGACGTGCTCGTGCTCTCGGGAGATCAGCTGTACCGCATGGACTTTCGGCCCATGATCAAGCAGCATCGAAAAAGAGGAAGCGACTTGACCCTTGCCGTGCACCCCATCCCCGAAGAAAAAACATCGGCATTTGGCATCACCAAGATCAATTCACAAGGTCGCGTAGAGTCCTTTCTGGAAAAACCTCAGGACCCGGCTCTCCTTTCCGGCTACGAAATCCCCGCCCAGTTTCGAAATTCGGACGGCCCGGAGATGTATCCCGTCTCGATGGGAATTTACCTCTTCAAGTGGGAAGTCCTTTGCGCGCTCCTTGAGAACAGGGAGGAGCTGGACTTTGGGCACGAGATCCTTCCCCGGGCAACCGATACCCACGAAATGAATTTCTTCATGTTCGACGATTACTGGGAAGATATCGGAACCATCCGGGCCTACTACGAAGCAAACCTCGACCTGGCCCTCGCCAATCCTCCGTTCATGTTCTATTCAAAAGGGGCTCCCATCTACACGCGCCCTCGGTTTCTCGGGGCTTCCAGAATTCGCAACTGCCAGATTTCAGAATCGATGGTCTGTGACGGCAGCTATCTCTTCGGCAGTAGCATCCACAATTCGGTCGTCAGTATCCGGGCGATCGTGGAAGAAGGCTCGGTCTTGCGACGTTCCATCGTGCTTGGAGCCGATGCCTACGAGGCCGACGTCAAGACGGAACCCGGAATACCGCCTCTGGGAATCGGCCCCGATTGCTCCATCGATGGCGCCATCATCGACAAAAATGCACGGATCGGCGCAGGAGTGAAGATCACGCCCAAAGAGCGGGGTACGAACGAGGATCACCCGTTTTATTTCGTGCGGGATGGAATCGTGGTGGTGACCAAGAATGCGGTGGTCCCGGCAGGGACCATGATCTAGGAGTCTGTCGCGAATAGATCTGTTCAATCGGACTGATCGCTGTGCGATAATCCGATCATGAAAAGCTACAGAGACTGGAATCCGCGGCAAATGGCGTTGCTGCCCACAGATCCGATGGAATGGCTCCCCGAGAACCA
>JAJDCM010000422.1 GCA_029260825.1 Planctomycetota bacterium | reverse complement strand
CGGCAGCAGAAGCGGAAGCTCCGGCAGCAGAAGCGGAAGCTCCGGCAGAAGAAGCGGAAGCTCCGGCAGCAGAAGCGGAAGCTCCGGCAGCAGAAGCGGAAGCCCCGGCAGCAGAAGCGGAAGCCCCGGCAGCAGAAGCGGAAGCCCCGGCGGCAGAAGCGGAAGCTCCTGCTGAAGATGCCTCGGATGAGGCTGCCGAAACCAAGAGCTAGACCAGGGAAAGCGACCCCGATCGCCCCTCGAGCTGGTGTTTGCATAGGGAGTGCGATGGTATGTGGCCGATCCGCCCGGCATTGTTGCTGGTGCTGGTATCAGTGGCGGGAGTCTTTGGACTCTCGTCCTGTTCCAGCCCGAAGGCAACCGGGCTGACGGCCGCAGAACCCATCATCCTTCCCCGGGGAGCCGGGGGGAGTGCCACATCGGACGAGGTTGACCCGGATCTAGAAGATCGTTTGCGAGGCCGCATTTCTCGGGCTCGAATGCTCATGATGGAGGTTCGAGTCCGAGAGGCCCTTGCGGTGCTTTCTGATGCACTCCCCGATTCTCGCCCCTTTCCAGATCTTCGAAAAGAGATCCTTGCCCTCCGTCGAAAGTGCAAGAAGCGTCTCTACGACGAGATTCTCCTCGACACATCGGTTTCATCCTTGAGCCCGGTCGTTGAGGTGGGTGAGCCGATCCGGCTCCGGGTTTCCTTCCGGAATCGATCGGACTCAATCATCACGATTCCTGCTCAGGTCTCCGCGGGGGGGATCTTCTCGGCGAAAAGCACTCCTACTTCGATCCGAGTCCAATGGGATTCCGCCGAGGTGGACTCCCAGGGTTCTCGAATGATTCGTGAGTGGGATGAGAGACGGGCTCTTTCTGAAGACCTGGTGATTCCTTCGGGCGGGTCGACGGAACTGGAAATGGACCTGGCTACCCTCGGGGATGCATTTGTCCCCGACCGCCTTGTCTATCGGCGGGTACGACTGGCTCTTACCCTCCCTGCTGCCAGAATCGACCATGGGGAGGACCAGGTCCTGCAGGCCCTGACTTTGGGTACAGTCGAGGTCGAGGTCTTTCCGAAGAACTTCGGGAGGATTCGTGACGATGCCAGACGTTTTCTGACCGACGCCCTGACGACGAAGCGGAGCCATGAGAGCGCGCCCACCCTGATTCTCATGGCTGCCCCTTTGTATGCGCAAGAAGACCGAAATTCTTGTCTGGACCTTCTTTTTGAAGGGAAAGCTGACCCGGGTGCTCCTCCAGGCGTAATTCTTGCCATCGAGGCGGCCCGTCGGATCGTTCTTTCTCCTCCTCTGATCGTCGGGGACGGGGGGACAGATGCCTCAAAGACCCCCGATGGCCCGCCGGAGGAGTAGTTCGCAGACCGGGTGAGTGGCTCGTATGGATAAGGCGTGCTTGCGGCAACAAGTCCGGTCTATCTGGTATTCTCATGGAGGCCCGGTCCCCGGGGTCGAATGACTTGCTAAGGAGTCGTTCCGAGGGGGGGGCGCGGATCGCTGAATAACCCGGGCTGGATAAAAGAGTCAACGGAGGTAGTAGAACTCGTGATGCGACAGGACTGGCTTCGTCTCGAGGGAATCACTCTGTTTGTGCTGCTCTTTGGGCTTTTCTGTGGATCGGCAGTTGGGTCCGAAGTGGACCCGACTCTGCCCTCGTCCTCAGACGCTACCGAGGAGGCGTTTTCAAATCTGGGCCACCCGAGTCAGGAGAAACGAGTCAAGGCTCAAGAGGAGCTTGTCTCGGTTGTCCTGGAGGGTACGGCGGGCAAGGTTGTTGTTGACCGGCTGCTGGAAGCCCTCGGCGATGAGAACTACCGGGTCCGGATCGGGGCTGCCACGGTCTTGTCTCAGGTGGATGACTCGCGTCGAATCCAGGCGTTTTCAAGAGCTCTCTTGCGGGAATCCACCCAGGACGTCAGGGTCATTTTGGCTGCTCATCTCGCCGGATTCGGAAAGGAGGGGCTTGAGGCGCTGTCCGATCTCAAGAGCACGGAAACGGGGCAGTTTGCCCGGCTTGGCTGGCGAGAGTACGTACGGCAGGCAGTCTTGCTGTCTCTTCAGAATCTTGCCGATCAGATCACGAATTTTGCAGGCGGGGTCAAGGGGTTCTTTGCTGATCCAGTCCGTGATCTGGCCCCTCTCTACGGGGATGCGGTGGATGTTCTGGTTTCCGTGGTTGAAAATCCGAACTACTCCCTCTTGATGCGGTCGCTGGCGGTGCGGGCGGTAGCGGAGATCGGGGAATGGGGCGCGGCGCCCCGGCTCCTTCCTGTTTACAGTGAGGTTCACGCCTATTGCCAGGAGCGAGGATATCGAGATCGGCCATGGTCGATCCCGGTGCGTCCCGACCCGGAAAAGGGAGAGATCCTGGATTTCCGGCGTTATGTCTCCCAGGCTCTTTCTCGGCTCGGAGAACCCCGTCCTTTCGTTGCTCGATTGTCTCCCCTCTTGCTTCATGAGAAAGACCTATCGGCCCGGGCTCAGGCTGCTGAATTAGATCTTGCCGACTTCATGTCTCGCAAGAGGCTGAGATATAGCCCGCAGGATCAGGAAAGTCTCAAAAAGCAAATCGAAGACTTTTCCGACCAGTTACGCTGGTCGTTGATTCAGCTGGTTCGACTTCGATGGTTCATTGCCTATGACTATCAGCAAGTTCGGGAAGACGAGGAAGCTCTGCATTTTTACCGTAGGGCGATCGAGGCCGGATTGAAGGAACAGAAACTCGAGGAGCGTTCGGTCGGTGAGGTCTATCTCGCTTACTACAACATGGCCTGCATCGAAGCTCGGCGAGGTCGGGCGAAGGCCGGACTCATGTACCTTGATCGGGCGTTTGCTTCCGGGTTTGATGATGTAGAGTGGGCTCGAAAAGATCGGGATCTCGAACTCATCCGGCACGAACCAGAGTTCGAGCGCATACTCCGGGCAGAAGAAAAAAGATCCGGGCCCGAAAAAGAAGGCCGGTAGGGGAGGCGGAAGTGCTTCTTCGTGCGGACGAGGTCGCCGTTCTCTCCACACAATCACAAGGGAAAAAGTAGGGTGCATCGATCATTGAAACGACCTGTCGCCGGCGGCGTGTTTGCCTGTGTTCTCAGCCTCATTTTCAGCCATTGTCTCTGCGCGCAGGAGGATGCTTACTCCCGGCTTGCTGATCCAGACGACAAGGTTCGGCAAGGTGCTGTCGCGGAGATCTTTTCCCGGGGCGCGTCCGAAGCGGATCGACTTCGAGCAATCGTGGAAAAGCCCCGGTTTACTCTGGCCCGGGCTGAAGCGGCTCGTTTGCTTGGACGTCTGAAAAGTCTGGGCGCTAGAGACACTCTGGTTGCTCTGATCGAGGATCGAACCGAGCCCTTTATCGTCCGGTGTGCTGCGGCTGAATCTCTCGGTCAGCTGGGCGATTCTTCGGTGGTTCCCAGCTTGATCGAGGCCTTGAAGTCGATTCCCCGTTCGGCGGCGACAGCCCTTGCCGCCCTGGGTAGCGACGCTGCTATTCCCGAGCTGTTCGAGACGCTGCGACGCGAATCTTACCTGCGCGCCGAGTGGCATAATCAGCACCGGAACATGTTGCAAAGGATCCACCTTCGGGAGGAGGCAAGGACCGAAGAAGTGGATTACGCCGAAGTCATCGCCTTGATGAGCCGGGAGGCGGACAAGATCCTGTGGGAGATCGAACGCTCGAGTTTTGCCACGGTCGAGGTGGGTGCATCGATTTGCCGGCTCGGGTCAAAAACCGGGGTTGCCGGGGTTTCGGGGGTTCCTCAGGCCTATTTTGGAAGCTATCCGAGTGACGGCTTGCTGCGTTGTTTGAGTTATCCCAATCCGGTTCGACTCCTCGCCTATGCTCGGTTTGAGGAGCTCTTTGAGAATCCGATCAAGTTCACGGCAATTCCCGAAGAGCACGCTGAAACCTATCGACGATATCGGGATCATCGACCTGCGGGGCAGGCGCATAACTGGTGGCAAGTAGCACGGGATCGGGTCACTGTCCTGGAAGGTCGTTCGGAAGCGTCAGAGGCTCTCACGTCTCGGATCGCCGAGTTCATGAGCCAGCTTACCTGGGAAGGGGATGATGCTCCGGAGGGGAATCTGATCCTGCTACGGGATCTTGCCATTCCAGCTGTGTTTTCAGCGCTTGCGGAGCTGGACCCCAAAGACTTGAAGTCCCTGCCCTTGATGCGGATTCTTAATGCAAACTCCGGGGCGGCAGGAATGTACGGGGCGAAGGTCCTTGCGGGAGGAGGGAGCCCCAAGGAGAGAGCCCTCGGGTTCTCGATGTTCTCGATCAACCGGGATCGGTCGAATTTTACGCTGGCGAGGGAAACGATCCTGAACGACGAGGATTCGCCGCTTGTACGCTGCGCGGCGCTGGACTACTTGATTGTTCTGAGAGACCGGGAAGTCGTCGACTCGATCTTGAAGCCTCTCCTTGAGACAGCTTCCGAGCAGGTTGTCGCAAAGGTGTGCGAGGCGCTGGGGGCCCTGACGAACGGAAATGACACCGAGGCCCTTTCCGGCTTGAAAAGAACCGTGTCTCAATCCAGCTCGGAGGAGGTGCGGTTCGCGGCAGCTACTGCTTTGATCGAGCTCGGAGACCTTTCGGGTTTTGATGAATTGATCCGGGGACTCGGTTCATCGGAGGAAAAGTCTCGAAAGCTAGCGGTCAGCCATCTTCGGGAGTTCAGTGGAATCTATCTGGGGTTTGATCCTGCCTCCGAGCCGGCAGTGAGTGAGCTTCATCGCAAGGCGTGGCGCAACTGGTGGTCCCTTCGAAAGAGCGAAGACTTCACGTTGGATCGGGATCGACTACTGGCTCTTTCCTATCGTCGCTTTCCCATGACCCCTCTGCGATTTCGGATCTCGGAGCGGGCCGTGCGAGTGATTCACCAGCTCGGTCAAAAGATTGCGGGTTTCTCCGCCGTTGCCCCGGCCGAAGTGAGAACTGCCGTGTCCCGGATCATTTCCAGTACGAGCGTCTTCACGAGTGATGTGATGCGCTCTCTAGACGGGTCGAATTCGAGTCCGCTGGATCTTCTTGCTCGCCGGGTTGATGACCCGGACCCCTCGATTCGCCTCGGTGTTGTGGTTGGTTTTGGAATGGCTGCCACGCCAGATCTTGTTCCGCTCGTCCTGGAGTGTCTGGACGATGAGTCCCGGACGGTGAGGATGACCGCAGCCGACAGTCTGACAGAGGTCGGTCTGTACGGCTCTCCGCCTCCGGAGACGAGAATCGGTGTTTCTCGGCGCTTGAAAGTCATCCTTGAGAATGAAAAGTCGCCTCTCATGCAGGTCAAGCTTCACGAAGCTCGATTGGCGTTCGGCGACGGCGGGGCGGTCAAGGATCTCATCGAGTTTCTCGCCGGCGATGAAAAGTACTCCGCCTGGTCTCGAAGCGACGCTTTCTTCACCTTGAAGAAGTTCACCGGCCAGGACTTTGGCTATGAGGCCACCGGGACTCCCCAGCTCCGTTCCAAGGCGGTCAAGGAATGGCAGGAATGGTGGAAGACGGCAAACAAGAGAGGGGCCTTCAAGCCCCTGAATCCAGTGCCGGAAGAGGAGCGACACGAGCCACTCCGGTAACAGGGGATGTCAGCGCGGACGTGACCGGGAGTCATCTCAAGAAAAAACTCCCATGACCTGGTGGTCATGGGAGTTATTTTTTTCATCAATCGAATCGCAGATGTTCTCGTGGATCAGTCGAGAGTATCGATCTCAAAAGCAATCGATCCGCGAGAGCGCCTGGCTGCTTCGAGGTCATCTCGGAGCTCGCTCCACTCTTCCCAGAGAGGAATCATGGTTTCCTTGGGGAAGCAGTCCTGTTGGAGCATCGTGTCCGGGCGCTCGTACCAGTATGCCGAGTCCTTGGGAGCCATGCCTTCGGTGATGGCCATGTTTCCAAGTTCGGTTCCCGGGAATGCCTGGTAAGTGAAAAAGAGGAGCACGTCCGGAGCGAGAATCCGATTGAGCTCGATCGTTTCCTTTGCGAGCTCGGGAGTCTCGTGAGGCATGCCAACCATGTTCAAAGATAGAGTTTCCAGTCCGACGTCGCGGCAGTTGTTGAAGGCCTCGACAATGTCGCTTGTCTTCATGAATCGCTTGAGGGACTGTTTTCTGTATTCTTCGTTTCCGGCTTCGACGCCGAACCACACCATGTAGCAGCCTGCGTCCTTCATGGCGGAGAGGATGTCGGGAGTCGCCCGCTCCACTCGCATGTCAGCACTCCAGGGAATGCCGATTTCTTTCTTGTACAGTTCGCAGAACTCGAAGATCCACTGGGGGAAAATCGCGATGCGCTCGTCCCAGAATTCAAAGAACTTGATGGGATAGTGATCGAGAAGCACCTTCATCTCATCGATGATCTGCTGGGGCGATCGTTTCCTGACGTACCGGCCCTTACCCCGGTACAGCTTCAGCATGGCGCTGTTGCTGCAGTAGGTGCAAATATCGGGGCAGCCTCGACCGGCGCCAATTGGCATCGTGTATCGAGTGTGAGCCAGCGTTCCCGTTCCCCGTTCTCGAAGGATCGACTTGAAGTCGAAAATGTCTCGATCCCAATCCGGGAAGTCATCGAGAGTCGGGTTCAGAATACGCAGCTCGTTTTTTGTGATTTCCGTGCTGCCGTTGCTGCCCGTCTTCAGCCAGAGGCCGGGGATGGGACGCGGGTCGGATCCGGACTCAAGGGCGTCGACGAGGTCGAGGAGAGATTCCTCACCTTCACCTCGGCAGATGTAGTCCACGTGCTCTGCTGCAATGCACTCCTCGGGGTAGAGGGTCGGGTGGTACCCACCAACGATGATCGGAGCCTCTGTGGCGTTCTTGATCATCGGCATCAACTGAAGGGAAGGTTGCCACTGAAATGTCATGGCAGTCACGGCTACGAGGCCAGGGTCAAATGCCTGGATCCGTGCCTTGAATTTCTCCTCGTTGTAGCTTGAGTCGTAGATGATGAGGTCGGTCTCGTGCCCGTGTTTCTTCATGTAGGCTGAAAGAGCCGAAACACCAGCGTGAAACTTCCTATCGAAGGAAAAGTTGACGAAAAGAACTCTCATTCCAGCGAAACCTCCTCGGGTCTGGCTTTAGATATCCCTTTGAAATGGTCACTCCCCGATGCAGGCAGAGATTGCCGGCCGGGGGTGAGAATCACCCGGAAAGTATGTGCGGGAGATCGGGATACGTCAAGCACATTCGCCTGATTTCCATGGTGGAAGGGTCCCCATCGGGCACTGAGCCCTAAATGATTGGGGTCCAAGAACCTATGCCTCTTTATCCTCCGTCATGCCTGGGGCCAATGTTTTGTGCTTCTGGCGTCTGGATGCCCCCGATTCGGGGCGCTGTCTTCTTGCCTTCGGATCTCCCCAAAAACCTCTTTAGACAAAAGCGGATTTCGCCGAAGAGATGAGGCCAGCCTGCCCTGATGATGGGGGCGGAGCTGCACCAGGATGTTGTTTGGGGATATCAAACACAACATCATTCATTTCTTGCTTTTACGTTTGCGCGGAACGCTATCTGTGTGGTACTCTTGTTTGTGGTCCGAGTGTTCTTAACACCCCGAGATCGACCAGGAGTGTTCCACGCTGAGTTCAGGTAGTGGAGTCTTCCGGTCGCCGAAACGGACCTGAGATGCCGGGGCACCCTCCGGTCGGAGATCCCTTCTCCGACATGCGCAGAACTGTCCTCTCTTTCGGTCTGGTCGCCGCCCTCTGATCTCCTCCGCCCTCTGTCTATCCGTGCCTGGAGCCGTGCATGAGTCTCCGTGTCAAAACTTTCCGGATCGGGCGATCTCTCGCTTGGCCTCTGGTTTCCTGTCTTGGGATCCTGGGGGTTTTTCTTGGAGCTCGTCCTACATCTGCCCTCCCGAGTGAAACGGAAGTGGCTGAATCCGCAGATATCCCGTTGCCTGTTGAACAGTTAGACGTTTCTGGTCAGTCAACAGTAGTCGCCTCGCTGGACCGAGAAGCCCCTCGTCAATCCTCCCGAAATGACCGCCTGGACGGGCGAAATCAAAGGCGTATTTTCTCTCTCCCCACGAGTTTTGGGATCCGCGAGACGATCGCCAGAGTGACTGGAACGAAGGACCGAGAAAGTTTTGAGGACCGGCCCATCGAGATCACAAACCGGCTTCCGGTCCATCAACGGTCCAGTAGCTGGTTGATCAATGATTTTGTCTTTGAGATGGAAAAGAGCTTTCTTGGCCGGGTTGAAGAGCTCATCGATGAAGATTCGGTCATGAACGGCTCCCGTCTTTTTGGCGGAGGGTATGAGACCCTTCCGCGCCGGCAAGGTGACCGGATCGGGACGGGCTTTGGAGAAATGACCGCCGAAGAGAGGGTTGTTTATCGGTCGAGTGTGGATGCCCTCAAGGAAACCCTGAGCCGGACGGACGTTTACCGCTTTCTGTACGGCCGGGTTCAGAATGCTGAACTTTACCTGAACTGGAGTCTCGTCCATGCCGAGGAGGATCTCAACCATGTGGTCAAGATCTACTCCGCAGTAGAATCGGATCGTCTCAAGAAGGATTCCACCATCGTCTCCAAGATCGACTCTCGCTTTCGTCTCGCCAATCTCATTGACGCGCCGGACCGACTGGTCGAGATCCGGGGCCGGGCCTTCCGAAACATTCAGTTTTCGATCTTCCCCCTGAGTAGTCGCCTGGAAGTTCGCACGATCCTTCTGAAAGGTCGTGGGTATCGAGTCGGTCTCACCATCTCCGAGGAGCCTGGAGACGAAATGCTCCTGATCGCCGGACTCACTGCCCGCTTCTGAATCACACCGCCAATGGGGCTGCCTGCTCCTCACTCCCTTCCTCCTCGCTTCTCCCCGTTCTCATCCGTTCGAAGCCACTCCCTTCCTGCAATTGATTTGCACGCCGGTCTTCGGTCAACACCGTTCAGGTCGTTGATTTTCGGGCGCTTCTAGATCATCATCGATCATCGAGTTCTTGGCACGATCGGGTGTTTGTTTGCTGATTCTGGGTCTCGCCTGAGGTTGTTTTCCTCGGCAGAGAGGCCAGATTTGAAGGAGGCGGAGGCATGGTGGGGCGAAATGCTCTTGGCGTCACTCGGTTATTTTTCCTCTTCTCCATCGTCTGCACCTTGGTTTTGAGCGGGTGCGGTCAGGAGGATCCGGGTCCTAGCCGCCAGTCTGCGGCTGCTGCCGAGCTGGCAGCCGAAGAGGCAGCGATGCGCAAGCGTGCGAAAGCTCGCCAGTTGAAGGAGCGGGCGGAAAGTACCGACGACATGGTCTTGGTTGCGGCCGGCGAGTACACCATCGGGGATAGCCGGATGAAAGACTGTCCCGAAAGGACCGTCACCGTTCCCGATTTCATGATCGATCTGTATGAGGTGACGAACGCAAAGTACAAGGCGTTTGTCGACGCGACGGATCACGGACTCCCTCATAATTGGGTCTCCCGAAACGCAGACGGGAGCTTTCGGGAGGGGATTCCCGAGGGGAAAGAGAATCACCCCGTTGTAACCGTCGGCTATCGAGACGCGCTGGCCTATGCGACCTGGGCGGGGAAGCGGCTTCCCACCTCGACAGAGTGGGAGATCGCCGCACGGGGGCCCGATTGCCTCCGATATCCGTGGGGAAGCAAGTACGAGAAAGGGCGCTCCAACGATGAAGAGCTGGAGCTGGGAGATACGGTCCCGGTTGACGGATATCCCGAAGGAAAGAGCCCATTTGGGTGTTTCCACATGAGCGGGAACGTAGAGGAATGGACTCGTACCAAGTTCATGAGCGAGCGGGAGCGTGAGGAGCGAGTCATCAAGGGCGGAGCCTATGATGACAGTTCATTCGACGTACAGCCATCCCAATGGAAACCGGTGCGTTCTTCGGTGGATCGATGGGAGACGATCGGGTTTCGCTGCGCGAAAGACGCGGAATGAGGAGGCTGAATAGGGGGGAGTGAAAGAAGCGGGAAGGCGAGGTCAATCAGAACTGATTGTATGCGCCTTTGCGCTTCCGTGGCCGCTCAAGAACAAGGAACGAGAAAAAAACCAAGGGAACTTTCTCATTGAGAAGAAAAAAGGGAAAAGAAGGGGAGAAAACAGAAAGTTTTACGTGAGCAACACAACCTTGGCTTCTTTCCTTGTTACCCGAGGATTTTGTCCTCGGGCATGGAATAGGATGAGCAGGTTGTCCTCTTTGTTCCGTTTTTCGGAAACAAAAACTCGGTTTGTCTCGCTTCTTGTGTAAAGCACTACCCTTCAGGAAGATAAGAATGAAGAGTTCCTCCCTCTTTCCTGAGTTTCTTCGGGATTGAGGGAGAATCTTCTTTTCCGTTCCTCGGAAATCTTGGGCTCACAGGCAAGGTCTTGGATGACTCAAGCGTCAGCTCAGATTGCCCTCTGACGGTGACAGGTCTCGGAGGGGAAGAAGTGTGGAGAAGCGATAGGCTAGGAGCCTGCGAAAATCGCAGACTCCTAGAGATCTGTCAGGTCTTAGCCAAGGCCATAAAGATTTGGAGATTTAAGGGGATATGAAGGATTTGGATGGGTAATCCAACCTTTGGCATAGACCTCATCAGATTTCGTAAGCTCCCCAACCGCCATCGGGTTTCTCACGGATGTTTCGTGGAAAATCAAAGATGCCTCAGTACGTTTCCTTGGCACCGCAAATGTTATCGGCAGGATGTTCAGAGAAATTAACCAAAAAAATTGAATACTAAATAAAGACAGCGCCGGCGGTGGAATATCAGGATCTTGTGGTCGTGGCCGTTTCCGATCTTTTTCTGACCGGGAGACTGGCCCGACCGGTTGGCTGACTTGACTTCCGACCCCTCTTTGCTACGTTCGGCTTCGACCCTATATGCGCTGAGGGCCCGGTAATTCAGGAGTTCGGCGTAAATCGATGAATATCCTTCAAGTCGTACACGGATTCGCTCCCGAGTTCATCGGGGGAACAGAGAGCTATGTCCAGAGACTGTCGGAGGAAATTCTGGCGGCCGGCCACTCGTGTACCGTCTTTGCCGGAAGTGGTGAGCAGACGAAAAACACGGTCGTTACCGAGTCTTCGGTGGGTGGGCTTTCCGTTCTGCGACTTTGCCGAAATGACCGGTTTCGCGACCAGTGGTTCGCTTCCACGTCCGCCGACGCCGAGCACACCTATATTCAGGTGTTGCAGCGGCTCCAGCCGGACGTGATTCACATCCATCATTGGACCCGCTTGTGCCGCAGCTTGGTCCGAGCGGCCGCGTATCGCGGAATCCCCTCGGTCGTCACCCTTCATGATGTCTGGACGACCTGTCTGCGGGGGGATCGCCTTCTGGGCCGGGATTTGTGCGGCGACCCTCTCATCGCGGCGCCCTGTGCCTCCTGCGCCGGCGGACTTCCCCATCATTCGTCGGGGGAGCTTGCCCAGGAAGCCCGGGTGTTCCTCCGGGATCTTCGCCATGAGCTCCTTTCTGCCGTGAAAATCACGACGCCGACCCAGGCTCTGGCCGGGTTCATCAAGGAAGCGCTCGGATGCGATGAGCTCGTAATCGAAAAGAAGCCTCTGCCGGTTCCTTCCGGTGATCTTCAAGCGAGTCCGTGTCAGGCTGAGACCGGAGGACCTCTCCGAATCGCCTACTGGGGTCACCTCGACCCGAGAAAAGGAGG
>JAJDCM010000421.1 GCA_029260825.1 Planctomycetota bacterium | reverse complement strand
TGCCTTACGTCGTTTAGGACTTGTGAGCCTCATGGATGAGTATCGAAGACTGGCGTGTTCCTCGTGAACCGCCGTATACGGAACCGTACGTACGGTGGTGTAGGAGCTGGGAGGGGGCGACCCCTCCCGGCTACCTGATGGGGGAAGGGAGGGCAAAGTCATGGATCTGGGCGAGGCGGCGTTCTTCATGGGGGGAGGACTTGTTGCGGGATTTATCAACACGGTTGCCGGTGGTGGATCCATCATTACGCTTCCCATCCTCATGTTCTCTGGCATGGGGGCGGACGTAGCGAACGGCACCAACCGGGTAGCGATTTTGCTGCAGAACGTCGCTGCAACGGTGGGGTTTCGGAGTCAAGGAGTTAACAAGACGCGAGTCGCCGGAATGCTGGCCATTCCGGCCTGTCTTGGTGCCTTGCTCGGGGCCTGGGTTGCGGTCTCTCTGGATCCCCTTGTATTGAAGCGAGTGTTTGGGGGAGTCCTGGGGCTACTTGCAGTGGTCGTGTTGCTCCGTCCAGGGCGCTGGACGGAGGGGAGCGCGGAAGGAGTCAAGAAGGCCTCCTCCCTTTCGAGTTGGCTGGTTTTCTTCGGTATCGGCCTTTACGGTGGTTTTGTGCAGGCCGGCGTGGGTTTTCTTTTCCTCATCGGGCTGGTGATGTGGATGGGATATGATCTTGTTCACGCAAATGCAGTCAAAGTGCTGACGGTGTTATTTTATACTGGAGTTGCGCTCCTGGTGTTCGTTGCCAAGGGGCACGTGGAATGGATCCCCGGACTCACCATGGCCGTGGGAAACATGGCTGGAGGAGCCATTGCTTCGGTGTATTCCGTCAAGCGGGGAGTCACCTGGGTTCGTGGTTTTCTCGTCTTGTTCGCATTGATCTCAGCAGTCAAGCTGCTGTTTTGGTGATCGAGGCGATCGTTCGTTTTTCGAAGTTTTTGTTTTTCAGCGAGGATCGAGAATGGAAAAAGGCTGGTTACCCGTGGAGCCGGCACAGCGTACACGAGATATTCGCTACGCGGTGCGTGATGTTCTCTTGGTGGCAGAGGAAGCAAAGAAGGCCGGAAAGGACATGGTGTATCTCAACATCGGTGATCCTCTGGCATTCGATTTTTCCACTCCCCTACACATGATCGAAAGCATCGAGCGGGCCATGAGAGCGGGTCATAATGGATACTCTCCCTCCTCCGGGATACCCGAGGCGATGGAGGCGATCAGAGGGGAAGCAGATCGTAAGGGGATTCGAGCAGTCAACGATGTCTTCGTTACTTATGGGGCGAGTGAGGCGATCGAAATCGCGCTTTCTTCACTGGTGAATCGGGGGGAGAATATTCTTGTTCCCAACCCGGGTTACCCCCTGTATACGGCGGTCCTTTCCAAGTTGGAGGCGATCGAGAATCCGTACCTTCTGGATGAAGAGAACGGATGGCAACCCAGCCTTTCGGACATCGAAGCAAGAATCGATGACAAGACCCGAGCGATCGTTCTGATCAACCCGAATAATCCGACCGGGGTTCTCTATGGCCGGGACATTCTCGAGGGGATTCTCGAACTTGCCAGAAAGCATCGGCTCATCGTTTTTTCGGATGAGATCTACGACAAACTTGTCTTTGACGATCTCGAGCACGTTTCAATCGGTGCTCTTGCCGATGATGTTCCCATTCTTACTTTTAATGGACTGAGTAAGAGTTACCTGGCGCCCGGTTTTCGGATTGGCTGGGGCATCATCAGTGGTAGGGCGGGAGAGCTTCAGAACTACGTGAACGCGATGCTACAGCTCACGAGGGCTCGCCTTTGTGCTTCTCACCCTCTTCAATATGCCATCAAGCCCGCACTTGAAGGCCCTCAGGATCACCTTCCTGCCGTGAGGTCTAAACTGATGGAACGGCGGGACATCACTTTTGAGCGACTCAATGCGATCGAAGGGGTAAGTTGCGTACGACCGACCGGAGCGTTTTATGCGTTTCCTCGGCTCGAGATCAACGAGCCGGATGAGGAGTGGGTCAAGGGACTGATTCGAGCGACAGGGGTCGTGCCCGTTCATGGGGATGGGTTCGGTCAAAAGCCGGGAACGGCTCACATGCGCATCGTCTTTTTGCCCCAGCCTGAGCTTCTGGAGACCGCCTATTCACGGATCAGCGATTACGTGCAGGCTCACCGGAACAATCCGGCAGCGACGATCTGAGCTGGAAGCGGTGGAGGAGAAAGAAGTGATTCCGGCGAAGGCAGCGGTCCTTTGTCCTCATCAGCCCTCGACCCGGTAAGCTCCGTCGTCGCCGACGGTGTTCCCTCATGGTCTGGCGATCTGAATGGCGGAGTCGGGGAGGTCGCAGTCAGTCAAGCCTGCTTGGCGCGCGAGAGTTTCGTAAAAGCTCGATCGTTCAGGTGTGTTCTCTCATCTCGCGAACTCGACTGACAATTCTGTGATTTCGCTGGTTGAGGCTCTCCGTGCATGGGCGTCATCGACATTTCGTATTTGATTGTTGCTGTCGGATTGCCCGGCTCGTTGTGCCTTCGCCGGAAGTGCCAGGAGTAAGAGCAAAGCTCGTTCCATTGGACGGATCGTCCTGCGGAAATTGCCCAAAGGTGAAGGCGCCGTTTGACTTCGTTTTCTCTTTCTTCCCCGCGCGGATTCTCCTCTAGCTCCGTTCATGGGGGAATTCATGAACGTTTCGTCGTGCTCTGGCGAGACACCCGGTCAGTTCTGGCGCTTTCCGAGGACGCAGAGGGTTTGTTCGGCCGCGAATCGAGCCACCGAAGAAACTGCAATCGGGGGGAGGTCCGCGTTTTGGGCCAGTCGGATGAATGTTGGAATCGACAGGGCATGACGTTGGGATCGTTTGCCATTCAGTTTGGATCGGACCGTGCGCCGGAGATGCTGCAGAGAATACTTGTTGAAGAACGATGTGATGACTCTCCCTCGAGCTACTCGAGAGAGCTCAAGAAGAATGCCCTGGATGTCATCGGGATTCTTGAAGTGATGGAGAAGGCGAAGGCACACCACCGTCTCGAAACTCCCGTCCGGGAAGGGGAGACGAAATGCGTCGAGGCAGACCAGGCCGATGGAGGCGGAGGATGTGCCAAGACCAGCCCTCGCCTCCTTGAGCATGGCGGGGGCTCGATCGCCACCGATGATCTTGGTGGCCCCCGGAACAAGATCAGGAAGGAGACGACCTGCTCCACACGCCACATCGAGGACCGGGCCCTTCTTTCCGTGTTCCAGAATGAGGCTCCGGAGAATTTCTCGTTCTCTCTTCCCCCGGCCCTGAAAACGGTCTTTTGCGAAGTGATGAGCGGCTTTTGGGTCCAGATAGGTGTCCAGAGGGTCTTTCATGGAGCCAGGGCGTTTCTGTGGGGGGCCAGAGGAATGCTACGCTCAGCTAAGGTTGTCGTGCTTTGTCTCGATCCTGGTTAGAATTGTGCACTCGGTTGGGATCAGCGCAAGTACCTCAACGTGAAGGAGGGTGATCAGTGAAAGCGACGAAGGTGACGGCCCCGGCGATTCGAAGTCGAAAGGGCGGGGACAACCCTGTCACCATGCTTACCTGTTACGACTACTCCTTCGGACGAATTCTCGATCGGACGAAGATCGACATTCTTCTCGTGGGTGACTCGCTCGGGATGGTTGTCCAGGGTCATGAGAATTCTCTTTCGGTGACCATGGACGAAATGGTCTATCACTGTCGACTGGTCACTCGGGCTGTGCAACGAGCCCTGGTTGTGGCGGATATGCCCTTTTTATCCTTTCAGGTGTCCACCGAGGATGCGGTGCGGAATGCTGGACGCCTGGTGAAGGAAGGCGGAGCCGAGGCGATCAAACTCGAGGGAGGAGCCGCGGTGAAGGAAACCATCGAAGCGATTACCCGGGCGGGGATTCCAGTCATGGCTCATCTTGGGCTGACTCCTCAGTCTGTTCATCAAATGGGTGGATTCAAGATTCAGCGGGAGGAAGAGCGCCTCGTCGAAGAGGCTCGAGCCATCGATCAGACCGAAGCATTCTCACTGGTTCTGGAAGGCATACCGGGCCGGATCGCGGCCCGCATAACCCGTGAAATAGACATGCCCACCATTGGAATCGGAGCCGGTCCGGATTGCGACGGACAGGTCCTCGTGCTTCATGACGTGCTTGGCCTCTACCATGGAAAATCGCCCAGGTTCTCCAAGAGGTTCGCCAACCTCGGGGAGCTCACCGAGTCGGCGGCAGAGGCGTTCATCGAGGAAGTAAAGCGTGGGGACTTCCCGGGCGAGGAACACACGTTCAAGTAAGATCAACCCGTGGGCTGGCCGGGCAAAGAGCTGTCTTCTTGATGGTCGAATCCGGACGAGCCCAGTTTGTTGTGGATGGTTGTTAGAAGTGAGTCCGGGTCGAACGGCTTGGCCACGAAATCATCTTCGGTGAGCGAAAGACCTTCTGCGGTATCGAGAGGGCGGTCGCGGGCGGTTACGAAAATCACCGGCACATCCATCAAGCATTCTCGCCGGCGCAAGTTCCGGTAGAAGTCAAATCCGTTCATCCTTGGCATCATGAGGTCGGCAAGAATGAGGTCGGGGGTGAAGTCGTTGAGAATCTCCAGGCCATCGACTCCGTTGCACGCGGTCTTTACCTCGAAACCTTCCATTTCCAGGAAGAATGCTGCTTGTTCCCTGAAGGAAGGCTGATCGTCAACCAGCAAGATTTTGGGACGGGGCTTTGAATTGTCAGGTGATGGGTTCAAGTGAGTGCTCCCGGTCCGGGTAGTTGTTCGTCGAGAGGTGGACCCTCTTCGAATCTGTTTTCCTTGTTTGTGCTGTCATCGTCCGGATCCGAATCTCTTCGCGGCGCAGAGTTCACAGGGAGCTCCACCACAAAGAGGGTGCCTCGATTCGGCTCGCTCATCACGTGGATTGCACCGTGATGTTTGAGGACGATTTCCTTGACGATGGCAAGACCGACTCCGGTTCCTTCGATGGTGTGAACTTCGTTTTCAACCCGATAAAATCGATCAAATACCTTCTTGACGTCGCTTTTTTCGATGCCTCGGCCCTGGTCGAAAACGCATATCCGGGCGACGCTTCCTTCAATCGTGTCTCCGATCATTGGAGGAGCTGGTCGTCCCATCTTTGCCGCATAGGTCCACGCTGCCACCCGGTGGCCCGGTTGAGTGAAGTTGATTGCGTTTCGCACCAGGTTGTTAACCACCTGGAAGATGCGAGCCGTATCAACCTGAACCGGAACCGAGGAGGTCGTCGCCCGACGGCGTAGAAAGACCCCAGCATCCTTGGCAGCTGGAGTGGATGTGGTCAGGACCTCGTCTACGATGTCTTGAAGATTGGCATCCTCAAGCTCGATGCGAAGACCCTTCACTTCGAGTCTCGAGATGTCCAGGAGGTCATCAATCATTCGTTTGAGACGGGCTGACTCCCGATCAATTGTGTCCAGAATACCCAGGCGTCTCTCCGCGGCCATTTCCGGATAGCGTTTCAAATTGGCGGCAGCAAGCTTCAGGACAGAAACCGGAGTTCGAAGCTCGTGAGACACATTCGTCAGCAGGCGTTTTTGAGTTTGCTGGGCGAGTCGAAGTTTCGTGACGTCTGTCAAGACGACGACGGTGCCGGAGTTTGAATCCGAGAGGTCACAGGAGATGGGATTGATCCTCACCCGAAGCGTGAGCGGATGATCGCTTGGCTTGTTCGCCGTCATCTCGATTTCTTGGTCCATCGATCGCCCCAAGCTCTGGGTTCCTTCTTCGATGAGGTCACAGAGGTCGGTGTTCACGATGACCGTGGGTAGCGAGGCATTCGTGAGGTCGTCGGAGGAAAGCTCAAGGAGGCTTCGTGCTGCGTCATTGACGAATCGAATCGTAAGATCCGAATTGACCGCCATGACTCCATCCATCAGGCTTGACAGAACGGTGTCGAGCTCCTGTCGTTTCCCCTCCGATTCCCTCGCTTGCAAGACGAGTTCGTCCTTCATGCTGGTGAGGTTCGACGCCATCTTCGAGAAGTGGGAGAACAGGGTCCCGATCTCTCCGCCTCCTCGCGCGGGGATGACCTCATCGAAGCATCCAGTAGCGATCATGTGTGCCGAATGAGCGAGGTCTTCGATGGGGTTGGAGATGTGCCGGGAAACCACGAGAATGACTCCGCATCCAAGAAGAAGGATGACAATCGAAGTTCCGAGCAAGATGTATGCCGTGTGAAGGACTCTCTCGTTGATCGACTCCAGAGACAGGATGGTGTGAACCGAACCCCATCGATGATCTTCGGTGGAGAGAACGGGCACCTTTGCTTCGAGGACCCACTGAGTTCTACCGTTCCATTTCAGCATTCGTTCGGTAAGGACAGGGGTGTTGTCATCCTGAAAGAGGGTATCTTCCTTTCTCAGCATGAACCGAATGGCCGTGTCGAGCTCGAGAGGAACCTCACTCGCGGCAGCGGTCTTGTGGTTCCCGTCGATGACAGCCACCCATAGAAGGTCTTTTTCCCTCTGGGTCTGGCCGTCGATCACCTGCTGGAGGTCGATGTAGTTCGCATTCAACAGGGGAAGCCTGCTCAGGTTGGCGATGGCCTGAGTGCGTAGACCGATGTATCGCCGGGAGTTCTCAAGAAGAGAGTCTCGGGTTCTCGTAACGCTCACTCCGATCACCGCCACCGCGAAGACGGCGAAGATGGAAGTGAAGAACAGGGAAAGCTTCGTCCTGAGTCGAAGGCCGGTAGATTCACCGATGGCCGAGTCTCGTGGCGAGCCTTTTCTACGGTTCAGTCTACGCTGATCCACACCTTCTCCAGATTCAAGCTACTGAGTCCAAAGGGTCCGGGTGAAAGTCCGTGCACTTCTTCTCCAACCCCATAGATAACGCGGGACTTCAAGAGAGGGATGACGGGTAGGTCTTCCAGGAGAATCTTCTGGACCTCCTCGAAGTAGCCGAATCGCTCTTTGGAGTTGTGAACTTGTTCGCCTTTTTCCATCAGCTCGTCAACCGCCGGGTTGGAGTAGGAAAACGTATTGTATCCGCCGTCCGTATGAAAGAGTCGTCGTAGCACCTGGGCGCCGTCAGGGATATGAAAAGCAAATGAGAGGATGAACATCGATGCTCGACCCTCGGCGATGAACCTTTGCAAGCGACCGAAATGAACAACTTTGAATTGACATTTTATGTCCAGCTCTTTTAGGCATGCCCGGATCTCG
The DNA here is from genome assembly GCA_029260825.1 of Planctomycetota bacterium. Classification (GTDB taxonomy): domain Bacteria; phylum Planctomycetota; class JACOTG01; order JACOTG01; family JAJDCM01; genus JAJDCM01. The sequence continues at coordinate 16,161 of JAJDCM010000421.1, read as the reverse complement.
TCCTCGATTTTGGTGTGAGAGGGCGACCAGAGATCAATGGGCCAGAGCCCCTTTCCCTCCGGATATCCGGCTTCAGAAAGAAGCTGAGCGACCTTTGCTGGATCGTATGTTGGACTCTTGGATTTCAGGGAGTGGCCAAACAATCCCCGCGGAATGAGCGAGGTAACCGGCTCCAGAGTGTCGGAATCATCGTCCAGAAGCCTTTGCCGATCGATGCCATGGGCGATTGCTTGACGGATGAGAGGGTCGTTGACCTGGTCTTTTGCTCCGTTAAAGCCAAGGTAAATGATGGCGTTGTCGGCGGTGTAGGTGGTGACTCCTTGATCCAACCTTTTCGCCTGATCCGAGTTGATTTCACAGAAATGAACTTCTCCAGAAGACAGCTTGTGAGGGAGATCTTCTTCCGGTTGGAGCGTGAGATCAATCCGAACTTCGGCCAGGTATGATGGACTGCCATAATAGTTGTCGTTTCGGAGAAGGACGAGCTCGCTTCGATTCCACTCCCCGAAAACATAGGGGCCGGTTCCAATGGGGCGACGCCCGAATTCCAGGTCTCCCACGCTCTCGATGACTTCGATGGGAACGACACGAAGGCTGTCGTCGGCAAGGAGCGAAGGATAATTCGCAACCGGATGGGACAGCTGCAGGATGAGAACACCCTCGCCATCGGTCGTGAGTCCTTTGATTGTTTCGGCAGTTCCGTTGACGAACTCCCGAGCTCCTTTGATGTGAAGAAGGAGGTCGCGTCCGGTGCTTTCAGTGCGATCTCCCACCAGGACCCGCTCGAAGGTATAGATGAAGTCCTCCGCGGTGACTTTCCGTCCGTGATGAAATCGAACGTCGGTGCGCAGATGGAAGGTGTATCTCGTGTAGTCATCCTCCACTGTCCAGTAGGAAGCCAGCGCAGGGTTGGGGCGGTGTTGAGCGTCGAGCTCGACAAGCCCGTCGAAAATCTGACGGATCACGAAGGTTTCGTGCTCATACGAAATCGATGCCGGATCCAGAGTCAACGGCGAGGGGAGCTTCATTCTGAAACTGCCGCCGTGAGTTGGTTGCTCCGTTTCAGGTGCGGAAGGAGTAACCGCCGGGGAAGGGTCCTGGGATTGATCCTGGCACCCAGCCGAAACAAGAAGGGCTGTGGTGAGCAGGAATGACATCCCCCGGTTCCGACAAGTGGAATTCGCTAAGTTCATTCGTTCTTCCGCGGCAATGAAAGCTGGCCCAGATTACAGAGATCAGGGTTTCTCATCGACTTCCCGGCTCAATCAACTTGAGGAGGCATCACGCCCCGGGAGCTCGTGGGTTCGGACTTTGATCGGTTCCTTTAGACCGAGGCGCTCACCAATAACGCTGCCAGCTGGCCCGGCTTCTCCCGCGGGACCACCTCAGCTCTCTCCAAGGGTCCGCCAGCGGCCCTGAGCCGTACTCGTGTGGCCTGGGAGTCTTGGTGGGCTCAGGCCTCGTTGGAGGCGCGTGAGGTGATGAGAGGGGCCTCAATTTCGGTCTCCGGGGTGTCAGCTGAATCGCCCGGGCAGTCCTCCTTGTCGCGGGCACAAGGCGGCCCCGATTTGAGCTGGGTGCGGAGGACTTGCGTGCCGTTGAGCCGCAGAAAAAAGAAATATTCTCTGCTTTTGGGCCCAGAAGCTTACTGGTACATGGGTTCCGGAGAGGCCGCCGTTTTTTGGGGCCGTCGCATTGCATGGCCCCGGATTCCACCGTACCATGAAATAAGCAGTGAACATCGAAGGCCGTAGACCGTTAGTTGTTTAAAAACCACTGCGGCTAAAGGACTTATAAGCATGAAGTCACGTAAGAACCGGGCGTCGCTCAAGCACGCCCTCGACCTGTGCGACCGCCTGTGCCTCCTCAGGCAGGCAGAGCCGGAGGCACGCCCGAAGGGTCTCCAGGAGGGAGAGGGAGAGGAAGAAAATGCCTTTCCGCTCCGACGTGAGATCCTCAATTTCCTGAAGGCAAGGCCTCTTCCTGGTGCGCTTGGAAAAACAGGGCGCAAGCATCGATTGAATCCGCAAGAAATGCTCATCTTGCTGGTCTTGCTTCGCAGTCGTGTTGTGGAAGGTCAGTGTTATCTGAACGGTAGAGATCTGATTGGCATTCTCTTTGATTCCACATTCGACCTTCTCCGAGGCACCGAGCTTCTCAATTCCGAGGCGCGTCTTTGCAAGTCGGGAGCGGTGGTGGCAAACACCGACGGGGCTGTTGGAGCAGATCTCCTTGACCAGGAGTTTCGACTCTCCGATTCGCTCTACGAAGAGATTTACGCTGAAATTCATGATCGTCCCTCCGTTGTTCATGAAGATGTGCCCGAACAAAAGATGGGTTATCAGGGAAATCTTGAACTTCTCATGGATCTCCGTCGACTGAGTGTTCATCACCAGAAACGAGCGGGGCGCGCGTTCCAGATCGATTACTGGCAGGAGGGTGAGGCTCGAGTTGAGGAAAGTGTCGAGACCCTGTCTCGCGAGATCGAAAAAACGACCGAATCGATCTCGGATAAGCTGGCTCTGACGCCGCTTGCATCAAGTTTTCCTCTGATCAAGTTCCAGGATGCTTATCAGCTTGACGAAAAAGAGCTGATCATTGCGGTGACGCTGCTCTTTCAGGAGTTTCTGTACGGACATTCCTACCTGGAAGCAGTGGAGCTGGTGAAGTTGATCTCCGGGGATGAGGCAGAGCTCATCCAGAACCGACGCATTCTGGATGGGGATGCACGTCTTGTCCAGAGCGAGATCGTCATCATCGAGCACCCGATTGCCGACAAGGATTTTGTCTCCGAGGCTCATCTGTCCGATTGGGCGGTTGATGTCATGATCGCCGAGCCGCCCCGGAAGAAAGGCATGGATGGAACGGCGCGACTGAAGTTTCAGCGCTACATTCATGAGTTGAAGGACTCCGGAGATTTCTACAAGAATCTTCGGCGTCGGCGGGGTTAGTTTCCTCAACGGAATCCGCCTTTTCGAGGCTGTCCGGGTCCGACGTGGCTGCGGACGCGAGATGTCGAATTCGTTCTTCGGAGCATCCCCATGTTCTTTCGCCCATTTCTTCCCTTGCTTTGTTTGATTGTTTTCTTGCTTCCGGGTGCTGCCCGCTCCCAGCAGGATGGAGACGAAAAGGAAAGCCCGCGGATCCTGTCCTATCAGCTGGAGTCAGACGATTCCCGTCTTGCGGATGAGCTTGACCACGACCTGATGTCGCAGTTGGGTTTTTCCCGAGCCACTGGAGAAGCCAAAGAGAGCCTTCGCTTCGTCCTCCGGATTGACTCCTCGCTTTCACTCGAGAGCTTTCGGATTGCTGGCCCCGAGGACGGCGTTCGATACCGGATCGAAGGTGGGGGCCTGGGGGCGGTTCGGACAGGCTTGCAAGAAGTGGCGGAATGCATCCGGGATGGACGCGAGCTACCGGAAAAGAAGGTCTCTTCTCCGCCGTTCTCTCGTCGGGTCCTACGAGTGCAGCCTCCTCGGTTGGGTGCTGAGCCAACCGGTTTCGTGGATCGCACGGTTTTGTTTGCCCAGAGGAGTCGATTCAACACACTGGCTGTCATTGTGCCGCTCTCCGCTGACAAAGCCGGGGCAGCGGCCCTATCTGCTTATGAAACTTCGTGCGCCAGGGCAGGGCTCTCCTTCGTGGTCCTCTTCACGATCGGTGACGAGAAAGTCCAGGATCTTGAGTCGAGTGTGCTGCTTCTTACGGCGGGCCTCAAATCCAAGAACCTGGGAGTGTATCTGACTTCCGGGGATGATGGCGCATCCTGTGCTCCTCTTCTTTCTGCGGCCGGGAACGCCGTGCCAGATGGTTCGGAGATCTGGATTGAGGGATGGCGAGGCTCGAGGGGGGATCTGGATCCGGTACTCGTGAGCCTTGATGGGGAAGAGATCCGGCTGGTGATCTCGATCCCTTACAACGGCGACTTTCTTCTCAGCTCGGAGAAGTCTCGGTTTGTTGATCCTTCTTTTCTTTCCTCCGACGGTTCTTTAATTCCTGATGACCGAATCGAAGTCGTCTTTCGCCTCGAGAATTCGGACACTCGTGTACTTCCGTGGTGCGAGCCCAACTACGCAAGGGCGGTCACGAGTCGCCTTGTGGCTTCGGGGGCAAGCGGCGCCGTGTTTGGCGCAACTCGGCCCGATTTCTCCGGAACCCCGGTTCATACCACGACCGACAATCCAGAGAGCTGGAAAGACCTCTTCAACTTCGAGAGACGCTGGGTTGTCTATCGGACCTGGGGCCGACTCCTCCACGATCCTTCATCGTCGAATGATTTCCTGGAGGGGGAGTTTGTTGCACGCTTTGGCTTGACCGACGGTCCGCTGTTCCTTTCTTCTCTCATTCGAGCAAGCCGATTTTATCCCTGGATCCATGGCTTTCACGCCTCTCCCACTGTTGCATCCTGGTATCCCGAGGGGGTCGTGAGTCCCTCCGGCGGGAGTTCCGGGGTCGAATCGGGTTGGGTCGATGCTGCGCCCTACCGGGGTATTTTTGAGTTCATGCTTCATGCCCCGGCTGATCCGGACGTGCTGTCACCGATCGCATATGCGGCGTTGTTGCTTGAAAAGCTAGGGAGACCTGAAAACGAAAAGAAGCGTCGATCTGGTCGGCTTCCCGCATTTGATGAGCTTTCGGGAAAGCGAACCCCGATTGCCGTATTCAAGGAGATCACCCGGGAGTCGGGAGAAGCTCGCAACATTGTAGATCCGATCGTCCACGACCTGAAGACCCCCCGATCCGAAGAGAATCAAGCGTTTGCCAAGGATGTCCTCTGTCTTTCGAATCTGGGTCTTCATTACGGAGCCAAGATTCGGGGCGCGACCGAGCTCGCCTGCGCTCTCAGCGGGATCGAAGGCAGCGGGATGTACAAGAAGAAGGCCGACGTGTTTTCTCACCAGTCGGTTGCCTGGTACAAGTATCTCACCTGGGAGAGCAAGGAAAGGTTTGCTCCCTTTGACATTGAAGGGCTCCCTGATTTCAGCTGGGATCGCTTCATGATGGATGTCGTTGCCGAAGAAAACGGGATGAAGAAAACCGTGGTCGTGGATCGTGCCGGCTTCGACCTTTGCGCTGGATTTGCAGGCGCATCCGTGCCCGGTGTCGGGACGGATTACACTCTCGTTCCGGGGCTCTTGAATCTGAATTGGCCCGGCCTGATGGCAAAGTCACGACGACTCAAGAACGGCGATGAGGGTCTGATCGAAGCCGAACAAATGACCGGGCGATGGTCAGAGCACGAGGATGAAAATGCCTCCGGATCCATTTTTCGTCGTAGCTTGTCAGGGAATCAAGGCATGCCTGCGCCGGCTCTACTCCATCGAATCGAGGCGCAAGATGGTCTGTTAAGAGTCTTCGTGCGGGCGCGTAGAGTCCTGGAAGACAATCCGGGGGATCCAGGGAAGTTGCGGGTTCGCCTCTGGGGTGGACTCCTCGATCTGTTTCCTCGCGAGCTCCAGTTCGCTCCATCCACGAGTGAGTTCGAGTGGGTCGTGACCCGGGAGAAACCGCTCCCTGTCAAAGCTGGTCATTATGTCCTCGAAATCGTGCAAGAAGGCGGAAGTGGCTTTGATGTGGATGCCGTCTTTCTTACCGGGGATTCGAACGGGGTTCCACCCAAGTCCAAGTAGACGGCGAAGCTTGCGAAGGCTTGCAAACGGGCCTTCCCGGCCCCTCCGAGTCGGACCGCGATTTGCTCTTGTTCCAGGACTCTTTGATGGTTATGATCTCATTCATTGGGATATCTGAGCTATTCATCCGGGACTTCTCCTTCGAAGCGAATTGGAATTAATGCCGTGGTAATTAGACGTATCGTCGTGCACGCCCTCCTGGTTGCAATCGCTATTGCTTTCCTTCACCGGTCTGCGATTGCCGATGATCCAAAAGGTCGTCCGAGAATTACAGAACACGTCGTTCTTCTATCGATCGATGGGATCCGGAACGAAGAGGGATTCCGTGCCAATGTGGGAGACACTGCGGTTCACCCCTACATTCCTCGGATCTGGTCAGAGCTGAAACCCGAGGGAACCGTCTATACCAAGATGATGCTTCTTGAGAAGACGTCCACAACGACCGGGATTGTGACCCTGTACAGCGGCTACTGGAATCGTGGCCCCAATCGGTTTTCTGTCCTCTGCTCCTGCTCGGGTGGCTTTCGAGATAACCGAAGTCACGCGCCTCTTCTGGGGGAGCATATGATCAAGGATCTCGGAGTCGATGCGGGGGAAATATCCTACTACAACAACAAGCGAAACGGCTTGATCTGCGACCATAGTTTTCACCCTGATTACGGCGCTGCCTTTGCCCCGGGAAACATTGTTTTCATCGATTCAAAGGACCCGTTACATCCTTTCAGAGAGGATACCAACGGGGATGGAATCCTGGAGTTCGTCGACGATGTCAATGCCGACGATGCGGTCATGGATCGTATCGAGCAGGACCTGGCGTTCGAGGAAGGTAGGATTTCTTATCCCAAATTGGTGATGGCTCATATCGGAGTTGTCGACCTTGCTGGCCACGTGGGTCAGTTCAGTCTTTATGCCGAGGCCATCCGGAATGCGGATGAGCGGGTTGCAGACCTGTGGCAGTTTCTCCAGGCTCATCCGATTTACGCAGGGAAGACAACCCTCATCGTTACCACCGACCACGGTCGTCACGATGATGATCACGGAGGCTTTACGAACCACAATGGTTCGTGCTTCGGTTGTCGGAACCTCTTTTTCATCGCCATCGGGCCAGACACACCCAAGAATCAGGTTGTGGAACGCCGGGCTTTCATGACGGACATCGCGCCGACCGTGGGTGCATTGCTTGGCTTCACTCTTCCTCATTCCCATGGACGGGTTCTGGACGAGATGATTGAAGTTCCTCACCCGGCATCCGGGCGGATTCTTGATCATGAGGCGATTTCATTGGGTTCGGAAGTTCTGGTCGCGGCAACGACTGATTCGTTCTATCAGCCTTCAAGAGTCGAAGTCTTCCGGGGGACCCCTTCGGGTAATGGTCTCGTATTCGGAGCCGGACAGACGGTGAGTAGCCCAAGTTCGATGCTTGCAATGCGGCCAGCCCTGGCCAAGAGGTCCGGATCCCTTCTCGTTTCATGGAGAGAGATCGATCGTCCTCGTGGCTATTGGCGCTCGATGGCTGCCCCAAGCTATGATCTCGGAGGTAGCTTTTCAGCTCCCCGCACGGTGATTCAAGGTCGACGTGAGGTGGAGAGCAATTTTGGTTTTCGCATGGTTGAGGCTCCGGTGATTCAGCCGACCCCCGCCGGATATGACATATTATTTCCGATGAAATCTTCGGTCGCGCCTGATCACATCGTGACGACGAGCAGTACCAACGAATTCCAGAGTCTTACCAATGCGAGCATTGCGGTGCGGACCGGATCGGGGATTTCCTTCACCTCGGAGTTTGACATGGTTCGGACGGCTGGCTTTCCCGACGGAACGTACGGGATTGCCTGGGTTCAGCTGGATCGCTCGTTCAATGACGACCCCATGGAAGTCTTTTCTTATGAGGTGTTTTATCGTCGAGCTCTGACCTCGGGATTTGGTCCGCGGGTTCGCATCACCAATGACAACGATCCAAGCTTTCATCCCAGAATGGTCCATGATCCAGCGAGCGATTCTCTCTTTATGGTCTACTCGAATCGTCTTCTCGGGGTCTGGCAGGTGTATCTTCGCCAAAGCAACGATCGGGGCGATACTTTTCTCCCAGCGGTTGCCCTGACGAACTCGCCGGGGGGAGCCTGGAAAGGGGCGGTGGTCTGGGATCCGACCACCAGTGAACTTCTGGTAGCGTTTGAAGATCATGACAGCTCCATCGCCCAGGTCAGCTGGGTTGCGTATGATCCAGGAACGGGCAATATCACCTCGCCCCAGTCTCTGTCTGACCCGAGCAAGCTTTCTCGGGCTCCCCAGATCACCCGTCTTGACGATGGCTCCGTGTTTGTCACCTGGGAAGAACTCGACTCTACTTCCGACACCTTTTCTCTTCGAGGCGCCAAGATTCGCTAAGAGATGTCATCCCCAGGTCTTTTTCAAGCCGGGGTTTAGGAGAGAGCTTCTTTTTGGCTTGCGAACCCTCCTTTCCCATCGTAAACTTCTTCTAGGGGTTTTCTATCCTAAGCTGTTTAGAGGGTAGGTTTTGCATCATTTCTCCATGTTCCACGATCCTTTGGAGCGTTCATGACAACAGAAGGCGATTCGAACCTCATCTACGACTGGAACGAAGGCGAATACGATCATCTTCCGTCAGTAGAGCTTAACGATGAGACCCTTCGGGACGGATTGCAGAGCCCATCCGTAACGATTCCCTCGAAATCGGAGAAGATTGCCATCCTTCATCTGATGGAGGATCTTGGCATCAACGCGGTGAACATCGGACTCCCCGCAGCCGGTCCCTGGGCCGAGTCGGCATCTCTTTCTCTCGCCAAGGAGATTGCGAAAGAAGGAATGAAGATTTATCCCAACTGTGCGGCTCGGACTGTCGTGAGTGATATCGAGCCGGTGGAAAGACTCGTCCAGCAGAGTGGCATCCCGGTCGAGGTCGCCATGTTCATCGGGTCCAGCCAGATCAGGCAGTTCACCGAGGACTGGGATCTGGATCGGATGTTAAAGCACAGTGAAGACGCGCTCAAGTTTTGTACGGACCACGGACTTCCGATCATGTTCGTGACGGAGGACACCACCCGGGCACACCCGGAAACGATCCGAAGGCTCTATGGCACGGCGATTCGCATGGGAGCCCAGCGACTCTGTGTCTGCGATACAGTAGGCCATGCTACTCCGTATGGTGTGTTCAAGCTGATTCAATTCATGCGTCAACTGGTCAAGGAAGTGACCGGCGATTCGAATTCGGTCCAGATTGACTGGCATGGTCATCGTGATCGTGGTCTGGCGATCCCCAACGCTCTTGCCGCATTCCGGGCGGGGGCCAATCGTTTACACGGAACGGCTCTGGGTATTGGAGAGCGTTGTGGGAACACCGAGATGGACCTCATGTTGGTGAACCTTCGGTTGATGGATCTCATTCAGCAAGATCTCTCCATGCTGAAAGATTACTGCTATCTGGTTTCAAAAAGCTGCCGCGTCCCGATTCCAAAGAACTATCCGGTCGTGGGTACAGATGCGTTCGAAACGGGAACCGGGGTTCACGCCGCCGCGGTGATAAAAGCCATGAAAAAGGGCAACGAGTGGCTCGCCAACCGGGTCTATTCGGGGGTGCCTGCCGATGATTTCGGCTTCAAGCAGAAGATTGGCATTGGCCCGATGAGCGGCAAGTCGAATGTGGTGTACTGGCTCGAACTAAGGGGTATTGAGGCAGATGAGGGACTTGTCGACTTGATCTTCAAGCAGGCAAAAGATTCGAATCGAGTGCTAAGGGACGATGAAATCCAGGCAACGGTCAATGGTTTCCGTCCGTCCAAGAAGGGCGAGGCCGCGTCTCAAAAATAGTCCCAGCAAGTTGCCTCTACCTTTTTTTTGCGAGAGCTGACAGCTCCGCCAGAATTGCCTGATGGTCGGGTGAGTTTGCAAGATTGGTGAACTCTCCGGGATCGGTCACGTGGTCATAGAGTTCAATTTCCCCTTCTCCGGAATGCGTGTACCGATAGCGCGACGTGCGCACGGAGATCGCGAGCCGTTGCAATTCCTCTAGATACCGATAGGTATACGCCGCTGTCTTCCCGACTCCCTTCGCATTCGAGAGAAGGTGGCCAAAGCTCTTTCCCTCGAGGCCCGGAGGAGAAGGCAGGTGGCAAAGATCCAGGATCGTTGGGTAGAGGTCGACGAGCTCCACCAGCTCCGTGCATGAACGACCCGGGGAACTCCCAGGTGCATCGACGAACAGGGGAACGCGAGTCGCTTCCTCGAAAAGAGTGTCCTTCCTCCATTGGCGATGTTCTCCCTGATGCATTCCGTGGTCACTCCAGAGGATGATCAAGGTCGATTCTCTTTTTCCCAGCCGGTCGAGGGCGTCAAGAACTCGACCGACTTGATGGTCGAGAAAAGACACGCAGGAGTAGTAGGCGGCTCGAATCTCTTGTCTTTCCTTCCGGGTCAAAACCCGGTCGTCGGTGGCTCGCAGGTGGTAGGTATCGGATAGATCTTCTTGGGGGGCGGCCTCGATCTTCATCTCCTCCGGCGCAAAGAGGTCCATGTAGGATTTCGGGGCGGCAAAGGGAAGATGGGTTGAGCTGAAGGATAGGGCCAAAAAGAGCGGCCTTGCATGGTCTTTTTTGAGCTGCTCGATCGCCTGGTCGGCAACGAGAGCATCATGGTCACGGGATGGGTCATCGCCGGATGATCCCCATCGAAGAGGAGTTCCCGTGGTGTTCGGTGAAGGCGTCGAAGGACCCCTGAGTTTGAGGCGAAACTTCCTGTTTTGAACATCGATCGCCTCGTCCCAATGACCCTTGTCGCCCCACTTTTCACCCTGGCTTCCCTTGTGCAGGATTTTTCCGATTCGAACCGTCGTGTATCCGTTCTCGCGGAGGGTGTCCGGAAGGAGGGGAGTGTCCCGAAGTGGCTTGCGCCAGTCCTGGCGATTCGAAAGCACTCCCGTGGTAGGAGGGTTTAGGCCGCTCAGGACGGATGCTCGGCTCGGATTACAGGCAGGGTACTGGCAGTAGGCGGCAAGGAATTGGATCGCGTTTCCGGCGAGCTTGTCCAGGTTGGGAGTCCTGGCTACCGGGTCTCCATAGCATCCGATCCGGGTGTTCAGATCGTCGGCGACGATGAAGAGAATGTCCGGTGAGGAAAGCGAGAGGTTCGGATTTGCCGACTGTTTGGGACCGCATTGAACCCCGATTATCAGAATCAGGGCCCAGAAAGCCAGGTTCCAAGCCGAGGTACTGGGCTCTTTGGGAAGCAATCCGAAGCCTTGAGGGCGGCGAGAGGAGAGAGGCATGACGTTGATCTGAACGAAGGATCTTTCCAGGGGGGAAGCAAATTGCGCCCCAGGGAGTTGGGTTTCGTTCTGTGGGATTTGAGTCGCCTCTTTGGCCCGCCGACCCTCAAGAGCTCGCGCGGGATTAGATCCGGACGAGCTCCCGCTCAGCGGTGGCGCCAACCTCTACTAACTCCGAACGATGAAGGCATTTAGGGCATTTGTGAAAATGCTCTCCTTGCCTCTTCATGCAGAGGGAAACGTGGATGATTTGGGGAGAAATCAAACACATCTCATGAGCGTCCCTTTTTGGGCACTCGACAAATTCTTCGGTGGTTCCTGCCATATGGCTTCTCCTAACTTCTAGGCACTTTTTTACCCAAAGGGGGCATTCAGACAGGAAGGTTTTCGACGAATTAAGCGCGATCGGAATTATAGTTTTTGAGAGGGAATTTATAGGGGGAATCGAAATTTTTTTTGCGGCAAATCTTGCGCCAAAAAAGAAGGAAGGGCACGAGTTATCTTGGAGCCGGGCGGACGAGAATCGATGCGGTAACGGATATTATTTCTGTTGGGGCGGTGCTTGGGAGCGCAGGAATTCAATGGCGTGTTTGGCGACGGATGGCGCTTCGTGGCTTGATCGAGAAAGCTCAATGCTGACCAGACCCGAAAAAGCGATATCAACAAGAGCGGCGAGGATCGGGGGAAAATTCATGTCGCCATCTCCAAAGAGAAGGTGTTCGTGCACCCCGCGTTTCATGTCTTCGATATGCACGTTGATGAGCCGTTCCTTTTCCTGATAGAGGAAGTGCGAAGGGGGACGGTCTTCCGTCAACAGGAGATGGCCGACATCAAGAGTGAGGGGGAGGGACATGTGGGGAAGAAGGTCTGACAGGCGATGATAATCAGCAATGCCCTCTATTAACATTCCTGGTTCGGGTTCGAATGCGAGCTGGACTTGCCGGGCCTGTGCGTGTTCGTTTAGATCTTCGATGGCTTTTGCCAGCCGCAGCATTGCTTCGTCTTTGGGGCCTTCCTCGAGCTGGCCGGACCAAAACGAAACCAGTGGGGCCTCAAGATCAGCTGCAATATCAATGGCCCGTTTGAGGAAAGCCAGTCGCTTTTCGGATCCCTTCCGGGAAAGGAGTGTGGGGTGATGCTTTTTTAGTGGGTCCAGAACGTAGCGTCCGCCGGTTTCAATGGTGGCCTCAAGACCGCCTCTGGAAAGGCTCTTCTTGATGCGGGCGATGTCGACTGAAGAGCTTTGAAAAGGAGGAAGGTGATGCACATCAAGAGTGATGGAGATCCCGTCATACCCCAGGTCAGAAAGGATGGAGATTGCATCTTCCAGGGTGTGGTTGTGGAAACCGTTGGTGTTGTAGGCAAACTTGAGCAATGATCAACTTCCGTTTCGAGTCAATGCGGCCGCGAACCCTCCGTCCTTGATTGAGCTGGGGAGCCACAGGTCTTGGTGTTCTACGGTCACGTCTTTTCTTTGATGAGTGATGGTGGCAATGACTTGCTGATTCTCTTCGGGTTCGATGGAACAGGTGGAGTAAACCACCCTCCCGCCCGGTTTCACCGCGTTCAGAGCCGCGTCCAGGATTTCGACTTGAATCTGATGAAGGTCGCCAAGGTGACCGGGCTCTATTCGCCATCGGGCTTCCGGACGCCTGGCAAAGGTGCCCGTGTTTGAGCAAGGAGCATCCACGAGAACCCGGTCGAATTTCCCCTCGTCCGAGGTAGTGCTCTGGCAGGCATTGCTGATGCGAATCCGGATGGAGGATAATCCCAGCCGGTCTGCGTTCTCCCGTATTTTTCGAGCTCGGCCCTCCGAAGTGTCAAGAGCAATGAGTGTTCCTTCGTCCTTGGTGAGCTCGGCGATGTGAGTTGTTTTTCCTCCGGGGGCAGCACAGAGATCGAGGATGTTCTCGCCTGGTTGAGGTGCAAGGAGGGGGGCGATGGCCTGGGATGCCTCATCTTGAACCAGAAACCATCCATCGGCGAAACCGGGCAGATCTTCAATTTTCCCGGCATGATCAAGAATGATCGCCTGGGGTTGAGTGCCCGGTTTGAACTTGATCCCCGCTTCGGTCAGCTTCCCCTGGATTGTTTCTCGTGTTGTTTTCAAGCGATTGAAGCGCAGGGTGACGGACGGAGTTCTGTTGTTGGCAGCTAGAAGCTCCTTGGTCTGATCAACTCCGTGGGCCGTACACCATCGATTGACCAGCCATTCCGGGTGAGAGAACCGGGCAGCCAGTGCTTTTGCCGGTTCTGATTCGGAATCGGGAAAAACATCCCGATCGAAAAGCCAGGATCCGTGAGGCAAAGCGAGCACGTTGCGAGGTCGTTGAGAGGAGCCTTCGTCTGGACCGGTTTCCTCGACAAGCTTGATCCCCCGGGCGAGGGATCGGAGGAGGCCGTTGCTGAATCCCGAAACTTTTTTGGGATAGATTTTGGTAGCAAGATTTACTGCTTCGTTTACCGCCGCGGAGTTGGGGATCCGATCCAGGAAGATGATCTGATAGACCGCTTGTCGCAGGATCTCCATCAGCCTTGGTTTGACGCCTTTGAGGCCTCGTTTGGAGTACGCCATCAGAATCTGGTCGAGAGTCGCGCGCCACCGAATCGGACCATAGACGAGTTCGGTAAGAAGAGCTCGGTCACGAGGCTCCATCTCTTCACTGTTTTTCTGTCGTAGGAGGCGAGAGAGAAACGTCCCGTCCTTTTCCCACCGGCGGATCATCTCGAGGGCCTGGCGTCGAATCATGAAGTAGCTCCAAGGAGGCGATCTTCGGGTGCGAAGGTAAAACCACGGAGAAAGGCATCGGCCGGCATGGCCTTTTTCCCCGGACGTTGGACTGACAGGACCCGCATGGACCCATCGCCGCATCGGATCGAAAACCCGGATCCATCGACCCGATGAATCGTACCAGGATCGAGTCTTTTCTCTGCCTGTTCAGCTTCTCGATCCAGGGTTGCCCCGGTGATGATGATCTTGCTCGTTTGATCCTTACCGGACGTTAGAGTTGCAAAGGCTCCAGGCCACGGCGTATACGCCCGAATGTGGCAGAGAACCTTGTCGGTTGCTTCGTGGAACGGAATCTTGCCCTGGTTCTTTTTCAGTTTCTTGGTGTGAGTCGCCTTTGAATGGTCCTGGGGTCTGGGGATGAGGCTGCCGTCGTCAAGACCGCGAAGGGTCGGAGGTAAGAGTTCGGCTCCGAGCCTGGCCAGCTTGGCCTCCAATGTGGCGGCGTTGTCGTCATCCGTGATGTCTAGCGTCTTCTGAGTGATGATGTCTCCCGCATCAATCTCGTCCGCCATGATCTGAAGGGTTACGCCCGTCACTTTGTCGCCGGCGAGAAGGCAACCCGCGATGGGTGACGCACCACGGTGATACGGGAGGAGGGAGCCGTGAACGTTCACCGACGCGAGTCGGGGCACGTCAAGAAGGGGGCGGGGGATCTTCTGGCCGTAAGCGGCGACTAACAGAGCCTGGGGCTCCAGGGATCGGATTCGATCGAGAACCTCGGGCTCGCGGATCTTTTCCGGGCATTCGCAGGGAAGGCCCAGGTCGAGGGCAGCTTGTTTGAGAGCTGTCGGAGAAAGGTCCCTTCCTCGTCCTGCCCGGCGATCGGGCTGACTGATGACCAGAGGGACGGAAAACCCCTCCTTGCACAGCTGTTGGAGTGAATCAACGGCAAAGGCGCCGGATCCGATGAAGACCAGTTTCATGATGCTGGATACGTCTCCCAGTTCTTGAGGCGAAGGAAGTCCCGAAGGTGTCCACTCTCCGTGAGAGCTCGCTTCAGTCTCTCACACGGTTCACAGCGTCCGCAAGCTGGGTCTTGATTCTCATAGCAGCTATGGAGATGGGCCAGGGGGGCATTGTTTTTGAATCCCGCCCGGACAATCTCGGTTTTGTCGAGATCGCAGGTAGGGCTGATGACGGACACGGGATGAGAACAACCGTTCACGAGAGCCAGGTTGGTCGCGGAAAGAAAGTCGGCCGAGTTGTCGGGAAATGTTTCTGCTTCTTCTCGGTTGAAACCGACCACGATCTGGCCTCCACCCTGGCCATCGGCAAACGATGCTGCAATGGCAATCATGAGGCCGTTGCGGTGAGGAATCCAAACCGCCTCCGCATTGGTCTTGCCGTCTTGCGCTCCGGATTCGATCCCCCTGGCACCCGGGTGAGGAAGAGCAGAATTGGAATTGACCATGGGGCCCGAGGATACTTCGTTCAGAAAGGGCAGGGAGATGATTCGATGTCGGACTCCCAGCTCCCCGGCAATCCTTGCCGAGCTGTGTTGCTCCGCTTTCGCATTTCGTTGCCCGTAGTCAAAGGTAAGCGCCAGGCTTTCCGAAGGGTCAAATTGCAAAAGAGCAAGGGTCAACGCCACGGTGGAGTCAAGACCTCCCGAGAGAAGAGCAATCAGCCTCACGATTCGTTCTCCTCCCAGGGAAAATGTCCGGGATAGGGTTTGTTCTGGTTCTCGTGACGATTGATTGACTCGAAGAACTCCCGAAAGCCGGGAGTCATACCATAAGGATGGGAAATGGGATGAAGGGTTCTTTCCATCCGTTTTTCCAGGAGAGAACCGGTGGTTCCGTAGGGGGATTCGCCAAAGGCAGCCAGAGTTTTTGCTTCGCTCGTTTTGGCCGAGTCAAGATCCTGTGGATCGTTGGGTCCGTGAAACTCGTAGCGAACTCGTGGAAAACGCAGGGATTCCCGGTGGAAGTCAAACCGGGCTCTCTTGAAGTTCCAGCTCACGATGGAGAGATGCTCGGGCGGTCGGTGAGCCTCCTTTTGAAAAACGCAGAGAGAAAAGAGCAGGTTTTCGAAAGAGTCGCGAGCGAAAGGTTCGATTGCAATTCGGGCGGGAGGAAGGGGGGGATCGCCCGGAAGCCAGCCCCGTTGATGAGCGACGGCGCGATAGGTTTCAGCTTCGCTCCACCTTCCCGATTCTTCTCGAGTTCGCCCGCCGGAATAAACAAGGAGGGCGTCAGGGTTGGATCTTGCCAGCTCGATGCCGAGCTCGATGTGCTGACCGTAGAAGACGGGCTCCCCGGCTTGAAAGCTCTGGAGAACCCAGTTGTCGTCCGAGAATACGTCCTCCGGCACCTCCCTGATGGAGTCACAAAAAGATGCGTGTCCGGCAACGACGATCAGGTGGCTGAGAGGCAAGGATTCGTCCGTTCGAGCTGAGGATTGATGGAGCGACGGTCCGAGTATAGCCTACTGCCCCGGCTTTACCGAGTCACTCAACG
>JAJDCM010000043.1 GCA_029260825.1 Planctomycetota bacterium | reverse complement strand
ACCTCATGGCGTGACACTCCTTCATCGGTGTTCGTATGACTTCAAGATTGCCCTGGGGAGCGGTCATGCATGAGAACACAGATCGCCTTCAAGGTCCAACAGAGACCAGAGGATCCGATCAGGAGAAAAAAAACGAGGAAGCCGATCTTACTTGGAATCGAGGAGTCGACGGCGCACAAACCCGGCCCACGTACTGTGTGGATCCAGGCTCAGGTAGGATTGGTAATGCCGGTCTGCGTCCCGCTTCCGACCGAGCTGGTCCAGAGTCTCCGCCAGGTTGTAATGGGCGTCGGCATAGCCAGGCGCGATCTCAAGTGCCCTTCGATAGGCCCCAAGACCTTCCTGCCAGTAGCCAAGCTCGGTCATCACATTCGCAAGATTGTTCCACGCCTCGACGTACTTCGGATCCATTTCGAGCGCCTGGTGATAGCGCTCCACCGCCGCCTCTTTTTTCCCCAGTCCATAGAGGACATTGGCAAGGTTGAAGCAGAACTCCGGCTGAGGTCCAGCGTGTAACAACGCCTCCCGGTAGGCTCGAGCCGCCTGCTCAAGGTCGCCGCAATCCTCGTGATCGAGCGCCTCTTCAAACCAGTCGTCGGCCGTTCGGGGAGTTCTCGGGAGAGGAATCGTGCGCTGGAATTCCAGCCCGTCGTCATCCCGAGCCGCTTCGGTCATCCGAGCCCCCACCGCCAGGATCTTCCGACTCTCTCGAACGACTCGCTCCTCAGAATTCGACGGTCCGTCAATTCTTCTTTGCAACCGCCCTTCGCCGTTTGTTGTCGCCAGAAGCTCATTCGATTCGGGATCGGCAACGCCGTTCTCCGGCACCGAACGAAGATGAGACACCCGTGAAAGATTCGTATTCATTCCATCATCACCAAACGCTTCGTGCTCCTCGTCCAGATCAAGCCCCAGTGGCTTACTCAGGAAATCAAACTGGAGCTGGCCGGTTGTCTCCACGAGCTGGCCGCTCGACAGTCGCACGAGAAGCTGTCCATTATTTTCAAGAATCGACAGCTGGGAAAGAGGTTGATCGACCCCAGGCATCCAGGTCTCGAGCTGTCTGAGGCTCTGGCGAAGATCGGAAAGGGATACGCCGGAGTGGATCAACTCGATCAGGGACCGAGCCCCGGAAACCTGGCGAAAATCAAAGTAAGCCAGACGATGAACCGTCTCGACGGGCTCGATCAAACCATGGCGAACCCAGGTTCGAATCCGACTCTTCGGGACATCGAGAATGCGGCTCAATTGACCGATCGTATAGAGGCTGTGTCCGATTTCCGGAGCCTCTCCCATCATGCTCAGAAACTCATCCTCATTGATGATGGTGATGGGCTGGGAGCGCTCCTGGAGGGTTCTTGCTTCTCGGAGTTTGTGGGGGATGCGGCCGTCTTCCCGAAGGGGGATACTCTGCTGGCCAATCACGAGGTAAGAGGTGTTCTCCGTCGGCATGGAGACAACCACTCCTCCGCTCTGCGTAACAAGGTCTTGGGCCTCTTTGCGCGAAAGCGACGAGAGCATGCCCGCAAAGGAAACTTCTTTCCCTTCGAGCCTGTTGTCGGTAGCCCCTCCCTCACCCATTTCGGTACCGCCTAACAACCACCCAGCCCCCCAAGAACTCCAATTCAACCAAGCTGGTCTATTAAAACAAAAAGCGCCAAAGAAGCGAGCTTAGCCGGACTTCTTCTTTTGTTTCGTGGTGTTTCTATTTCTCGTACTCGAGGCCATTTTCTTGCTTGCATCCACGCTCTGCTTGAGAGCGTCGATGAGGTTGATCACCCGAGGCTCCTCTTGCTCTTCCGGTGAGACGATTTCCTTACCGTCCACCTTTGCTTCGATGAGCTTGCTCAGATTCTCAGTGTACTTATCCTTGTACTGATCGAGGTCAAACTCCTCGATCAAAGTCGCTTCGATCAGTTTTTCGGCAAGCTCATACTCGGCATCCGTGACCTCGGTTTCAATGATCTCGTCCTTGAAAGCGTCCGAGCTCTTCACCTTGGATGCATACTGAAGAACCGACATGGCAATGAGGTTGTCATAGGGGCGAAGCAACACCAATTGCTCCTTTCCCGAGATCACAACCTGGGCCACCGCATGGAGATCGTTTTCTGTCATGGCCTTGAAGATCAGGGCGTAGGGTCTCTGGCCAACCGGGCCGTCCGGGGTGAGATAGTAGGTTCTTCCGCTGTAATGAATGGGATCCACGGCGGAGTTCTTGATGAACCCATCGATCCCGATTGCCCGATCTCCCTTGGTGCGGAGCTTGTCGATTTCGTCCGTGTCGATGACGACAAATTGACCGCTCGAATACTCGTAGCCGGACACGATGTCCGTGGCCGCGAGTTCCCCGTGGAGGGGGCAATTCTTCTTGTACTTGACCGGGTTATGGCACTCGCTGTGGAGCTGACGCAGCCGGATATCGGCTCCACTGGCGCTCGCCGTGTAAGCCTTGACCGGTACCGAAACCAGGCTTAGCCGCAGAAAGCCTTTCCAGCTTGACCTTGGAGCCATAGCAGAGTCCTTTCACCAACCGTGTAGCAACCGCGACAAACGCTCTAACCTTTCGGAATAGCAACCTATTCCGATGTTTCAAGGGTGTTGCGAGGCCTGGTCCGGGCTCGAAGGCCCGCTTTTCCGACCCCTCCCAACCTCCGTTCGGATCACTCCCTTGAGCTCTTCCATATCTTCGGCCCGAAAGGCCGAGACCAAAAGACCATCCTCACGACGGGCAAAGGGGCCAAATTCGTCCTCGTCGACCGCGTCCCGTTTATTATAGACGATGATCCGGGGAATGCCTCCGAACCCCATATCCTCCAAGATCTTGCGAACAGATCGGACCTGACGATGAACCTGCTCCGAAGAAGCGTCGGCAACATGCATCAAGAGGTCCACATCTCCAAGTTCTTCCAGCGTTGCTCGAAAAGCAGCCGCAAGATCCCTGGGAAGATCATGAATGAAACCCACTGTATCCGTAAGAACAACCGTCGGTAAGTTGCCCTCCTCGAACCAAGATTGCCCGCTTTGGTCCCGTTCCGGCCCGGAGGCAATATCCGGTGAATGCTCATGATCCTCGTCGAAAGGACGCTCCCAGGTGGGGAGCAGTCGGCGGGCAGTCGTGCCCAGAGTGGCGAAAAGCCGATCCTCGGCCAGAACCGTGGCGCCGGTCAAGACATTGAAAAGAGTCGATTTCCCCGCGTTTGTGTACCCAACGATCGCTACCGTCGCCACGTTCGATGCAAGACGACGCTTTCTCATCACCGACCGGTTGCTGGCAAGGTCATCGATCCTCCCTTCGAGCTTCTTGACTCGCTCCCGTACATACCGTCGATCCAGCTCGCTCTTCTTTTCTCCGAGCCCACGGTTTGACCCGATCCCGCCCCGAATCTGGGCCAGAGACTCGCGTCCATACGTGAGGTGGGGAATCATGTATTTCAGACGGGCCAGCTCCACCTGCAACTTGCCCTCGGCGGTGACCGCACGCTGGGCGAAAATGTCGAGAATGAGCTGGGTTCGATCGATCACCTTCACCGTCAACTCCCTCTCGATGTTTCGAGCCTGAGCCGGGGTCAGCTGGCGATCAAAGACAAAGAGATCCGCATTGGTTCGAACCTGGCGAAGAGCAAGTTCCTCCAGCATGCCCTTTCCCACGATTGTCCGGCCGTCAATCTTGTCCCTTCTCTGGACGACTTCATCCATGACCACGGCCCCGCTGGTCCGAGCGAGCTCAACCAGCTCGGTCATGGAAGCTTGCGCTTCCCGGATAGCTCCCGTGGTGACGGCGACAAGAATCGCTCTCTCGGTCTTTTTGTCTCTCGCTTCCTGGGTCAAGGGAGTCGATGAGGAGAACTCTTCTTCGAGGGCCTCCACCACATCTCGAAAAGCGAACTTTTCCTCATAGGGAGAGCTCGGACCGAGAATCTCGTGCACCTTTTCTTCACGATTCGGAGGGAGAAGGTGGGCACGAAAAGGAGAGTGAGGAAGGCCTTCATCGCTGACCTGAACCTGGGTGGAAAGATCGAGCCGGAATCGCAAGAGGTCAGTGAGATCCGGCTTCGAAAACCCCTCACCTCGAAGGCGGGTATGGACGACCCGAAGGCCGCAGAGTCGCTCCCGTCCGACCCGCATCTCCCTGACCTGCTCGGGGAGAATCACTCGATTGAGATCTCCGACGCAGACATATTTCACCCGCCCCCGCCGATCAAGAAGCACCGCGACCCGACGCCTGATCTCGAGGGAAAGCTCGGTGAGATGACGGAGGAGCTCAGGAGTCACGTCTTCCCGGTCGGGCACACGTCGGCGATAAAGCCGTTCCATGAACCGGATCTGGCTCTTCTTCAATCCAAGAGTCTTACCGTGAACCTTCAACTATTGCTCAACCGAGTACTCCCTGAACCGAAGCGCAAACGCCGTGAAGAGAAGCCCGACGAAGAGAACGCTCCCAAGAACCAGGAGAGCAGATCCAACCCCGGGAAGAGCCTCAAGATCGACGATCACTTCGTCCAGTACGGTCAGGCTGTCTCCCCCGCGAACCAGGATCACCCGGCAATAGTACATGATGGTAGCGCCCTGCACCGGTGCTGGCACGTTTGCCACCACCACCTCCCAGACAGAGGTAATCAACAGGCCAACCAGAAGAGCTTTGCGGACCCACGCCCCGAGCGCCGAAAATACCGCGGTGTAAACGAGCGCCCCGGCGCAACAGGCGGCAGCATAGCGATAGAACGGTGCCAGATCCGTGAGCAGCCCCTCCCCCTCGACCTTGCTCCCCAGAACCAGGTTGAAAACAACCAGGGAAAGAAACAGGACGGATACGGTACAGACCGCGGCGATCAACCATTTGCCAAAGGCAATCCCCAGCTTGGAAACCGGTCGGGTGATCAGAAAGACCGCCGTCCTTCCCTCCATCTCCTCCGAAATCGCATAGGATCCGAAGAGTAGACTGATGTACGGGGTAAGAAACTGGAGATAGGCAAGAGTTCCGATGAAGTCAAACAGCTCCCCTCCGCGCCTCGCGTGATCGGGGAGATCAAAGAGGATTCCGATGCTTCCCACCAGCAGGATCGGCATCGCTGCCAGAACGAGAGCAAGAATCATCTTTCCGCTGCGAAGAGCTCGTGGAAGAAAAAGAAGAACAATGATCCAGGCCCCGCTGATCGGACCACGGCCGGAAGCCCGAGGAAACGTGGGTAAATTCCACCCCATTAGCGCACCAAGTATTTGAACACGGCCTGAAGATTGTCATCCGCCGACGAAAGCCGGCTGACCTCGATCCCCGTCTCAAGGACCAGTTTCCCGACCCGCTCATAGAACTCATCGGGCTTTCGAGACGTCACGGTCAGAAGGGGGAGCGACTCCTCCTCGGGAGCCTTCCCGTTGCCATCTCCCTCGGGTGGAGAATCAATCGAGACCGAAACGATGTCCTCAAAGGCAAGAAGGCGAGCGGCAAGCTCTCTTGGTCTTGCACATTCAATCTTCACCTGGTGAGGATGCTCATCGATCAGGTCACGAATATCGTGAATGTTTCCCTCCGCCAGCACCTTCCCCTGATGAATCAAGAGAATCTGGCTCGTCATGGCCTCGACCTCGTAGAGAACGTGGCTCGAAACGATGACATGGCGCTTCACATCACCAAGATACTTGACGAGTCGAGTGGTTTCCGCCCGCGCAACCGGGTCCATGCCATTCAAGGGCTCATCCAGAATGACCAGCTCGGGCTCGTGAGCCAGTGCCTGGGCCACTTTGATCCGCTGCCTCATTCCTTTGCTGTAGCCCCCGATCTTGCGGTCCCGGGCATGGGAAAGACCAACCAGCTCCAGGGCCGCGTCCGCCGATTGCCGGCCGACCTTGCGGGATAACCCGGAATATCGAAGAAGGATGCACAGGAAATCAAACCCGGTCATTTCCTCGTAAAACGCATCAACTTCGGAGGAGTACCCGATCCTTCCCATGAGCTTCGGGTTGTTCCAGGGGTCTTCTCCCAGCACGGTGAGAGATCCACGAGTCGGCTGGATCTGACCGGTGACCATGCTGAGAAACGTGGACTTCCCCGCTCCGTTGGGCCCGAGAAGCCCGGTAACTCCCCCTCCGATCTCCAGGGTCAGATCGATGACGCCGGTCACTTGACCGTACCAGCGAGAGAGGTTCTTGGTCTGAACGATCGAGCTCATTTCACCGTCTCCACCACTCGAATTCGTCGACAGAGGATCAGAAGCGAGGACACGGTGAGAATCCCCAGCATCCACGCCGCGGCCTCCCAGTGCTCGACTTCGGTTTCAAGCTGGAAGATCCGACGTCCAACCAGGAGCAGGCTGTCTCGAAGAGAGATGGCAACCGCTGCACCGGAGCCCGAAAGCTCCTGGACGATGCGATATCCCACCTGCGAAAACAAATACACCCCGCCCCAGATCGCCCCAACGAGGATCCAGTTGCGTCCGAGTGAAGAGAGAGCCAACATGAAAGTGCTGACCACGATTGCCTGCACGAAGGAATAAAACACGATTGCACCGGGAACATGCTTCGTCGCTTCAAAATAGCTTTCAGTACCCTCGGCCGCCTCCGGAGCAACCGAGATGGCAAAGAGATACAAGAGAAGCGCGGGCAACATCGTGGTGAACAAGAGAAAGAACACCAGGGTTCCAAACTTTCCGAGCAGGTAGTCAACCGGACGAATCGGACGGGTGAAGTAGAGCTCCATCGCGTTCGTTTTCCGATCGTTGGAAATCAAATCGGATCCAACAAACGCTCCCCACAACAGGAGGAACGTGGACGCGTGAATCTTGAAGAAGAGGAAGTAAAACTCGGTGCTCACCTGATCAAGAAACTGCTTGGCGATGATGGAGGCTCCCATGGGGAGCTGATCCGACGTCGCAATCTGGAGCATGACGTAGACGGCAATCATCATGCCGAGCATGGGAAGAAAAGAAGGAATGATCAGGAGAAACAGCAGCAGCTTTCGGGAAAAGCGAAGGATGATCTCACTCTTGGTGATGACCCACCAGTTCGCAAAACCCGATCCCATCGGCCCCTCGAACCGACGGTAACCTTGATCATAGACCGGCATCGGCGCCCTCCAAAGCGTTCAGGAACACGTCCTCGAGGGTCCGCATTTCCGGTTCGAGAAATCGGATCTGAACTCCACAGGCCACCGCCGCCTCGAAGATCTCCCGGGTCGAGCTCGAAGGAGGCAGCGCGATCCGGAATGTTCTCGGGTCGCGATCGGTCACCGCCCTTCCACGCTCGGTGAAATGGGAGGCAAAAACGCTTCGATCCCCCTTCACTCTCACGAGATAGGTCTGTCCCGCCTCGCCTCGAAGCTCCTCAATCGTCCCCTGCCTCAGCACCTCGCCAAGATTCATGACGATGACCTGGTCACAACAAGACTCCACATCAGGAAGGAGATGGGACGACACAACCACGTGAATTCCCTTGTTCCTGGAAACGTCTCGGATCAACTCCAGCATGTCATCGCGGCCCGACGGGTCCATCCCATTCGTCGGTTCGTCCAGGAATACAAGAGATGGATCGTGAATGAGGGCCGAGGCGAGCTTCATCCTTTGTTTCATGCCAATCGAATAGGTCTGTACCCGCCGATAGCGCGCTTCACCCAGCCCGACGTAATAGAGGACCTCGTGGGCCCGAGACCGGGCGTCGGAAAACTTCATCCCGGCGAGCTCCCCCAGCACGGTCAAGGTGAGAACCGCGTTGCGATCGGCGAAGTACGCCTCACGCTCGGGTAAGTAGCCAACCCGGCGTCGAACCTGGCGACGAGCGGTCTTGACGTTCAGCCCCAGCACTTCCGCTTGTCCCGTCGTCGGCTTGATCAAACCCAGCAAGGTCTTGATGAGAGTGCTCTTCCCCGCTCCATTCGGGCCCAAAAGGCCGGTTGCTCCCCCCGGGATCTTGAGGGAGATTCCCTTCAAAGCCTCGAACTTTCCAAACCGCACTGACAACTGATCTGTCGAAATGATCAACTCGTGTCCTCGCTGTTGAGTGTGTTGATCCCATCATACGCATCCGGCGCTCGATAATTCCCAACCGGCGAATCCAATTTCACGCAAAAGCATTTCTACCGGATCCAGAGCGACTCGAAACCGGGCGTCAGGAACCCGAGCTTTCCAAGTTTTTGGGACGAGACCTTGACACCTACCCGTCCCCGCCTGCTAGACTTTTGTCTTGGCGGGGCGGTGTCACACAAGATGAAGGGCACAACAACTGAATCACCCCTAAGCTTGGTGCTCTTTTCTTTACCATGGGGTTCACCGTGAGGCTTCAGGCGGCTCACAACCCCAGAAACGGTTCGACCCACCCAGGCTGGGAAGATGGCCTCGTTTTCCCGTGCGTGCAGTTCCTAATTTTCGGGAAGCCCTGGGAACATACAGATGAATGACAACGCCGATCTAGTAGCGCTCTCCGGTATCAGTCCGGAGTATGCAAGCCTTCTTGAAGCCTCTGAAATCAGCGACATCGAGACGCTTCGAGAAAGGCTGAGTACCGACGAGACACGAAAGCTCGTTTCCTGGCAAACCGGTATCGCCGAGAAGCTCCTCCTGGAGTGGTACCAGCAAAGCTACGACGAATACGACCCGTCGGCAAAACTGACAGCCGATGGCCTGAGCGACGAAGAAGCCGAGATGCTCGTCGAATCTGTTGATGATGAGTCGGAAAAAAGCTCGAGCGTCATCGCTCCTGACGGGGCCCTTCCTCTCACGACCACCGATGGGCGGCGGGTTCAAGACGGCCCCATCTATAAGCTGAGCCGGCGCGTTGCCCACCTGAAAGTCTTTACCTTCTCGACCCTTGGAGTGCTCGTGCTGTTACTTGCATTCCTTCTTTCGGGCTTTATCAGCGAGGCAACCACCGGGGACGAACTCAGCCTGGAGCCCACCCTGGGGGCAGGATCCAGCTCTTCGGTTCGTACCACGCTTGCGGATGGCCTCTTCCAGGAGGGGAAGTACGAAGAAGCCGAGCTGGAGTATCGACAGTCTCTTCTTCTTGAACCCGACTCGGTTTCAGCTCGAACTGGATTGGGCCGAACACTTTATCGAATGGGTCGTTATTCTGATGCGGCCGCTCAATTAGAACGTGCAATCAAGACTGATTCGATGCATTTTGAGGCACACTATTTTCTCAGCAACGTACATATCAAAACTCCTGATCTGAAGAGGGCCATTCAGGAGGCTCGTATCGCTCTAGAATTGCTCCCGGAGCACCCTTGGGCGGCATACAATCTTGCTCTTGCGCACCATATGTCCGAAAAGAAGCTCCGACTCACGGAGGAAGAAGTTCGACTTGCCACGAGCACCCTGATTCAGGAGCTCATGACGTCGGACGGCAAGCCAGGCCTTGAAAGTCAGACCGTGAGCGTGCTACGAACCCTCACTGGAGAGTCGTTCGGCCATGACGCAACAGCCAGCCCCGAAGAACGCCGGAACGCCATTCAACGCTGGAGTGAGTGGTGGGCTCAGGAGAGTCAGGCTTAACGGGGGCCAGTGACAAAACACCGACGTCGAAGAGGGAGGGGAGAATCATGAGGGAGCGGACCCACGAGGGCATCGTTCGTGACCTCTCGGAAAAGCTGGGCTTACCCGAGACCGCGGTCGACGCCATCCTTGTTAGCTTCTTTGATGAACTCGGTCATCAACTCAAAGCGGAAAGAACCATGGAGGTTCCAGACCTTGGGATCTTCGCCGTGGCAACTCGCCCGGCTCGTACTGTCAACCATCCCAGAACGGGGAAGCCGGTCCATCTCCCGGCCAAGGATACGGTCGTTTTTCGGAGCGGCATCAGGCTCAGGAATCGGATCCAGGTCCCGGAAGAAATCCGCAACCTCCTGGCAAAGCCGGAGAAGGCGACGGCTGCAGCCGAAAAAGCCTCTCCGAGTCCCCCGGAGGAAGATTCTCGCGATCGCCAACATGAGCGGGACGAAAGACATGCCCAGGCCGAGCGAGTTCGCACCGAGCGACTGGCCCAGACGCTCTTTGGGCCCGAGCCAGAGCCCGTGTCTGCCGAGCCTGTCGCCACGGAAGAGCCTCATGTATCGGCGCCGGAACAGGTAGAGGCTCCGATTCAAGAGCCGGAAGAGGTTTTGGAGCCCGCTCGCGAACCCGAGCCAACCGGGGCAAGAGAGCAACCGCCACAAGCAACGCTCCTTCCACCTCGGCCCATCGGATCCTACAGCATCAAAGAGCCCGAGCCGACACCGGTCGAAGACGAGGAAATCTCTCCCGAGGAAACGAACGCGGCACCGACATCTTTTCTGAGAGGCAATCCCTCCCAATCCAGAGTTACCGTCGAACCTCCCGTTCCTGAACCTCCCAGAGTTACCCCGGCCCATCCACCGAATGTTGCCAAGGTCCACGCTCCCGTGGAACAAGAGAACCAGGATGGGGCCCGTGTCCTCTGTGTCGCAAGCGGCAAAGGTGGTACGGGGAAGTCGTTTACGGTCTGCAACCTTGCCGTCAGCCTGGCCAAGATGGGCAAGCGAGTCATCGTGCTCGATGCGGATCTGGGGCTCGCCAATCTCCATCTCCTCCTGGGGATCAACCCTCGCTACAACCTGAGTCACGTGCTCGGTGGCGAGGTCTCCATGGTTGACATCATGGAAGAAGGACCCGGTGGAGTTCGCCTCATCTCGGGAGGTTCCGGAGTCATCCGACTCGCTAACATCAGAGAAGGAGAGCTCTTGCGCTTCGTCAGCGGCCTTGCTGAACTGGAGGCTCACGCAGATATCATCATCATCGACACGGCAGCAGGAATCTCACCTCGAACGGTTTCATTCCTCACCGCATCTCGTGAAATCCTCCTCGTCACAACGCCTGATATCACCGCGATGACGGACGCTTATGCAATCCTGAAATCGATTGCCCATTCCGGACGCTCCCATCAGACCGTGTCCCTCCTGGTGAACCAGTCTTCCAGTAAGGCGGAAGCAGACGCGGTTTACCGTCGCCTCAGCGGAGTTACGAGAAAGTTCCTGGGCCGCGACCTCCATTCCGCCGGCTTCATCCACGATGATGTGGCCGTCACCCGAGCCGTCGCCCTTCGAACTCCCCTGGTTATCGCCGAGCCCAGCTCGAAAGCTGCCCACGGCATTGCCAAGCTCGCGGAGACGATCAAAGACTCCAGACTCCCCCATCAAAACCCGAGGCGCTATGCCGATCGGTTGCGAGGAATCCTGGTCAACCAGGCGATGTAGCCACCCGTTTTCACTCGAGATTTTTTTGCCTCATCGGTAGAATCTCGGGGTGTCTGAGGGGACCGCTACGAATCATCACATAAGGACCTGTCCTTCTGGGCCCCTGGAGTTTCAAGAGAGACCGGAGCCGAAGCGGCGGCATCGCGTCCTCGGAAAGGGGAGGGTATGATCCCACCAAAACCACTGCATCTCAGCCCATCGCAGATTCTGGGCGCCGTCAAGAAATGTGAGGCGGACCGAGACGAGCTCCTCGACCTCTTGGTCGCAAACCCGGAATGCCTCGACTCGCGATTGACTCTCATTGACCGAGACATCGACCTTGGAGGCGATCGCGGGATCGATCTCCTGGCCACGGACGAGACCGGGCTTCCGACCGTTGTGGTTGTCCCCGGCCTGGAGACAGAGGATTCCCTCTTTCTCCGCACCCTCGACATCCCCATCTGGATCCACGAGACAAAACCCCTCCTGCGGCGGTTGTACTCCGAAGAGGGAGTCCGATTCGAGGGGCCGGTGCATATCATCGTGGTAGCGACCACGTTCTCCCAGCGGCTCCTTTCCCGGCTTGGAAGTATCAACGGACCAAGCATCAACCTCATCAAGGTCCAGTGCCTGGAGGCGGGAGGTCGACTTGGTCTTCTGACCGAAGTGATCGAAACCTCAGGAAGCTCTCCTGATCCGGACCAGAAGCATAAAACCTCAAGGTCATCCGACCCTGCACCACAGACCGAAACGTTTGGCACGATCAGCGCCAGGCAATCCGAAGAAAACCAGGAGGATGACGATCTTTTCCAGCAACTTTTTGACGAGGAACCTGCCAAGCCTCGATTCGATGCGGCAGAACCCGAACCCGAAAAATTCTTTCAGCAGGCCCACGAAGCAGTTGAGCCAAAGACCGACCTGACCGAAAAAAACGGACCACCTCCCCTCTCAAACGGGCCTCCCCCGGAAACCACCTCCGCCCCCCCAAGCCCTCCGGCGAAGAAGACGATTGATCCCCTCGACGAGCTTCTCATTGACGGGATGAATCGAATCTCGGCCCTGAGCGATCGGATCCAGGCCAGCCGACTGAATGACACGGTTCGGTTCTTGCTGGACGGTCGTATCCTTGCCGAAATCCGTAGGAATCCCGATGCCCTGGAAGTCTTGACCGATCCCAACTCGTCCACCGGCCCCATCCGAAATGCGACAGACTTCGAATCGGGGCTCAACCGGATCATCACCAAGTTCTTTCGTCTCGAAGAGAGAGCAAATCCCGTGGAAGGGAGCACCGGAGCAGCCGACGAGCCCTCCCGGGCAGAAGGCCCGCAACGGGAGTCCTCAAGCGACCCATCCCTCGATCTCTTCAGCCCGGCACGGCTAACAGAGGAAGAGATCAATGAGCTCTATGCAGAAGACGAAGCGGAGTCTTCCCCATCCAAGGGAGACTGAAGACGCCCGGCCTGTTGACCGGGCCGCCCGAGAAGACCTCCCCCTTCACGAAACAGGACTGCCCCTCAAATGAAAATCCTCGGCCTCAATGCCTATCACGCAGACGCTGCCGCCTGCCTTCTCATTGACGGAAAGATCATTGCCGCCGCCGAGGAGGAGCGGTTCAACCGGGTGAAGCACTCCGCCGGACTGCCCAAGAATGCAATTCGTTATTGCCTGAAAGAGGCCCGTCTCGACCTGAAAGATCTCGACACGGTTGTGGTCGCCCACGACCCGGCGGCTAACGTCACCGACGAGATCTTCCAGATCCTGACCGGCCGTCCGAGTTACCCGCCGCGCCTGAGAGAAAAGCTCGACGCGGTCGTCCGATTCAAAGACATCAAGAAGATCCTCGAGGAAGAGTTCTATGTCAGCCTGGAAAAAGACGCCCCGAAGATTCAAAGCGTCGAGCATCTGATCGCTCATCTCGCCGGAGGTTTCTTCGGCTCCGGGTTCGAGGAGGCAGCGCTTCTCGCCGTGGACGGGCTTGGAGATCTCTGCTCCACCATGCTCGGCGTTGGGAAGGGCCATGACATCACCATCGATACCAAGATTCAGTACCCCCATTCCATCGCTGTTTTCTACCAGATGGTCTCCCAGTACCTCGGGTTTGACGCCTTCGGAGACGGGGGAAAGGTGATGGGCCTTGCTGCATGCGGAGAACCGACGCTCACGGATCAGATGATCGAGATCTGTCGCCCACAGGAGGATGGACTCTTCGAACTCGATCTTGCCTACTTCACTCACCATCGGCGGGGGCTCGACATGAGCTGGGACGGCCCTGTTCCGGTTCTGGAAAAGATCTACTCGGAAAAGATGCTGGATGAATTCGGAGCCCCGAGGCGAAAAAGTGAACCCATTGAAAAGCGGCACCAAGACATGGCTGCGTCCCTACAAAGGGTTCTGGAAATGAATCTGATTCATCTCCTCAAGAAAGCCCATCAAGCCCATCCAACGGAGCGGGTCGTTCTTGCCGGCGGAACCACGACCAACTGTGTCGCGCTCTCCAAGATCAGGGAACAGAGCCCCTTCACCGACATCTACATCCAACCCGTGCCATCCGACGCGGGAACTGCCCTTGGCGCCGCTTTGTGGGTCGATCGATGCCAGGAAAAAAACCAGAGTCCCTTTTCCTTGCCCCATGTTTACTTTGGCCCAGGATTCGATTCAGAAGACGTCGAAGCCGAGCTCAAGTCGAGAAAGCAGCCGTACTATCGAGGAGATGATGTCATCGAGCAGGCAGCCACCCTTCTCGCTGAAGGCCGGGTCATTGGTTGGTTTCAAGGAAGGATGGAATACGGACCAAGAGCCCTGGGAAATCGAAGCCTACTCGCCGACCCACGCTCCCCGGAGATGCCCCGCATGGTGAACCGTCGGGTCAAGTACAGGGACGAGTTCCGACCCTTTGGCGCCTCCATTCTCCTGGAGTTTGCAAAAGAGTATTTCGATGACGCCCACCCCTCCCCCTTCATGCTCGATTGTTTTCGAGTGCGAAAAGATCGGCTTCGAGAAATCCCTGCCGTAACTCACGTGGACGGATCTTGCCGGGCTCACACCGTTGACGAGGAATCGAATCCACGATATCGTCAACTCCTTCTCGCCTTCTACAAACTCACCGGCGTACCTCTCCTGCTGAACACTTCCCTCAACGAAAACGAGCCCATCGTGTGCACCCCGGATGAAGCCATCCACTGCTATCGCACGACGCGCATGGATGCCATCGTGATGGAAGACGTTCTGGTAAAAAGCGCCCGCCTTTCTTAGCCGAGAACTACTCCCCTCCGGCTTCCCGAAGAATCTTCTTCAAACCCGGACGATTCGGGTCAATCTCAAGTCCCCTCTCGGCATACCCTCGTGCCTTCCCTCGATCGCCCATTGCCAGCGCGATCTTCGCAGCGAGCCGGAGTACGGGCAAAGAACGGGGGGAGGTTTCCAAGGCTTTCTCGACCACTTCCATCCCGGTCTTGAAGCGACCATTTTCATACAGGGACTCGGCGTAAGCGCTCCGATATTTCCTATCCAGTCTCGCCGCAGTCTCGTGTGATCGAAGCGATTCGATCCGGTCACCGGCAAGACGATGAACGACGGCAAGATTGTTGTGTAAGCTTGCCGCATCAGGAGAGAGCGCAATCCCCCGGGTGAGAATCAATCGGGCGGCCTCCAGATCTTCTCTTCGCCCTTTCTGCACGAGAAGGTTCGAGAGATTCTCTCGCGCCGGGACCTTCCCTGGATTCAGAACCAAAACCCGCTCGAACTCAGCAAGGGCCTCTTCCGCCTTGCCCTCATTCTCAAGAGCCTTGGCATAGGCATAAATGACGTCAGGACTCGATGGGGCCTGGGCAGCAGTCACTGTCCACAACGTGAGATTGTCTTTCCAATCCCGGTTTCTTGTCAAGGTTCGTCCGGTCAGTGCCAGGAAGACAATCACGACCCCGCCAACCACAAGAGCATATTTCTTTGGTGAACCGGATGCTCGAGACAAGCACCGGTGCAGGAGAACCCCGCCCCAGAGAGAAAAGCCGATGGAAGGTAGATAGAGATACCTCTCGCAATAAACCCAGTTCATCGGGATCAGGTTTGCCATCGGAAGCAAACAGATGAGAAACCAGGACGAAGCGAATCCCGAGAGATGAAAAAGAGGGAACCTCCCTCTTTCAACGATCTCCTTATCCCTCTGCGGCAAGACACGCCGGCGCAAAAGAGCCGCGACGTAGACCACCGACAAGACGCAGAGACCAAGAACAAAAGCACACCCGACAGCGTGATGAAAATCCAACACAAAGCGCTTTGGAACCGTCACGGCGGTGCGCAGTGTCACGGGAAAAAAGAGAACCAAAACATAATCAAAGAAGGCCTTCGACTGGATCCACAACGTGGCCAACAAACTTCCACCATGGTACTCGGTAACCCGCAACCCGGACGCGCCCGAGGTCATTCGGACCACCAGCATCAAGAGACCTGTCATTCCGAAAAAGGGAAGGATCTTGAGACACCAGCGCCCCAATGCCGCCGGGCGGAAACTCACTCGCCTCAAAGACAAAT
This sequence comes from Planctomycetota bacterium, assembly GCA_029260825.1. GTDB lineage: Bacteria > Planctomycetota > JACOTG01 > JACOTG01 > JAJDCM01 > JAJDCM01. The sequence goes on along the minus strand of JAJDCM010000043.1, from coordinate 34,713 downwards.
CCAGCAAAACAAGAAGAACGGGAAAAGAAAGTGCGGTCGACTTGGACAGAATTGCAAGACCATAAAGGAAGAGGACCCCCAAGTAGGCCGCCAGGCTAAATTCAGACTCTTCCCTTGCCTCCCCCCCAAAGAGCCTTCTCCCTCCCCCATGAACCCGGGCGATCCAGAGATAGGCTCCAAAAACCACGAACACACCTGACAACACGTCCTTTCGACTCGACATCCAGGTCACGGATTCAGTGTGCACCGGATGAACGGCAAAAATCAGCGCCGCAAGAACCGCCGCTCGCTCCGAGCTTCTTCCAAGCAGCTCCCGAAAGAAGAAGAACAAGGCAACCGAAGTCAACACATGAAAGAACACATCGCCAATGTGGAAGCCGACCGGATTTCCCCCGAAGAAAACATGATCCATCAGCCACGAAAGGTCGCGAACGGGAAGAAACTCCGCTCCCAGCAGCTGACGGTCGATCCACGGATTGAAGATCGCCTTGATGCCGTCCCATGTCAGTTGATGAGAGTGGGGATTTTCGAAGATAAGCCAGCGGTCGTCCCAGTCGGTAAAGTGATTCCAGAACACATTGGCATAAGCAAGCAATGATGCCACAACGACCGCAACCACGGGCTTCATCGGGAAATGGCCTCTCGCAATGCGCAAGCTCTCTTCTCGACAAGATCGAAGCGTCCGCCTTCGACCTCAGCAGCATCAAAAAGAGGAGTAACAAAGCCAATTCCAAAGGCGCCCGCATCCAGAAAAGCGGCCGCATTCTCGAGGGTCACACCACTCGTTGGAACAATCCGCAAGAAGGGAAGAGGCCCCAGGCAAGCCTTCACATAGGAAGGACCACCGGCCGGACCGGGAAAGAGTTTTTGCAAGGGAGCCCCCGCTCGGTGAGCCCGAAGGAACTCGGTCGGCGTATGAGCTCCGGGAATAACCGCCACGCCGAGCCGATTCGCCTCTTCGATGATTTCTTCATCGGTCACCGGAGAAACCAAGAAGCACGCGCCTCGCTTTACCGCTTCACGGGCCTCCTCCACCGTCAGCACCGTTCCTGCTCCTACTGCAAGGTCAGATCGACGAGCAAACTCTTCGATCCGATCGAAAGCGGATGGAGTCGTCAGAGTGAACTCGACCACGCGAAACCCCGCACGCACCGCAGCTTCCATGGCGGGCGCAGCTGCCTCTTCGACCGAAGTACGGAGGATGGCGGAAGCCCGCTCTTTGCCCAACATTGCGACGAACTCATCAATCGTCCTTGACATAGCCGAGCTCCTCAATGGCCTTGATGAACTTTGGGTCTTTGATGTCTTCCGCACCAAGCTCGAGCCGGTCCGCAAGAAAACCGGTCAATGTTGTCCGGTAACGAGCAGCCTTCGACTCATCAACAGAGATTGGTTCCTCTCCCGTAGGCCCACTCTTGAAGAGCTCCTCCTTTCCCTTCACGGTGGAAAAATCTTTACTTGTCTTGTCAACAAGCCCCAAAACGAAACGACTCTCATCGGTTCGAATCGAAACCTGGAGGTACTTCGCGTGCTCACCGAAGACCTCGCTCCTCCCGGTCTCCACCGACTTCGCCAAAGACCCCAATCTCTCCATCACCGGCAGAACACTCTCGCCCCGAACCTGGTGAGTCAGGTCCAGGTTGAAGACATCAAAAATCGTCGGATAAAGATCCAAGGTGGAAACAAGGCCATGAACTTCCCCCTCGAATCTGGATCCGGGCATCTTGATCAGAAGAGGCACGTGAGTGACCGGATCCCGGAGCCCCTTGTGATCGTGGAGAACTCCCTGTTCCCCGATCAATTCGCCGTGATCAGCAACAACCACCAGAAGACAATTATCGTAGATGTCCAGATCCTTCAGCTGCTGAAGAAGTACGCCAACTTGAGAGTCCAGATAGGAAATCTCGCCCTTGTAGAGATCTCGGAGATCCTCCACGGGTAGTTCATCCTCGGTCGGGCTCCCTTTCTTCTTTCCCCCGTACATCCGGTCATAGGGGACAGGAGGGTTGTAGGGGAAGTGAGCATCAAAGTAATGAACCCAGATGAAAAAGTCCTGGTGATGATTCTCGTTCAACCAGGGGATCACATCTGCGTTGACCTCCGCCGCCCGCCTCTGAGGATAATCACGGCAGGCATAGAATTTCCCGAACCGGCGACTGAAATCACAGCGCTCCGGATCGAAAACATAGGCGGCGACGAAGGCCGCCGTATCAAATCCGGCCTGGTCGAGCATCTCGATGAGGGTGGGAGTCGACTCGCCGAGCTTTCTGAAATTATCGAGAACCTGATGATCTTTCAGATACAAAGAGGTGAACATTGCCGAGTGAGAAGGGTTGGTGATGTTGGTCACCGAATACGCATCGCGAAACAAGACCCCATCCTTTGAGAGTCGGTCGAGGTTCGGAGTCTTGACCTCCTTGTTGCCGTAGCAGGCAAGATGATCGGCGCGCACCGTATCCAGGGTAATAAATACAATCTGACGTGCATCCGACCGCTTCTTGAACTCGATCTCCCGCTCATACCAGACCCGAGGAAACACGACGGCCAGAATGATCTCTTCCCTGGCGGCTCCGTCTTCCCTTTCAGCCTCCCCCCCCATGAGTTCCACAGAAAAATCGAGACCGGTAAGACCAACTCCCCACTCGGGCTTCAGTACGAGCTGGGACCATCGCCCTCGATCTTGCTCTGTAAAAGAGCTTCGGATCTCCCGCATCTCGCCGGAAACAGCCCGACCTCGGACAACCAGATCGACGTTTTGATTCGTGGGCCCGGCGAGAACACGACAAGAAAGCTCGATCCTCAGGTCGCCAGGAACCTCGAACTCATAGGATCTTGGCTGCTTCTCGGAAAGGATCAACACCTGATCCGAGGAGGTCTCTTTCTGAACAAGCCGGGTTTCGTTGCCGTGCTTGTTGGGCTTCTTGTCGAGCTTGTCATGGAGGGGAATCACATCGAGAACCCGAACATCAGTCGGGTTCAGGGCCCGAAATGCCACTCCTGCGACGATCAAAAAAAGAACCAGGAACGGGATCCACCGTCCTTTCATGACGCCCCTTTCACTTTCATGCTCATTCGTCCTACCTGCACTTACTAGCTCTCGTGAATCATCCGGGCTAGAATGTCCGCCACTGCTCAGGAACACCGGACAAAAGCGCCCATGAACCCATCCTCGACCGCGGTACCCGGCCCAACCGAAGAGACTCCATCCCTGGGTCGGAGTCTCCGGGACCCTATTTTACTCGGTTGCCTCCTCGTTGGAGCCGTTCTGATGCTCCTGAATCTTGGCAATCGACATCTCTGGACCGATGAGGCGGAGACCGCCAACCTGGCCCAGAACATTCTAGTCTATGGCAAGCCTCAAGCCTTCGACGGAGTAAACTACATCTCCCAGTGGGTCGCCGCCAAGAGGGAAGATTTCAACGACGACCTGATCTGGGTCCTCTCTCCCTGGCTCCAGCTCTATGTCACCGCCGGCTCCCTGGCCGCCTTGGGCATGACCCCACTCGCCGCCAGGCTCCCGTTTGCTCTCCTTGGCCTTGTGAACCTTTTCATGATCTACAGGCTCGGCCTTTCGGTTTTCACCGACCGCCGGGTTGCGCGACTTGCCTGCTGGCTCCTCTTGTTTTGCATCCCGTTCTTGCTCCACATGAGGCAATGCCGGTACTACGCACTCGCGATCCTTTTCACCCAGGGGATCCTCCTCGCCTATGCTGGCTTGCTCCGGGGAAGAAAGTTCTCCGGGATCGGTCTCATTGCCTGCTCCGTACTGCTCTTCCACAGCAATTACGGACTTTGCCTTCCCCTTCTCATGGTTCTTGGAGTCCACGCCCTACTTTTTGGACGCAAGAGAATCAGCATTTTGTCCTCCGTGATCATCATGGGAGGCATTGCCGCATTCACCGTTCCTTATGCAGTCTACGCCAGCATCTTCCGCACCGGATCTCGCCTGGACACGAGTTATTACGGATTCAACATCCTGAACTATCTGATCTGCATCAACAATTACGCTCTTCCCCTCATTCTTCCCATCGCGGCTCTGGTCATGATCCTGCTCTTGCGGTGCCCGGCTCGATTTCTCCATCTGAGAAACCCGAACCTCTCCGTCATCGTATTCATCTGCGTGGGCAACCTTCTCTTCGTCTCGTCAAACGTCGGCTACTTTTTTCGCTACATCATCAATCTCGTTCCCCTTCTCGTGGTTGTCCACGCGGGGGTCTTGATGTGGTTGATGGATCTCCTTCGAAAAAAATTCGGTCCGCTCTTGGGTCGATCGGCTCTCGTTCTGATTCCATTGGCTCTCTTGACGACCCTCACATCCCTTCCCGTGTTCTCCGTTCTCTATCCTCTTGAAGCGAAAACCGACCGTCATCCGTTTCCCGACCGATTGGCACTCCGGCGGGATCGATCCGACTATTTCTCTCTTCGCTCGGAGATCTTCGACTTCATCGATGAGATCACCCACGACTACGTGGGACCGAACGAGGGAATCGCCGAATTTCTCACGGAACGGGCCGATCGGGACGATGTGATTTTCACCGAGTATGGAGACCTCCCGCTCCTTTTCTCCACCGACCTCACCGTCCGCGGGGGCCATCAAGGCGTGCCCTATCTTGGAGAACCGGACTGGATCATCTCGCGAGCCTTCATGTCACCGCTCCTTCTGAAGAAGTTCGCCAATGAGCGAGGCTATGCCACCCACATCCTTGAAGCCCCGGATTGCCACTGGGAGAATCGCCCTGACCCCTACTCCCACCACTTTCGTACGGCTCCGCTCCACAATCCGGCTGACCCGGAAACGACTGGCTATCCTCCAGTCATCATCTATGAGCGGCAGGGACGGGAGAAAAAGAGCGAAAATAGAAAACTCCCCACTCCCGAACCAAAGAGTCATGAGGAAAGAGAGGGCCCCCTCAACCTGCTGATTGTCACCCTGGATAGCCTTCGGGCCGATCGAGCTCGGGACTGGGAACGGTTCTTCAAGAACCCGCTGCACTTGCAGAGGCTGAGCGATGAGTCACTCCGGTTCAACCGGTGCTTTGTAACCTCCCCCGGAACCGTCCCATCCTTGTCTTCCCTTCTGACCGGCAAGTACCCGGGAGAACTGGGATATCCGGGCATCGGCCATTCCCTTCCCGAAAATGTCCCGACCCTGGCCGATATTCTCTCCCAAGCAGGCTATGACACGGGAGCTTGCGTATCTCCTCCGACCCTCTCGCCGGAAAGAGGACTCGGACGCGGGTTCCAGTCGTATATCGGTCCAAATAGCAACGAGAGTCGTTGGGAGGATTTCGAAACCACAAGACAGGCCAGACACTGGCTTCTTGGACGAGAGGCCGCCCAGCCCTGGTTTCTCTGGGTGCACTTGAACGGCGCCCATGGGCCGTATCAGAAAGCCATCAACCCCTTCTTTTCACTCGTTCGAATCGGGGCGCGATTGAAACCTCCCGTCAAACCGGACAACAAGGCCATTCCCGATCTTGGAGACAACACGGGCATCAATGGTATTCCGTCTTATCAGCGGATGCCAAAACCCCAGACAAGGGCAAGAATCGAGAGAAACCACAATGTCCGCACGCTGGTCGGAGACTGGTATTTCCGGGAATTACTAAGAACTCTGAAAGTGCTGAATGTGGAGCGCCGAACGCTGGTCGTGGTACTGGGGAGTCATGGAGAATCGTTGGGGGAAGACTCTATCTTTGCCCACCACGGGGAAAATCTCTCTCCGTCGGCCCTTCACGTTCCACTGGCTATTCATATTCCTGGGGAAAAACCCGCACAAATCGAAGATCCGGTTTCCCCCATCGATTTGATACCAACCCTCCTCCCCGTCCTGGGACTTAGCCCCCCCGCCGGACTTCGAGGTATCGACCTCCTGCTGCCTGGAAGCCTCGAACGCCCCGGTGTTCTTGCCTCGGTGGCTCCTCCCCTTGCCGGCGAGCTGCAAGAAGCCGCGATCGGCCCATCCTGGCAGGTCTTCCGCTTCAAGAACGGAGAGACTCTGGCCGCAAACTGGCAGGACCAGGGGCATTTGAACCTTCGTTCCCTCGGCTCGCTCACCAGCAATGACGAGGTAGAAAAGCTGAAAAAGATGCTCGACCTCTCACTCGACCGCACTCCAGGAGATCCCGGTCCTCCTCTCTCTCTATCCCCGGAAGAAATCCAGGTACTGATTCAACTGGGCTACGTCAGATCCAGACTTCGCTAAACCTTCCACCATGGCACTTCTTCTTTTCGTCATCCGTCCCGGAACACCGATTTTCGTTTTGATGTCGAATATGAATTGTATACATTCTAATCATCCTCTATTTGCATAAACAAGAGCCTCACACCCGTCGTAAGAAAGGGCGAGGAGACCAACCATGGAGCTTACACATCTTCGAGCTTTCATCGCAGTTGCCGATGCCGGTGGATTCAGCCGAGCGGCTCGTCTCATCGCATCCACCCAACCCACGCTGAGCCGCCAGGTCCTTGGGCTGGAAAAGGAACTCGGGCGCTCCCTTTTCGAACGACTCGGAAAGAAGGTGGTGCTGACGGATTTTGGACGAACCGTGCTCGCCAAATCCCGATCTCTTGTCACCCAGGCGGATGCCCTTCAAGCATCTGGGGAAGCGACGGGAGGCCAGCTCTTCGGCCTGATCCGGCTTGGTGTTGCCGACAGCGTCATCCTCAGCAGGCTGCCGAGACTCTTGCAAAAGTTTCGCAATCGTTTTCCTGGAATCCGGATCCACGTCCGGACAGGAAGCTCTCTGCAGATCCTCACCTGGGTTCGCGAAGGAAACTGTGACGCCGGCCTATGCATGCTGCCAAGCACCATGCCCTCGGTGAAGCTCATCCCCCTGTGGTCCGACGACTTCATCCCCCTTGCTCCCAGCAAGCATCCACTCGCCAGACAAAAAGCAGTGAAGATCCAGGATTTTGCCGCCGAGCGGCAGATCGCCATTCACCCCGAGACTCTCTCCCATCAGATTACGAGCGGAGTTTTTCAGAACGCAGGCTGTACTCTCGCCGCCGACATGGTTTTTGACACCTTCCACCTGGTGGTCGAGTTCATCGGAGCTGGCCTGGGAGTCGGGATCGCAACTTCTATTTCCGCCGAGTCTGCGCTCAAGAGAAAACGGGTGGTCGAAATCAAGCTGAAGGAATTCAATCGGCTGTCCAGACACCTTGGAGTTGCTCTCCATGTAGACCGAACTCCGGAAGGTCCACTTGAGGCCTTCCTGGACCAACTTGAGATTCCACGATGAAATTACGCCCTATCCTCTTCATCCGCCGACTCTTTGTACTGGGCCTGATCTTCTCCCTCCTTCTTTGTGGACTCCGTCTTCTTCTCTATCGCGGCACCGCCACCGAAAAGGAACCCTTGCCCAAAACCCCGATCATCGATCTTCACTGCCATGTCGCCGGAATGGGGATTCAGGGTAGTGGGTGCTTCGTTGCCGCAGGGCTCAAAGACAGCATGAAGTTTCCGATTTATCTTCGCGCCTTTGGCGTAACGGAAGCCGAACTTCGAGAGGTCGGCGACAGCATCCTCGTATCCAGACTCTCCACTCGAATCAAACAGTCGAAATCGATCGGAAGCGCGGTAGTCCTAGCCATGGATGGAGTGATCACAGGGGGAGAACTTGACCGGGAGAAGACCCAGGTCTTCGTTCCGAACTCCCATGTCGCCAAGGAAACAAAGAAGTATCCCAACCTACTCTTTGGCGCCAGCGTTAACCCCTACCGCAAGGATGCTCTCGCTCGACTGGATGAAGTCCTTGCACAGGGTGCGGTGCTCCTCAAGTGGATCCCGTCCATCATGGACATCGACCCCGCCGATCCACGAATTACGCCCTTCTACGAGAAGATGCGGGACGCAGGACTCCCCCTTCTCACCCACACTGGACAGGAGAAATCTTTTCTCGAGGCGCGTGATGAGCTCTGCGATCCCCTTCGACTCGAGCTTCCCCTGAGCCTGGGCGTCACCGTGATCGCCGCCCACATCGCCACCACCGGGGAGAATGAAGGAGAAGACAACTACGAGAGAATCCTTCCCCTTTTTACGAAGTACAAGAATCTCTATGCGGACATCTCAAGCCTGACCCAGGTGAACAAGCTTGGTTATCTGCACCGGGCTCTTCTGGATGACAGGCTAGCCGGTAGGCTCGTCTATGGTTCGGACTGGCCGCTGCAATTCTTCCCGGTAGTCTCTCCCTGGTACCACGCCCTGGACCTCAAGGTGAGTCAGATGTGGGAAATTTCCGGAATCCAGAACCTCTGGGATCGAGATGTTCGGCTCAAACAGGAGCTGGGAGTTCCTGCGGGAGACTTCGATCGGGGTCGAAATCTCCTGCGGCTACCATAAGAAAAGGACCGGAGGATAGCCCCCCGGTCCTTCAATAACTTGATCGTCAAGACCCAGAAAACCGGGTCTGACATGATGACTCTACTCGATCAAGAACAAGCCGGTAACATCGCCACCGGTTTGCATGCCGACCGTCGAGAAGTCCAGGTAGAGATCCCAGGCTCCCGATGTACTGTTACCGAGCGTACTCGGCGTGAATCGAGCAATGTCTTCATCTGCGCCGGAAATTCCGCCGAAGTTGAAATTACCCACGGTCGAAACGTAGAACCTCCCATCGACAAGACTGATGTGAAGCGCTCGCATGTCATGGGAGCCATTACCGCCGAGCCCAACATCCGACCCATCAAAGAGGCGGGTAAAGGAACCGGAGGTCGACGAACCGAAGCTCCCGACAAACTCGAAGAAGTCCTCGTCCGCACCCGAGGCGCCACTCCCCGAAAATCCACCGGTGGTCGAAACAACAAGGTTGCCGTTGTTAACACTCAGGGCGTCAACATCTTCACCGTTCGAGGTGAGGCCAACATCCGAGCCGTCAAAGAACAAGGTGAAAACACCTGCTGTAGTCGGGCCAAGGCTCGTCGGCGCAAACTGCACCACATCCGAATCATCGGCGGTGCCAACGCCCGGAACCGAGAAGGAAGCCGAAAGCGAGATGAGAATGCTGCCATCGGCAAGAAGCACAAAGCCATCCATGACGGCGCTTCCGAGGCCAACATCCGAACCATCGAAATACTGGGTGAAAGCTCCGGAACCGGAGTCGTAGAGGATGATGTCTTCGTTCGCCATCGTGCCGGAAAGTCCGGGATAAGATCGATTACCAAGAGATGAGAAGTACATCAGGGTTCCGGACGGAGGAGGAACGTCGTCAATGGTGACGACAGCGGTATCCATGTCGGTGTCCTGACCATCATCCACGGTGAGGGTAACCACATAGGTTCCGGCCGTTGCATAGGAGTGGTTGACCGAAACGCCGGAGCCATCTGGCGAATTGTCGCCAAAGTCCCAGGAGTAGGTCAGAGGATCGTTGTCCGCATCGGAGGATCCACTACCATCAAACGAGATGTTTTGACCCACGAGACCACCTTGGTCGGGCCCTGCATCCGCGACGGGAGGCGTGTTGACCGGAGGTCCACCACTGACCGCGTCAAGAGCAGCCTGGAAATCAACCCGACCATGATTGTCCCAGGAGGATCCGCCATTCGGGGAATCGCCGGGATCATCGGGAAGATCGTTCGCGGTGTTTTGGATGATGTTCTCGACATCGTCATTGGTGAGCCCAGCGCCGACATCAAGTCCCTTGGAGATCACGAGCGCACAGAGCCCTGCGACCGTCGGTCCGGAGAACGAGGTTCCAGACGAAAGGAAGTAGCTAGGTGCTCCCGGGTTGCCTTCAGCAACCGAAAGAACAGCGGCGCCGACAAGATCGGTTCCGGGAGCCACAACATCAACAGCTGCGGTACCGTACTGGGAGAACGAGGCACGACCATCGAGGTCGCCTGAGCCACCGGCGAGAACCGAGCCAGAATCGTTGGCCCCAACCGAAATCACAAAGTTCAAGGAGGACGGGTATTGCTGTGAGGAGGAGTTTCCGTTACCCGCCGATGCAACTTGAACCGAACCCTGCCCATGAGCAAAGTTCACGGCGTTCTGGACCGTGGAAGAGAATCCACCACCAAAAGACATGTTGATGACATCTGCCCCGTTGGCAGCGGCATAGGAGATCCCGTCAGCGATATCCGTCGTGAAGGCACCACCATCATCGGTGAAGATCTTCACGGCCATCAGCTTGCAATTCCAGGCAGCGCCAGTGGCACCGGTAGCGTTATTGCCAACCGCGCCGGCACAGGATGCGGAGAACGTGCCGTGGAATGTGTTGCTGTCCGGACCGCCAACACCATCATCGTCGATCCCGTTGCCAAGATCCGGATTCGGATTGTTGTCATTGGACTGGAAGTCCCAGCCATTCACATCGTCAACAAAACCATTGCCGTCATCGTCCGAACCATTGCCGGCGACTTCGCCCGGATTGGTCCAGATGTTGGCCGCCAGGTCGGGATGATCAAGATCGATCCCCGAATCAACGATGGCAATCGTCACGTCGGTGCGACCCGTCGTCACGTCCCAGGCCGATTCAGCGTTGAGGTTTCGATCGGCGCCGATCCCATCGAAATACCACTTGGCAAGATCCGTAGCGACACTCTGGTAGTTGTCATAAAACGAGTCGTTCGGAATCGCATCCAGATAATAGATGTAATTCGCCTCGACATAGTCAACCAACGAGTCTCCCCTCAGGAGAAGAATCGCGTCCGAAACCGACATGCTTTCCGGAAGGCGGTAGCGGTGATACTGAATCGACTCGTTGAACTTGATCGGAACCAGGCCGAATCGGGACTCCAGTGCTTGAACACCGGAATGAAGAGGATCGAGTCCGTCCTCGTATCGAACAACGATTTCGTCCGGAGCGTAAAGTGGACGTTCGTCGACCTTGGGAGCAGGGGTAGCTTTCCGCTTGAGCTCGGTGGAGATGGGCTCCTGAGCAAGAATCGGAGAGGCAAGGGAGGTTACAAGGAGACTCAGAATCAGGACGCGGGGTATGAGGGTCACTGCTGAACGTTTTTTCACAACCAGACCTCCAAAAAGTAAACGGTTGAGCACCGGGACACACGTTCTTTTCAGCGCGAGCCCCCCTCTAAACAACGTCCCTTTTCATCTGTTTTCTAGCAGCCCGCTATTCCCCGGTCAAGTGCCGAGAACTGCCACTTTTTTCCAAACAATTGTGATCTTTTTTTCCGGCGAGGCTCCCGGGTCTGGTAGGCTGAAGAACAACACGATATCCGTCATAACTCCCTTACCCTGAACGACCAGCACAAACGACCTTTTTCAGCCAGGCCGTAAGTCATGCCGACACAAAAGGAACTTCTCGCCTGCAGACTCTGTCCAAGGCTCGTAGATCACCGGGAAAAAATTGCGGAGAATCCCCGGAAATCATTCTCGGAGTGGGACTATTGGGGCAAACCCGTCCCGCTTTTCGGCGATCTTGCGGCCCGAATCGTCTTTGTCGGCCTGGCACCGGCGGCCCATGGGGCAAACAGAACCGGCCGAATGTTCACCGGGGATCGGTCCGGCGACTTTCTCTTCGCAGCTCTTTATCGCACCGGATTCGCCAATCAGCCCGAGTCGACATCTCGAACAGATGGGCTGACCCTGACAGATGTAGCCATCACCGCGCCGGTGCGATGTGCACCGCCGGCCAACAAGCCGACGAAAAAGGAAATCGACAATTGCAGTCCCTATCTTTCAGCGGACCTGAAGAGGCTGAAGAAAAAGAAAGTCTTCCTGTGTCTCGGGAAGATCGCCCATGACAGCCTCCTTCGGTACTACAACTCTCTCGGTTTTGAGTTCCCCCTTTCTCGCTTTCCGTTCGCCCATGGCGGCCATCACACACTTCCCGAAGGCCTCCAGCATCTGGACAGTTATCACGTGAGCCAGCAGAACACCTTTACCGGAAGATTGACCCCCGCCATGTTTGACTCCGTCCTCATCAACGCACGCCGGTTAGCGGAGACAACATGAGGTTCGTTCACCGTAAGAAACAAGGGGGGCTTGCCGCCCTATTTTTCGTCATCTCGATGACCCTCCCTTCCTGTGGTGACCCGGACGAGAAGAACAAGCGGGTCGTTTTGATCTCAATCGACACCCTTCGCTACGACACCTTGATGGGAGGAGAAAAGCCATCCTCGATGCCTCTCACTCTTGCGTGGGCGAAAAAGGGTCTCGTGTTCAACGAGTTTTACACCAGCATGGCGACCACGCTTCCCTCCCATGTCTCCATGCATACGGCTCTCCACCCCTGGGAACACGGGGTTTCCAAGAACGGGCTGATCCTTGACGAGAAGTTCGACACGGTGGCCGAAATCCTCCAGGAAGAAGGCTTTTCCACCGGAGCCGTGGTGGCGTCCGCGCCTTTACTTTCTCAGTTCGGGCTCAGTCAAGGCTTCGAAGCCTACATCGACGACTTCGAGCTCAATCCGGACAAGAAGCACAGGGTTGCTGGAGCCGAATTGAGCGGAGATAATTTCTATTCTCTGGCCGAGACCATCACCGAATCAGCACTTCAGATCATCGCCAGCACCCGAGAAGACCAGTTCCTTTGGTTTCATTACTTTGATCCCCACTCCCCCTACGGGGACACGGACCCGGATCGCATGCGGACGATGGAAGAGATCCTTGGCATGGTCCAACCCGGGCCTCTCGAGAAGAGAACAGAGCAGGCAAAGAGAGCAGCCCTTGTCGCAAACCGTCTCTACAAACAAGATGTCGCTTATCTCGATCGCTCCCTCGATCGTCTCCTGCGTAACCTCCTCGAAGATGACAGGTACAAGACCCACATCATCCTCACTTCCGACCACGGCGAGAACCTTGGCGAGCTCATGACCATCGGTCATGGTGTCCATCTTTCTCGGGAGGCCCTCCACATCCCCTGTGTCATCCTCGGGCCAGACGTTGCTCCCCAGGAAAGGAACGATGTGGCTGGCTCCATCGACATCGCACCGACTCTACTCACCCTGGCCGGCGTCCACGATCACGAACTGAGGGGTCGCGACCTCATCCGAGAAAACGACCAGATCGGAAGTGCCTTTGGAATGCGTCGTATCTACGTGGAACCGATGAAGGACATTCGTCTTGACCGGCGTGCCTTCGAGATTCCCGACCGACTGTTCTTCACCATCCAGAACCGCAAGATCATTACCGGTCACAGCGAAAAACTTCTGGGGAAGTCGGCCCTCGAACTCGAAGCATCCGACCCGGAAACGGCAAAAAAGGTAACAATGCTGTTCAAGCTCTTCGAAGAGGATCTCAAAGGAACAAGCGCCTCGGCCACCATGGATCCCAAACTGCGAAAAGCCCTGAAGGACCTCGGCTACGTGGAGTAGGTACGACTCAGGCCATCCGGAACCGAGAGATTGGACTGGGGAGTCTCCAGAGAGTCAAAGCTTGTCCCTTCGATGCACGTTCGCCACCAGAGCTCCAGGTTCAGAAGCGTCCAGATCGGATAGGTTGCATCGACGCCTCGACCATAGACTCCGCTCTCTAGATCCTCGAAGTAAGTCTCAAGAGCGATTCGATCGACGATACCCCGATCCAGGCTTCTTCGATCGAGAAGGACGCTCTTCGCCAGCTCCCGAAAGGCGCCCTTGGTTAACCAGCCGTAGACAGGAACGGGGAACCCCAGTTTGCGTCGATGAATGAGATCGGCAGGTAGTAGGTTTTCGACCGCCTTTTTGACCAGCCACTTCCCATGGGTGCCCCGGAGTTTGAGGGAGGATGGCAGTCGATAAGCCCATTCCACCAGCTCATGGTCAAGAAAAGGAACCCGGGACTCGATGGATGCGGCCATGCTCATTCGATCCTGCTTCGTGAGAAGTGAGACGAGATAGGCCTTCAGATCCATTCGAGAGTAACGACGGAGGAAGTCTCCCCCTCCACCGGGAAAGCCCTGTGAAAAGGCGGAGGAAAGATACGGCTGGGCCCCCTCATTCGAGACGAGCCCGGGTGCCAGCCCCTCCAGAAGACATCGGTCCATGACAGCACTGGATGACGCGGCAAGTAGGGCCGGAGAATCGTTGAGCTTTGCCACGAATCGAGTCGCCCATTTGCGACGGGAGAATCGAGGTCCCATCTCCACGATCGACTTTCCTAGCCTTGCGGGTAGAAGAGACCGGTAGACGGCGCCGATCCTGGAGAGAATGAGACCAAGTCGATACTTTCTGTACCCGAGGAAGAGCTCATCGCTCCCTTCACCGGTGAGGATGACCGTGGCCCGGGATTTCGTCTCCCGGGAAAGAAAGTAGAGAGGAATCGAGTTGTTGTGCTTGATCGGTTCGTCGTTGTGCCAGATGAGAGCAGGAAGCGCCCCAAGAAAGTCATCTTCATTCAATGTGATCTCATGATGGTCTGTTCTGAACTGCTTGGCAACCCGTCGAGACCAGGAGAATTCATTTCCCTCCTCCTCATCAAACCCGATCGAAAAAGTCTGCAAAGGCCCACTCACCTTATCTGCAGCGAGGGCCGTAAGAATCGAGGAGTCGAGCCCGCCCGACAAGAAGACTCCAACCGGAACGTCGGCAACGAGCCGCCTTTCGACGGAGGCACCAAGGAGAGATCGAAACGCCTCGGCGGCCTTTTCTTCTCCTTGGCCGGTACGAGGAGTTTCCTCAGGAGTCTCGGTAGGATCTTCCCCGATTGCATCCAGTCCAATCTCGGGTAGATCCCACCACCGCTTCAATCGGGGCTGACTCTCTCTCCAGGGCCGAAACATCAGATGATGACCGGGGAGCAACTCCCGGATGCCTTGAAACAGAGTCTCCTCCCCATAGAGCGTATTGAAGAGAAGATGTTGAGGAAGAGCTTCCCGATTGACCTCGCGAGGTACCGACGAAGCGGCAAGGATCGCCTTGATCTCGGAGCCAAAAACAAGTCGGTTGCCGTCAAAGAACCAGTAAAGCGGCTTGATCCCCAGCCGGTCGCGAGCCAAAAACACCATCTGTTTGGAGCGATCCCAGAGAGCAAAGGCAAACATCCCGTTCAAACGGGAGAGCATGGCCGGCCCCTCGTCCTCCCAGAGATGAACCAGAATCTCGCTGTCGCCCCGGGTGCGGAAAGTGTGTCCCCGCCCGACGAGTTCGCGCCTGAGCTCTCGATAATTGTAAATCTCACCATTGTAGGTGAGATGGATGGTCTCTTCTTCGTTGGTGAGAGGCTGGCTCGAACCCCTTGGATCGATGACGATCAGCCGACGATGGGCGAGACCGACCCCGGACTCGATGTGGATTCCCTGGGCGTCCGGTCCACGGTGAGAGAGAGTACCCGCCATTCGCAAGAGCTCATCCCGCGAGGGTACGCATTCCGAATTTCGATGAATGATGCCGGCAATGCCGCACATATGAGGAGACTCTCGACCGCCCGAAAAAGTCGTCCGAAGTGTAGCTGCAGGAGTATATCATGAGCCTGCATCCAAAAAATCGAGCACCAGAGACCATGAGCGAAATAAATAGCGAAAAGCCCGACTACCCCTTCGTTCCCTACTGCCCGGAGCGCCTCTCCGAAGAGGAAATGCTGCGCCGGGGAAAAGAGCTCTTCTCCGAGCTTGATCACCGACGGAGCGTACGGTCATTTTCTGGGGATCCGGTTCCTCGGGAGCTGATCGAGCAGGCCATTTGCATCGCGTCCACGGCACCGTCAGGGGCGCATCGTCAACCGTGGCAATTCGTCTGTGTTAACGACCCGGAAACAAAAAAACAGATCCGCATCGCCGCGGAGCAGGAAGAGCGCCAATCCTATGAAGGTGGGAGAATGCCTCCGGACTGGCTCGAAGCCCTTGCCCCACTTGGAACCGATTGGCAAAAGCCCTACCTCGAAATCGTTCCCTGGATTGTCGTGGTGTTCGAGGAGGTCTACGGAGTGACAAAAACCGGAGAGAAGCGAAAGAACTACTACGTTCGAGAAAGCGTCGGCATCGCCTGCGGCCTCTTCATCACGGCACTTCACCGCATGGGTCTTGCTACTTTGACCCACACCCCGAGCCCGATGGGCTTCCTGTCGGAGATCTTGAAGCGTCCCTCCAACGAGCGTCCCTATATTCTCTTTCCAATCGGGTACCCTGCACCCGACTCTTCTGTTCCCGACCTCAACCGGAAGAAACTTGACGAGGTCTCAATCTGGAACCCATGAGGGTCGTTTAGAGACTCCGGTCGATGCCATCATTCCGAAGTCTGATGCTTCCATTGTGGGTCTCAAGCTTCAACCGGCCTCTTCCCGATCCAAGCTTTCCGGTCAAGCTGCGTTTTGTCGACTCAAACGAGGTGAAGCCCAGGTCCTGGTGACTGATACCTCCATTATGAGTCTTGCAGCGAACTTGAGTCGAGGGGTTCCCGGCAAAGCTAACCTGCACTCCGCCATTGTGTGTTTCGATCGATCCGGAGACCGTGGTGTAGTTCTCGATCCGAGCCTTGATTCCACCATTGTGGGTCAGCAAATGAACATCGTCCGAGGCAACGTCCACGACGATGGCACCATTGTGAGTCTCACCTCGAACCGAACCACTCAGCTTATCGAGAGTCATTTTTCCGTTGTGGGTAGTTGCTTCGACGGAACCGTGAACTCGGGAGACCACGACTGCACCATTGTGAGTGCGACTCGTGACCGCCGTATTCCCAGGAAGAGAGACATCAAAGCTCACTGCAGCCGACCAGGAGTTCCTTTTCTCGCGAGTATAGATCCAACTCACCTTTTGAACTCCGTCCTCACGCCTGGTCTCGATGTGGATCGCATCAAGACAATCTTGCGCATCCTCGGCCGAACTCCCACCCGCCTTGATCTTGACCTTGACAACGATCTCCTCGTTGCTGTCGCTAACCCCCTGAATCTTGATGGAACCGTTGCGGGTCTTGGCCGACAGTTCATCGACCGAGGCAGCCGGCAGGACGATCTCCTCCGTTGCTTCGATCCAGTGCTTTGGACCAAAGCCCCAACCCGTCACCACGATACAGCCTGAGAGCACCCACATGGCCAAAAGACTCGCAACCGACGTCACCAGCCACCTAGAATTCGACATGGCTCACTCCTACCTCAGGAGACCGACCTGTGGGTCGATCCTCTGTATTTGGTTCATCTGTCCAGACCCGGCGTGGAGGAGAAGCCCTACACGCTCTTGGTTGCAATACGATGCAGCCCTCGAAACTTTCCCAAGTGACCGGAAAACTTTTCCCCGCCCCCATCGGTCAAAATCCCCTTGGTCTTCTGCCAGCCAGGGTAGAGGATGAGAATGCGCGAATGAGGATCCGGGTGGCCCCGGTATGTCACCCGAGCAACAAAGGGTCATAATCAACTACCTAAAAAAGAGTTAAGAGATCTCCACTCCAGCAACATCTTCTCGTCTCTGCGGATCGGTGTCGGTTGTGACATCCATCATCGTCGGCGTAATTTTCCTGACCGCAGGTCTCCTCAAGGCTCCCCATCCGGAGGCATTTAGCGACCAGATCCTGAGAATCCTGGCTCTGGCCCCGGACTCTTTTGTGGGGCCTGTTTTGTCCCGGCTGACAATCGCCGGAGAAGTCCTCCTCGGGTCTCTCCTCCTCTTTCGATGCTGGCCCCGAATTAGCTTCGGGTTCGCGATCGTTGCCAGCCTTCTTTTCGCTGCGACCATTCTCCGTGCTTCCGCCATCGGAGAAAGAGACTGCGGATGCTTCGGGGAGCAGCTGCAACGTAGCCCCGAAATGGCGCTCCTTGAAGATGGTGGGCTTTTTGCGCTGGCCGTCCTTGGCCTGCTCACCACTGCCCGACAAGCGAATCGAACTCGATCTTCAAGGAAGTTGGGCTTCATCCTGCTTGCTACCGGCTTCACCGTATTCTCCCTTGTCATCCCGCTGATACGAGGACATGAGCCCGGAAGCTCACTCTTCACGGAGGGAAGATACGTGGGATTGATTCACGACACGAGCACCCGTGAGGGGAGCGGAAACTCCGAACTGAACCTTCGAGAGGGAGAGCAACTCGTCATCCTGCTTTCCCGGATGGAAGACACAAGAGACGAGACCATCTTTCTTGGACTAACAGACCTCGCCGAAGACCCAAGCGCCCCGCCTGTCCTGATTCTCATTCCGGGCCGGGAAGCGAAGCAACCCGTATTCATTCCTACCGATCCCCCTCTTCCCGTATATTCCTTGCCCGCAAAGTTATGGAGAGGCCTATCCGGGAAACTTCCTCGAACTCTGTTTCTTTTCGACGGCACCATATCCAGGACCTGGGATAACGTTGTCAGTTATGACGAGCTTGAATGCTCTCTTCAGGACGATGAAACGGGTCTGGATTTCGACATGGAAGACGTGAACAGTCTTGACCCCAACGAACCCAACGAACCTCAATGAGCACCAGAGACAGAAACTGCAAGCACAAGTTACTACTACTGCTCCTCCTGATGATTTTCATCCCGGGATGCACGGGTAAAAGCGACTCGTCCGAGGCGCCCCTCAACCTTCTCATCATCACCGCTGACACCTTGCGGTCAGATCGACTGGGATGCTACGGATTTCAAGGTCCGAGTGATGCCCCTCCGATCACTCCCGGGCTGGATCAACTGGCGAGAGATGGTGTTCTTTTTACGAACGCGTTTGCTCCCCGCGGATCGACCTGGCCATCGCTGACCACGATTCATACCGGTCTCTATCCGTTGTCCCACGGGGTTCGGAACAACGGTCAGATGCTATCCTCCGACGTCACGACTCTCGCCCAGCGGCTCCACCAAAAAGGGTTTCGCACCGCAGCTTTCCTGAACAACATGATTCATGCACCCCACCCGGGTTTCGCACAAATATGGTCCATTGATGATGAGCTCGGAACAGAACGGAAATACTCCGTCCCTTACTCGGAATGGGATCGACGGCTCACGAAAAACGCCCTTTCCTGGCTTTCCAAGGACCAGGGAGAAAAGCCCTTCTTTCTCTGGCTCCACTACATGGAACCCCATGAACCCTACGCTCCATCCCTCGAAATGGAGCGCCTGTACGCTCCGGCTCGGGGGGCCAAAAATGGGACCATGCGAGACCTTGGACCGATTACCCTCGATCAAGAGGATCTCTCATCCGTCGATCTGGCCCGAATCCAGGGGCTCTACAACGCCCAGGTCGCTTCTCTTGACCGATCGATCCTAAGTGTCTTGAGGAAACTAGAGGATGAGGGACTTTCGCAAAATACACTGATTGTTTTTGCCTCCGATCACGGAGAAGAGCTTTACGATCACCACCACTACTTCTTTCACGCCTGCTCGAGCTACGACTCGGTTCTGCGGGTCCCGCTGGTGATTTCCCTCCCTTCGAGGTTACCAAAGGGGAAAAGAGTAGCGACTCAAGTTGAACTGGTCGACCTCGTCCCCACTGTCCTCGACCTCATCGGGCCCGGAGGATCATTCCCAGGAGACAACCTGGAGGGCGAGAGCCTGCTTCCTGTCATCCTTGAAGACAAAAGCCGCAAGAACCCCTACGTCTTCGCCGAATGGGTCCAACGAGGTCATGACACTCCGGGAACCGGTCCGGAGATTTATGTCATCCGCAGCGAGGTCGCCAAGTTCATCCACAACCCGACAGGATTCCAACCTGATAACAACCCCTACGGTTTGAGAGAAGGGGTAGGATTCCCGCAAGAAGTAGAAGAATACTACGATCTCACCGTCGACCCACGGGAACTCAACAATCTGGCAGCAAGCCGTCAAGCCGAAGTGGAAGAGCTTCGAAAGATCCTGAACGAATGGGTGCAGTCAAAGCTCAAGACAACAAGAACTCCCGGCTCTCCAGACGAAAAGACCCTGAACAACTTGAAGGCCCTGGGGTATGTGCGTTAGCTAGGGAGTGACTCAAGACTTCGTGCAGACCTTTGAATCACAGCACTAGAAGCCTCCTGCCTCCCCCGATACTCGAACCTTCTTCAGCCCACCAACAGGCATGGAAGGACGGCCGTTCGGGAGGGCCGGCTCCCCTCCAAAAAGCATGTGTTCCTGCAAGAAGCTCGTAATGGCGCGGAACATCTGTCGTTGAATCTTCTTGCCCCCGATCCCGTGCCTTCCTCCGGGATACATGAGAAACTCATAGTTCTTTTCTTCTTCATTGAGAGCTTTTACCAGCTGCACGGCGTTTTGAAAGTGAACGTTATCATCGGCCGTACCATGACTGATGAGAAGATGACCGGTCAGGTTTCCCGCAGCCCCCACCACGCTCGTCCGATCGTATCCATCCGGATTCTCCTGGGGCGTGTTCATGTAGCGTTCCGTGTAGATCGAATCGTAGTTTCGCCAATCGGTCACCGGTGCGACGGAAACGGCTACCTTGAACGTCTCGGGAGCATTCAGAATGGAATAGGCGGCCATGGTTCCCCCATAGCTCCAGCCCCAGATTCCAAGGCGGCTTCCATCAACATAGGGGAGAGTTGAGATGTGCCTCGCCCCTTCAACAAAGTCGGATAACTCGACCTCGCAGAGCCGCTCGTAAATCACTCCCGCCGAAGCAAGGCCCATCCCGGTGGAAGCACGATTGTCGATCGAAAAGACGAGAATCCCCTGATTGGCAAGCATCTGGTGCCAAAGATAACGACTGCCCCCCCAACGATTGCGAACGACCTGGGATTGTGGACCCCCGTAGATATAGAAGAGAACTGGATACCGGTGATCTGGATCGAAGTCGTGAGGCTTCACGAAAAGAGCCGGTAGCTTTCGCCCATCCTCGGTCGGCACGGTTAAAAACTCAACCTCTCCAAGAGCAAGCTCCTCGATCTTCTCCATCGAGTTCTCGGCGATCGTTTCGACCTTCTTCCCTGAGATCTCACGCAGATCTCTTCTAGCAATGGATGTCACACTACTGTGAGTATCTACGAAAAACCTCGCCTTGGGGGAAATCGAGACCGAATGATCGCCCTCATCCTGGGTGATCCTCGTCACGCTCTTTCCGGAAAATCCGACCGAGTAAAGGTGACGCTCCAGGATGCTCTTGCGGGTTCCCACGAAGTAGGCGGTTTCCGTCTCTTCATTGACCTGGGCAAGAGATGTGACGACCCAATTCCCCCGGGTCAATTGACGGATAAGACTCCCGTCATCGCCAAACAAGTAGATATGGTTGAAACCATCTCTCTCGCTGAGAGTCAAAAAACGACCATCTTTCAGAAACTGGAAATCGTTATGAACGTTGAACCACCACCTGGAACGTTCCTCGAGAAAAAGGCTCGACTTTCCCGTTTCTAGATCGCAGCGCATCCACCGCGATGTGTCTTGCTTTCGATTCAAGACCTGCGCCATCACTTTGCTTCCATCGCTCAAGAAACTCACCCGCGCGATATAGCGTTCCTCGAGGCCGGGAAGATCAACCGCGACTGGCTTTTTCTTTCCCGTCACGTCGGCTACAAGAAGATTGACCAGGGGGTTCGGATCACCGGCCTTTGGATATCGCTGGAGTTTCACCTTCTTGTGAAGAGGAATGAAATCAACGAGAGGGATTTCTGGAACCGGACTCTCATCGATATGAAGAAAGGCCAGATGGGTACTCGTTGGCGACCACCAGTAACCGACATGAACGGAGAGCTCTTCGTCATAGACCCAGTCGCTCTCACCGAACGTAAAGTTCTCTTTCCCATCACGAGTGATCTGAATCTCGAGCCGGCTTTCTAGATTCATCACAAACAAGTTGTGATCACGAACAAATGCAATGAGCTTGCCATCCGGAGAGAAAGACGCGTGTCGCTCCGCGGCAGCCGAAGCGGTGATTTGAGTTCTCTTCTTTTCCTGGAGGTCGATCAGAAAAAGATCCCCCTTCTCTGCAAGCAGTAACGTCTGGCCATCGGGGGCAAGGCGAAAGCCGCTTGCTCCAGCACGACCCGACGGACGCGCGACCGCATACTTTCCGCTTCCGATCAGGTCTTCATATTCTTGCGGATTGAGAACGATGCTCTTCTTACCGGTCGCCGCAGATTGAAAAAACATCGTTTTTTCAGCCTCGTCTCCGTCTCCTTCCGTCACCACGAAGACGATCCCCGATCCGTCCGGGAGCCAGGTAAGGGATCCGGGAAGACGCCCCGTGAGGGACTCTTTTCCATAGATCAAATCGAGACTGATCGGCCTTTTCTCTCCCGCGGCCGTCGCCGGTAAAGGGAGAAACCATCCGGTCAAAAGACAGCCAAAGAGGACGACCAAGGCCCCTGAAACTCGAAACTGGCTCTTCATATCAACTTCCTCTTCCAGATCTTCATTGCTTTCAGACCAACAAAAGCAATCGTAAGTGGCTTCTCGCCAGAATAAAAGGCAAAAAACAATCCTGAAGAAGCGCCCTCTTGATTCCAATCGCAAGTCCGATTCCAATAAAGATCGCCATGAAGACACACCAAACACGGATAACCTGGAATCAGCTGGAGGTTGTCATCGCCTCCCTGATGATCATCGCCCTCTTCCCTTTTCCGGGACGCAGTCGGGAGTCTCTTCAAAAACCGGATCCTCCTCCGACAATCATCACCGGCAAAGTCGAGATCGGTGGGAAGCCTGCCTCCGGCATTACAATTCGATTGCGGCCAATCATGACGGAAGAAGTTCGCGGCGCGTACGTCGTTCGAACCGAAAAGAACGGCGCGTATGCAATCGAAGAAATCACTGCCGGTCACTATCAACTGGCATGTCAGCTGCTACCCGGGGTCACGTGTGAGCGGGAGATCACGGTCCTACCCGGTACGCCGCAACAACAGAACATTCAAGTCCACACCGGCACATCCGTGATCCAAGGAAACTTCGATTCCACGAGCTACCCGGCGCCAATAAGAACCCGGGTAACGGCTCACTCTCTCAGCAATGAACCGGCCGTTCAGGGAATTCAATTCACGACTCTTGTCAGAGAAAAAGGACGGTTCAAGATCGGACCTCTCCCTCATGGCAACTACCTTTTGAAGGCCACGCTTCGACGCAAGGCAAACGAGATGGGCAAAGACCCGCGACCCGACACGGAAGATCGACCCGCCCGCCTCAAAGTTGAATTGCAAAAAAACGAGACGAAAGACATTTCACTTCGTCCACGTCTCGGGGAAGTAACTCTTCGGGTGGTCCCCCGGGTCAAGAAGAAACCAACCGTCGAACACGAGGAGTTCGGCCACAAACACGAGCCCAAGACCGTTGGCTGGTCCATCAAGCTCTACCGAAAAACGGATACAGAAGAGGTCAGGGAGGAAGACCTCATCACATCCGCCGTCGATAGCGGTGAATGGCCTCGAGTGATCCGAAATCTCCCGGAAGGTCCGTATCGAATCTTCGTCGAACCGAGGGTGAGGGGGAAAGACACTCCTCCACCGGCAAATGCGACCGTCACCCTGCGAAAAGGCGAGATGCAGGATGTGCACGTCCGGGATGAATCAACATCGATCGAGATTCACCTTCGGAAAAAACCCAAGAAGCCTACTTCACCGAAAGAGTGACCTGACCGACTCCAACCGTGACCTTCACGTCGATCACCACCTCAGAATCCTTCGCTTCCGGGTTGATGTAGACACCATCCACTTTTGTGAGGCCGTTTGCATCAATGCTGCCAATTCCGCGGCTAACATCCGCCCGAACTCCAACATCTTTGGGGAAGATGAGAATGGCTTCGCCAGCCCCGGCGTCTACGTCCACCGAGAAACTCTCGGCGCGCATTCCGGTCAAATCAACCGTGAGCTCGCCCGCTCCGATGCTGGCAGAACAAGACGAAAGTTTGACGTCCTGAAGGTTGAGGATTCCCATTCCCGCTCCAAAGGAAACATCTAGGTCCACAGGAACGCTCTTCGTGAGCTTGTAATCCCACTTGTTCTTGGCTCCTTCCCCGGCGCTCTGGGAAAGCTGGCGAACGGAGATGGATCCCTGAGTCCCCTCGGTGGCGGACGTAACCCGGGGGGCCCACTCCTTTACGTTGGTGGATGCGGCGCCTTCCAGAAGCACTTCGCCTCCTCCCGACAGGAGTAATTCCCCCTGCACGATATCCAGCTCGACCTTGAGCCCCTCGATTCCGGGCTGCACCTCCTCCGACGAGTATTGATAAATCTCCATACTCCCAACCGGTAGCTCCACGCCTGGAAAACACGAAGTGACACCGATGAGAAGAGCAAAAAATAGAAAGAAGACGTACGACGCACGAATCCGGTTCACGATCTTTCTCCAACTCTGAGACTTACCTGGCTCAGTTCACCTCTGAACGAAACAATGTCTTCAGAGAGATGAGCGCTCCACCAAAAAGCAACATGGCCGATACGAGACAAATAACAACACCACCCAGAGGAACACCGTCAAACCGAACCGAGACAACGATCTCTCCCAGGCTCTCCTTTTCAGCTTTGGCCTCGATCTTGACAACCCCGGCGCGGGCCGGAGTCCAGGGGATGCTCTCTCTTCCCTCGACAACATGCTGTTCGGTTTTTTCCACTTGCTCTGAAGCCTCGGGCTGGTAGGTCATCTCAAGCAACCTTGTTCCATCGGGAAGAGAGATGCTCGTTTCCTGACCAACGACCGGAAACTTCTCGCCTACCTCAAGAACGGTATTGCCGGCAGGGAGAAATCCAAGACATACAAAGATCATCATTGCGTTTGCGATCATGATTCAACCCTCTCGATCCCTTCTTCTTTCGCCTGGGTCAATCGAGTCAGAACACTGGCCCCGCCGAAGGTTGCAATCGCCCAGAAGATGAAAACGGCAAAAGGCAGCCAATTCAAGCCGTCGAATAACTGACTTTCTTTGGTTCCGTAGAAGGCTCCGATTTCACCGAGGACATTAAAGATGAGTACGACACTGATCACTACCGGAATCACCAGTTTGATCAACCAATCAAACCATGGACCAAGCTTGAGGAACGAGGTTGCATTGAGCTCGTTTCGCAAACGGGAAATTCCGTATCCCCAACCGATGTAGAGGGCCTCAGTAAGACCGACAATTAGCAAGCTGTATCCAAAGGCCCAGTGATCCAGGAGATCCAGAAGTGTAAGTCCGGTCGTCTGGGTCGGTTCTCCACCTCGATCAAGCATCATGGGAAGCGCGAACACCAGGGACCCTGGCAGGCCGATCAATGCGATGAGCGCGAGCACTTTCCCCCGCGGCCACGCAAACTTGTCTCGAATAGCCGAGATGGGCGCTTCCAGAATCGAAATGGAACTGGTAAGACCGGCGATGACGAGCAGGAAAAAGAACAGCCCGGCGAAAACCGCCTGGGCGGCAGGAAATTCAGCGATTCCGGAGGGGATCACCACCAGGGACATGCCCAACGTTCCGGTACTACTCCCGGGATAAAGGCTGAACGCGAACAGGATGCTGAAGATGGCAACGCCGGCGATAAATTCAAAGCTGCAGTTCAGGAAGCTCACCATTCCTGCGTTGGTGATCACATCCGATTTCTTGGGAAGATAGCTCGAATAGGCAACCATGGTTCCAAGACCCAGACTGAGCGAGAAGAACATCTGGCTGAAAGCACCACGCCAGACCGAAAAATCGAGGATGCCGTCAAAGTTGGGAGTGAAGAGATACCAGACGCCCTGGAAGCCGTTATCAAGTGAGAGACCTCGGACAACCAGAACGATCATGAAGACCCACATGAGCGGCACAAAGATTTTTGCTGTTCTTTCGATCGTCTTGGTTCCCTTGGACAGGAAAACCATGTTGAGTCCCCACAAGACGACGACGAAGGCAGCGGGAGTCCAGCTGGCGAGTGTTGCTCCGAATGTGGGTCCAACGCTGGCTCGGCCATCCTCAAGTAGTGGTCCAAAGGCCTTCATCAACATCGAGGCTGCCCAGGAGAGGATCGTGATGTAGTACATGCCGATAAAAAGAGCGTTGATCTGGGACCACCAGCCGAAGAACTCTCCGCCAGCGCCGCATGCTTTTCGCATGGACGCGGGAAAACTCCGGCGTTGGGTTTTTCCCAGCCCGAACTCAACGATCATCATGGGAATGCCAAGGAGAAAGAGCGCTACAAAGTAGGGAACGTAAAAGGCTCCCCCACCGTAGCGATAGGCATTCGCCCCGAAGAATACGATATTGCCAAGACCGATTGCGGAACCCGAGGCGGCCAATACAAAGCCGAGCTTCGACCCCCAAAGTCCTCGGCGACTCTCACCGCTGCTCACAAAAACCCCCTTCTTTTCTTTGAACGTCTTCGATCTCTATTTGTAGGTCTTGTGCTCGCGTGAGAAGTAATCCTTGGACAGCTTGACCAGGACACCAGACAGAGCAAGTACACCGATGAGGTTCGGAACGGTCATCAATCCGAGGGCGACGTCTCCGAACGTCCAGACGGTCTCGAGAGCCAAGATAGCTCCGAGGAACGTGAAGAACACAAAGCAGAACCGGTAGATGACGACGTAGCGCTCACCAAACAGATAGGTGACGCAACGATCACCGTAGTAGGACCATGAAATTGCAGTAGAGAGGCCAAAAAGAAATACGGATATTGTAACGAGTAGGTTCCCCTGGTCAAAGAAGTCGGCGAGCCCCAGCTGGAACGACCAGGCGGTCAGAGCCGAGCTGTTCTGAAGCATTCCGCCTTGAACTTCCAGAGAGAGCGGCTGGCCACTCGCGTCTTCAATGGAGCCGTTCGCCAGACTCACTGATCCTGAGTAAGGATTCCCATCCTGCAGGAGTGCGCCGTTCTGGATCCATCCATCATTGATCTCGTAGACGACCTCGGTGGTTTTTCCGCCGATGACCTGGAAGGTGCCGGCAAAGGAGGAGAATTCTTCCTCATTCATGTGAGAGTAAAGCTCTCGATTGATGGCTTTGTACTCCTGGGTCAAATCCAGGCTGGCAGAGCTTTGTGCTACCACCGTGATGTCGCCGCCCGGGTCGAAGGGAACGACCTCTTGCTTTGGCTTGTCCCAAACATCGGCGAGAATGATCACGAGTCCCGTCATCGTACAGATCACAAGGGTGTCGATGAACGGTCCCACCATGGCAACGACGCCTTCACGGACCGGCTCTTTGGTCTTTGCGGCGGCGTGAGCGATTGGAGCACTTCCCTGCCCGGACTCGTTGGAGAACAATCCACGTTTCACTCCCCAGAGGAGGGTGAGGCTGATCGCACCGGCTGCGGATCCGCCAAACGCTGCCTGAGGGTTGAAGGCCCCGTCAAAGATTTCGCTGAAGAGACGAGGGATCTCGCCGCCGTTCTTGACGAGAATTACGAGACTGCCAAGGATATAGAGAATCGCCATCGCCGGCATGAGCTTCGAGGTCACATTGCCGATGCGACGGATACCGCCGAGAATAACGATACCTACCAAGCTGGCCATGATGAGTCCGGAAATCCAGTCTGGAACGCCGAAGTCGGATTGGGCGCTGACCGCGACGGTATTTGCCTGGTTCATATTGCCACTTCCGAACGATCCGATGATGGCGAGGAAGGCGAAAGTCATGGCCATCCACTTCCAGTTCTTGCCCATGCCTTTTTCTATGTAGTACATGGGTCCGCCAGAAGCATTTCCTTTGCTGTCGAAGGTGCGAAAATGCAAGGCGAGAGTGCATTCTCCAAACTTCAACGCCATGCCAAAGATAGCGGTTATCCACATCCAGAAGATGGCACCCGGCCCGCCGTAGTGAACCGCGGTGGCGACACCGGCGATGTTTCCGATTCCGACGGTAGCGGAGAGCGCGGTGGTGAGGGCTTGGAAGTGGTTGATGTCTCCCTCGTCCGCTGGATTGTCATATTTTCCCCGGATGACACCGATGGCGTGGCCGAACTGGCGTATCTGGATCCAGCCCATCCGGAAGGTGATGAAGAGGCCAGAGCCGACGAGGAGAATCACAAGCCAGGGAAGCTGTGAGGGGAATCCCCAGACGTATTCATTCAGGAAGTCGACAAAATCTTTGATCATGGGTGAACCGCCTTCTTTCCATCGTCACTCGAGTCGATGCTCGAGAAAGGGGCTTGGAGGGTTCCCGATCGTAAGGGAAGGGAGCCGTTTATACCGATTTGAGCCACCCGAAGTAAAGTCAGCAGTCCGTTGAGAAAATGCTTTTTGCCGAAGACAAGTCATTTTGGTCCAGATCGAGGAGCCGGAACGGACTCACAGCACTGTCTCTTTTTGAACCTGGGGTTTTGTCAGGGGGGCTTTGGGGATGAAAAGTGAGGAGGGTGTTGTGTTAAACTTTTGGCGTCGGTGCGGAGTTGCTTGACGAGAAGAAAAAGAGCGAAGACCCCGCCCAAGCAACCTCCGGCCGGCACGCCATCCTGTAAATACCCGCGATGTCCGGGGACGCCAAGTCCCCCCCACCCATAGTTGCACCGCGGTCACCGAAAGGACACCGGGAAAGGGTCTCCGCGCAAGCAAATCAAAGTTTGTTCACGCATAAGGCCGGATCAGCCCGGCCCTTCTTTTCTTCTCGTGACGGTGAGCCTTAAAAGCAAACCCGGTGCCAACAAGTTCATCCGTGGACATTTTTGATCGAATCGGCTTTCAAAGCTGTGTTCGAGACTGAATCTGGCATTCCGCGGGTGGAGGGAAGATCAATCGTGCGACTCTGCTACTTGGGTCCTGTGCCGAATCGCTCTTCCCTATGAGCTATCTTTTTTCTCGATTGCGAGGCGAGCTAGCTTGTCGGCGCGTTCGTTTTCAGCGACTCCGGAATGGCCTTTGACCCGGACCACATCCAGCTTCGGGATTTTTTTCATGAGAGATCGAATCTCGCCGACCAGTTCCTCGTTGGCTTGAGCTTTCCAGCCCCGACAGAGAACCCCCTCACAGTAGGAGGAGTCGGTGTAGAGGACGACCGGATGATCGTTTGTCCTGAGCGTTTCCAATCCGATCTTGATGGCCATGAGTTCGGCAAAGTTGTTTGTGCGATGACCGAGGAAGCGGCTGATTTCTTTACGGTGTCCTTGAAAGGTGAGCACGACCCCCAGACCGGATGGGCCTGGATTTCCTGAGCTTGCGCCATCCGTATGAATGATCACCGAACCTTCTATTGGTTCAGGGCTTACAGTTTTTTTCGACGACGCCTTCGTTGGCGCAGGCTCAATCGGCGCCTTTTCGTCGATGGAGAGGATGCGATCGGGGCGAGCGGTGTATGTTCTGTCATCGTTAGGTTGATATCGAATCGAGGCGAGCCCACGATTTCCCAGGACGAATTCCCCTCCTTGATCCACCTCCACGTAGACCTTGCAACCTTTATATGCTTTTCGGACCCAGGGCATCGCGTCACCACCTCTGAAAAGGGTAGGAATCCCGCCAAATCTATAGTTCAATCATAAGTGATAAAAGGTATCCACACCTGGCCACAACGTAGGAGCATCGAACATGACGCGACGGACTTTGGCCGTAGCTGGCCTCACGGGAGGACTGGCTGTTCTCCTCGCCTTATCCTTCACCAGACCCTTGGATGCAGGCTGATGCGGTCGATCTGCCGCCAGTTTGGCGCGCGTCCGTGTTCAGTTCAAAGACCACAATCTTAGCCAGAAGGAGTCGGAAGGCTACGGTTATCAAGAGCTCACATTGGCGAAGAGCATCGCGAATTTTTCCAGTTTTGACCCAGCTCCCACGATCGTTTGTCTTTATGACAGTAAGGACAAAGCGGCGATGAATTTGATATCGCGAAACGTGTTCGGCCAGGAGAACGTCGGGATTGGCGCAAAGAAGTTCAATCTGCTCAAAATCAATGTGAACCGGATCAAGAACGAGGAGTTGAAGAAGTCCTACGGACGCGTGACTCCCAGTTACAAGTTCTTTGATGCAAAGGGTAAGAGCTTGGCAACGGTTCGAGGCAAAGTGACGGCTCCAGCCATTCAAAAGGCCATGAAGGCCGCGTTTGAATCAACATACGCGACAGGCTACAACGGGTATTTGAGTGAGTATCGCAAGTTCCTGAACAAGCTGGATCAGATTGAAAGCAAGAGGGGCGTCCTGAAGTTGAAGAGGAACAATCTCGCTCGCAAGAGTGCAGCGAAAGCAGCACGCGGCGACCGGGAAATTGCCATGGAAACGGCAGTACTCGACAAAGAGGAACAAAAGCTCCTGAAGTTTGAAGAGAAGATCCTGGCAAAGATCAAGCTAAGAAAAAGCCAACAACCAGTAGCAGAGCTAGCCCTCCGCTAACTCAGCCCAAGAAAACTAGAAAAGAAAAGAGGGTTCCTCAAAAGAGGAACCCTCTTTTTTTGGGTCCTGCGCACAGGCCCGCTCCACGACCAAACATACCAACCACCACCAATCACGCCCGGATTACACCCCCATCATCTTTTTTTGGGTCCCATCACGTCAGGGTCCCATCACCTTGGGTCCCATCACGTCACGCCCGCGCATCATCACGCCCGTGGCTGATAACAACCGCCGATAACAACTGGCGGTCCCATCACGTCACGCCCGTGGCTGATAACAACCGCCGATAACAACCGCCAAACCGAACGCCCTTGGCTGATTTGGCCTGGGGCCGATCAAATTCAAAGGACGTCCGTGCGGGCCTACGTGCTCTAGCTCGTTGCCCAAGTTTGAAAAATAATCCGGAGAGAACGATGAGGAAGGGGATGCAGAGCTGCAGGGCAGGAAAGCTCGGGGAAGGAAGCGGAAATCACCGACATTCTTGTGTCGGCATGCCCACGACAAAGACACCCGGACGGTGCCGTTGCACCAAGACCAGGCCTCAATGGGAATTCAGTGAATCGAAAGATGACAAGATCCTGATCAGCGACAATTGAACACATTCTGGTGGCCAGAAGGAATCGCTGACGCAGGACTGGAGGGAATCACACAAGACCAAAACGCAGGAGTGAATTCCCATCCCGGAAAAACACATGGACACGGAAAATCAGACGCTCATTCTAGGCGGGATCAAAGACAATGAGATCTAACGTCACGAATCAACACCCGCGCAGGCAACTCCAAAGTGCCGTCTCATCCAATAAGTGCCGGGTGGAAACACCGTGTCACGCGCCCCCTCGGACCATCGCGCAAGCGCCTCCCGATAAGCCCGGACGAATAAACGGAGCCGCTTCAACGCGTTTGTCCGGACAACAGGATCTTCAGCCGCGATTCTTGGAATGAGTTTACGCTTGGGCTCAATGCTCTTGGGCCGGGAGTATGGACTGATCCTACACGCTGCCTCGGCTCCCAGAAACTTGCCGCCCTGTTTCCGGATCTCCTCTTCACTTTTCTCGACTCGATGAAGAAGCTCCTTCCCAAAGTCCTCGTCATTCATACCCTTGAATCCGGGTGGCTTTACCAGGGGGATCGACGCAGTCTCCGGCGTTGAACCGTTTGACCGGAAGTGAACTGAAGGACGTTCCGCAGTATGGGTGACCTTTCCGAATTGCAGACCAAAACTGTGAAGCCCCGGCCATTTCCTACACGTCTTGACCAATCGCGCCTTTACAGGATTAGTAAGGGTGTAGATGATCTTTCTCATGACATCCTCGGGTGATTCGAGTCGCACGACGTTGCAAGGGCCACAGGCCCAAAAATTCTCACTACGCCCGAGAACTGCATTGAGACATTTCGCAACCTGAGAATGGAACCATGCGAGAAAATCAGGGAGTTTGCAGTCCGGATCCGTGACAACGGCGTGCCAATGATTGGACATGACACAGTAAGCGTGGACGTGAATGCCAAATTTCTTCCTCGCCACACCAAGGCAGTAGATAAGAAAGGACCGTACTCTAGGCGACGGCCGCAGAAAACAACGGCGACCACTTGTGCGGCGAGTGATGAAATAAGTCGACCACGGCAATAATTGTCTTGGAGGTGTCATGACTAGCTCCGACGATTGTTGAATGAACATGCCCTCCACTATGAGTCGCGAGCTAGAGGCCTGAGGTTACCGACTACTGGTTCTTTTTCCGCACCGAGAACCGATCCATCCCACCCTCGACTCGTCTGCAATCCAACAACATTCATCAGCCTGGGGCATTGCACAATCGAGCAATACTCATCAGCCTGGGGCATCGCACAATCGAGCAATACTCATCAGCCCGGGGCATCGCAAACCCCAAGCCCGACGATCATTTATCCAGAAAACGCCGACGTTCATTCCCCAAGAAACGATCTCGAGGGAGAAGGAAAGGGGGAGGGGGAGGGACGAATGAGGTTATTGAAGGGGGAAGGCCCGTAGGATCACTGAAGCTTGATTGACGATCTTGCTAAAAGAAAGCGAAAAAGCCGTGTCCAGCAAGATCACTTGGACACGGCTCGTATTCTCTTCAACCCTTACACCGGTGTCTAGTTCGCCCAGAACCGGCTGCCGAGACTAAGGGACGATCGTAAACTCGAAAGAATCCTCGAACTGAACTACGGGATAGGAACCAGCTCTCAGATAAAGACGGAACGGTCCTCCCGGGTTCACTCGATTCGAAACTCGGAATCCCCCCCCGCGTTGAAGGCTCGACATCCCGGGAATCGTCTTGAATCGCGGATCAACGACCGGGTTCATCGCCCACGAACTACCATCCGGGAACTCGGCATCCAACCAAAAATCCAAGGCTTGGGCGACGGTCCCACCATTATTAATCGTCGCGGTGAAACGCACTCTCTCCCCCGCACGTACCTGGGGCGTACTGGTCTCGAAATCCATCACCAACGCCGGCACCCCAAACTCAACCTCCACACGATTGCTGAACTCACTCACGTCCGAATCATCATCCGTACCCCGGATTCGATAAGAAAACGTCCCACTCGAGTGACCGGTCAGCAAGTAACTCGACCCCGCAACGCTCGATTCAATCGTCACCACCGACGCAAACTCCTCCCTCGGGAAAACATCATCGACATAAAACCCCTCGGCGTTCGTTGCACCATCCGTGATCACCTCAAAACGAAGGCGAACTTCCTGCCCCTCATAATCCTGCAACGAAAAGGTCGCCTCGACCCAACCGTTAGAACTTCCCGTGATTCCCGAACCCGCGTTATAACCCTCTGGATCGCTTGCCGTCGTAATCGAACCGGCAAGATTCTCAAAGGTCACTCCTCCGTCCGTCGAAACCTGCACATACGCATAGTCAAAGTCCTGCTCAAGCGCATACCAGGTCCAGAACGACAACTCGTCACCCTGTTGCACATGGAATCCGGCGCGCCCCTCAAGACCAACGACCACCCCCGGCGCATTACCCGAGTAAAAACTAGTTGCCCCTGAATGGGCCCGAACTCCACTCAACCCAAACCCATTGGCTCTCCAGCCCGACCCTCCGGAGTCAAAATCCTCCGTCACACGCGACAGCGAAGACAACTCCTGTATTTCATATTGAACTGGTAAGTCCCGTCCATGCGCATTGCCATCGCTCCAGGAAAGCGACGGTCCGTTAGCACTCAGCACGGAAGGGTTCGGCGGAAAAGATCCGTAGGGATCACCGGCTTGCTCCGCTAAATAAAGCATGGGCTCACGGTTCTCGAGAACCAAACCAGGAATCTCGGCCTCGGCAGGATAAAACCAAGGTCCTACTTCAGGCGAAATCGCCAAGATCCGGGGCCGGCTTCCTCCTGAGGTCTCGTAGCAATAATCAATCGAAACCCCATTCGCGCCGTAGAGGATCAACGGCGGTGGACTCACCGAGTAGGAATTCGCAGCCGCCATGTTCTCCCCATGATGGAGCAACACATCAAGATCCTCCGCCGATCGAGGAGAGTAACCGTACGCCGGAAGATACAGATCTCCATAAGTGTGGCAATCAAAGGAAAAAACAAACTCTCTCGAATCGACCAGATCCCGAATCGCCTGGGTTTCTGGCTCCGAAAATGCCGCCAGCCCGCGGTACGTCTGGGATGACGCATTGCTACTCGACCCAAGCTCGTTATAGGCCCACTCAAAACCATAGTTCCGATTCAGGTCCACTCCAAAACCCCCTCGGCGGTTCTTACGCCAGAAGGAATCTGTGGTGTCAACGTGAATGTAACCATCAGGATTCACGATCGGGATGATCCAAAGCTCTCGCCCGTTCACAATGGCATCAACCCTGGTGTCGCTTCCATAATTGTCCGTGAGATAGTTCGCAAACGACCGCATCAACTCACCAGACACCGGTTCACGAGAATGATGGAGGGCACAATACAGGACCTCGGGTTCCTCCTCGTCCACTGCTGGGTTATCGGAAATCTTCAGTCCGAAAATATCGTTTCCATCAAGAGAGGATCCGATCACAATATAGTTGGCGATTGTAGGGTGGTCCGAGGCAATGGTCTGGAACTCGACCTTCATCTGGTCATAGTTGAAATACAGGGAAAGATTCCCGGCCCCACGGGCGGTTGTCTTTTTCTGAGATTCAAATTCCGCGTAGACATCGGGTCGCAGAATCTGAAGCGAACAACCCCGAACACTCAGGTCGGCAAGTTGCCCCGGACTGATCAGCACCTCAACAATCCCCCCCTGCCGAGATGTCGTAACGTCGAAGTGTTCGAGAACCTCGCGCTTGAATGACGGAGATTTCTCCAGGTCCACCGCAACAAGCATCCTCTTCGGAGGACGATTTTCGCCTCCAGCCAGGGCGGGAAAAGCAGCGAAGCCAAATAGGGTGAGCGCAAGACCCATGCTCATCCAAGCCCAAGTAACCGTTGCTGTGTTCATGGGGAGAGGTTTCCTTTCGGGAGGCGGAGCACGAGAGATTCTCCACGCCCCCACTGGGCGGAGGTGAACCTTCGGTTTCCAAGAGATCTGCTAGCCCGGATGATTCATGAGTTTGGCGAGAATCGCCCCAGGTCGCCACTGGCTGCGACGCTACGGCAATTTCGATCCTCGACGTGTCTCGAAACACGCCTGCGGTCGAAATCACCTAGACTCCTTGCCAGAAACGACCTGGAACAATTCTCGCTCAAACTCATGAATAATCCGGGCTAGGAGTCTGTTGTAAATAAGAGATGAATCCAA
>JAJDCM010000420.1 GCA_029260825.1 Planctomycetota bacterium | reverse complement strand
CTCACGCGGTAGCCAACGGTATCGAAGCGACCTTCTCCGCGGACAACATCTTCGCCGGCAACATTCTTGACGAATGCGACTACGGGGTCTGGGCGGGCTATTCCTACAGGACCACCTTCGTCGGAAACAAGATCTCTCGCTCCCTGACCGCCGGCATTGGCATCGAACACGGACACGACAACATCATCGAAGGGAACTCATTCCTCAACAACCATCAAGGGATCTGGCTCTGGTGGGACTTCGACAAGGAGTTCATCGAAGGGATCTACGGACGGAATCAAGAGACCAGCTCACGAGGATACAAGATCGTCCGCAATCGATTTCGCGGAGAAAAGACCGCCATCCACCTCAACACCACCTCGGCTGTCAAGATCGAGCAAAACGAGTTCGTCCGCAATCCGACGGTTCTGCGTCTGGAGGGAAAGAACCCCGACCTTCAGGTGAATCAAAACAACTTCTACGGGAATGCAAGCATCGTCGACAACAAGACCGAAGACACCTTCACTCTCGGCAACAACTACATCACGGCCAAGACGGTCAAGGAAGCTTCAAGTGAAGGATCCTTCCTCCCCCAAAAACCATTCGCGATCGATTTCGAGGCTCTGGGCACCACCTTGGCGTACCCCGAGGCCATCGGGTCCCAGGACCCATTCCTTCCCGAAGGAACGAAGCGAGGTCGCCACACGATGATGGTTGATTCCTGGGGCCCGATCGATGCATCCGTACCACGACTCTTTCCATCGTTCGTCCGAGGCTGGGGAACGGCGAAGTTGTTTCTTCTCGGGCCAAGCGTCCCCTTCCGGGTCCTCCGGGCCACACCGGGCATCCAGGTAAGCCCGAGCAAGGGAACCGCACCCACGACTCTTTCCATCACTCCGAACGAAGGGCGCTTCGTCCAGTTTGATCTCCAGGTGGAAGTCGGTGGAGAGATCCTGAAGGCCGCAGGAACCGTTGCGCGGAGCCAGTGGGAAGTTCGCTTCTACTCGTGGGAAAGAGTCGGACCGGGCATGCCTCCAAAGAGCTGGTCGGACGTTCTTGACTCAACCCCCATCAAGACAGCAACACTGGATTCTCTGGATTTCACCTGGGGCGGAGGCGGCCCCACGGAAGCACAACGGGATCACTTTGCCACCTGGGCCCGGACGGAGATCGAAGTCCCCGAAGGAAATTACCAGCTGCAGGTGGTCTCGGATGACGGGATTCGAGTCAAGGTCGATGGCAAAACGGTGATCGAGGACTGGACCTGGCACGCCCCCAAGAAAGACACCGCCACTCTCAGCCTCACCCAGGGAAAACATACGATCACCGTCGAGCACTTCGAGATCGATGGACACTCCCAGCTACAACTCTGGATGGAACGAAAAGAATAGTCATATCGACCGGGTCTCTACACTCCATGCCTGAAAGCCCCAGGAACGACATCGTGATGGCGACGAAAACGACAACCCTCCATTTTCGTCGGCCTGGCGAGCGAGCCTGGGTCCGGGTGGAGGCCGCCGCTACCCAGGCCACCGTCATCGTGAACGACCGGGAGATGGGAAGCCATCTTGGACCCTGGACTCCATTCGAAGTCGAAATCACCGACGCCCTCCAGGAAGACAACACGGTCAAAGTATGCTGCATCGACGCAGATCACCCGACCAAAGGTTGGCTCCGAACTCAAGGCTTCAGCTGGGTTGGCGCACGAGGGGTTACAATTCGCAAAGAGCCCACGAAGATCCGGCCCGCCGCGAGACAACGATCTTCGACCCGCGGAACAAAACTCCTCGTCGATGGAAAACCGTTCCAGGTCCGCGGCATCCTTCACTGGGGATATTACCCCGAACTCAAGTGCCCCTGGCCCGATGAGAATCAAATCCGAAGGGAGATCGGCGAGCTTCAATCCATGGGATTCAATCTCATCAAATTTTGCTTGTGGATTCCTCCAGAACCCTACTACCAGCTTTGTGACGAGATGGGGATGCTTGTCTGGCAAGAATATCCGATCTGGGACGAAGCACTGGTAACAGACCCTACGCTGCGATCCTCCTTCGAGGAATTCTTTGAACTCGATGGTCCGTATCCCTGCGTCATCCTGAGAACCCTGACCTGCGAAAACGATCGGGTTGATCAAAAAGCCGCCCAGGAGTTACGCAAGCTTGCTCACGAGAAGATCCCCGGGAGCCTGATCCTCGACAATAGCTCCTGGGTAAGCAATGAGTGCGAGGGGGATTTTCACGATGAACACCCCTATCTCCACAACGCCCAATGGAAGTATTTTGGAGCGAGAATGCGGGATCTTCCCCTGAAAAAGCCCCTTCTGCTCGGTGAGACCATGTGCGTCGACTGCCTTCCGGATGGTGAGGGCAAGAAGACGGCGATCGCCATTCGACGCTTCCAGATCGAAACCTTGACCCAAGATCTTCCCGACGCCGGATACGTGATCTGCTCTCTTCGGGATCTAACGAACGCTCCCCTTGGACTCTACACCACGACCGGATCGCCGAAATTCGAACCGAGTGACTGGTCCTGGCATGGGGACAACATGTCCCCTCCCCGTGTCATCCAGGAACCGAGCGGTCCGATCATCGGCCCTAGAAAGGGGCAGTGGAAATGTCCGGAGTACACCTGGTGGAGTCCCCTTGTTCGAGTTCTCGACTCTGACCTTCCCCGAGACCTCATCGAATCGGAATGTGTATTCGATCTCCTTTCAGGCCGGGTTCTATCCCACACGGAAGGAACTCGGGTTCTCGTCGAAGTGGTGGACGTCCACGACAAGAGCGCCTCCAAGGTTCGTCGCCATCCACTCGTGATCGAATTCATGACCGAAGGGAAACGCCAGGTCGTTTCCGCGTTCCGGCACGACACGGAAGTCGGGAAAAAGCTCCTCACCATCTTCAAGGAAAGAACCGGAACGGCTCCGGAGATCGGACCCATCCGTGGGTCCTCTACGGTTCTCAGGGATTGGCAGATGTCGACTTCCGGTAACGACGATGATTGGATGAGCGTTGTGTGCGACACCCCCCTTGTCAACCGGGGACGCAACGTGTTCGAGGGCTGGGCAAAGTTCCGATCTCGATTCCGAGATCCGGGTGGCAAAAAGACCCTACGCTGCGAGGCCGTCGGAGATTTCTTTGAAGTCTGGATCGATGGCAACAGGATCGGACAGGCGGGGAATCGGACCGGCACCTGGGATGGAACCCGAGATGTTCCAAGGGAATTCCTCCTGGAATTGACCCCGGGAGACCATCACATCGAATTCCTCGTTCGGGATTGGAGAGCGGCGGGGGGAATGGTTGGGCCCGTTTTCCTTTCAGAGAATCTTGAGGAACGAATCTTCTGATCAACGGAAGATGTTCGCCATGGTACCGCCTCCCGAAATGAAGTAACACTAGTGGGACGAATCAAGAGTTCTGCAGATAACTTCTGACTCACTCCACAACACCTCGAACCGAAACCACTTGCCAGCAAACCCGAGAGCCAAACCACCATGAACAAGGGCGGAACGATTGCCGCAGGGAGCCCTCTTTCCGCAGACACGGGAGCGGAGATTCTTGCTCTCGGGGGAAACGCCACCGACGCAGCAATCGCTGCCGCTCTTACGTCATTTCACTGCGAGCCCCTACTATCCAGCGGCGCCGGCGGTGGAGTCATGACCGCCTTTGACCCGAACCACGGGGTGTCTGTCCTCGAATTCGTTCCCGATGTTCCGGGTCTCGGCCTGGCCGGCCCTCCCGAGCTCGAATTCGTTCCGGTCTCGATTGACTTTGGTGTGGCGAGGGAAACCTACTACGTCGGCCGCGGCGCCGCGGCAACCCCCGCCGCCCTGATCGGACTCCTCGACGCCCACTCAATCCTGGGAAAGATTCCACTCAAGGAAGTGATCGCTCCCGCAGTGCGGCTCTGTCGAGGAGGCTTTCCGGTCACCGCAAGCGGCGCTCACTTCATCAAGATCCTCGAACCCATCTGGCGGCAATCCAAAGAATGCTCCGATCTTTACTCGACCGATGATCGGGCAACGGTTGAGGGAGAGACCCTGATCAACCCGGCGTTTGCCAACCTTCTCGAAGAAACGGCAACGGAGGGACGCCGGCTCCTTACCGAGGGTGAAGTCGCCCGTCGCACCGTGGAATACTTCGGCCCAGAAGCGGGAGGATTGATCACTCCCAAAGACCTTGCCAGCAGGAGAACACGGCAACTCTCTCCGCTCTCCGTATCGGTGTTTGGGGGCGAGCTCATGACTCCTCCCCCTCCCACGATGGGCGGCGTCTTGATCGCCACTTCGCTCGCCGTTCTCGCCGACCAGGGTCTTCCCGAGACCGACTTCTTGGGCGAGAACCATCTCACAGCCATCGTGAATGCCGAGCTTCTATCCCTCTACCTTCGTCGAGAAATTCTTGAGCCCGCGGGTTTTTCTCAAGAGCTGGTCACCGAACTCACATCCGATGAGGGCCTGAAGAAGCATGCAGCTCTGCTGGGAACCATCGAACCTGACGGCACACCCAAACCGCTGGATCGGGGATGCACGACTCATATCAGCGTGATCGATTCCGGCCGAGGAGCCGCCTCCATCACTCTCTCCAACGGAGAGGGGTGTGGACACGTAATCCCGGGTACGGGGATGCACATGAACAACTTCCTGGGAGAACGAGATGTGAATCCTGCAGGGTTCCATGTCCAGCCGGCTGGAGTCACCCTGAGTACCATGATGTCTCCCACCATGTTTCTGAAAGACGGAATCCCCGAGCTGGTTCTTGGAAGCGGAGGCTCGAACAGGCTCCGATCCGCGATCCTGCAGGTCACCCTCAATCGTCTCGGGTTCGGAAGATCACTCGCTGAATCTGTCGACTCTTCCCGCATCCACCTGGAAGAAAACCATCTCTACGCTGAACTTCCCGGGATGGATCAAAAGCTCCTTTCAAAACTGGGCGATCGGTTCTGCAATGTGTCTTTTGACGAGGCATGCAACGTCTTCTTCGGCGGTGTTCACGCGGTCGCGTACGAACAAGATGGTACTCTGGAAGGAATGGGGGATCCTCGAAGAAACGGAGCAAGCCGCACGGTAACGTCATGACAGAGCCCAACCATCAGCCGTCCTGGTTCGACGCCCATCTCGACCTCGCCTACCTCGCAGTAGTAGGAAGAGACCTGACCAAACGACCCGACCAGGTGTCCACTTCAACCGCACCCGCCGCCATCACACTCACCTCCCTTTCCGAGGCGAACGTCACCCGAGTCCTCGCCACGATCTTCACCGAGCCGGGAGGAAGCGACGCTTGTAGTTACCCATCGAGTGACCCGGATCAGGCCCACAAAGTCGCCCTTCGCCAGCTCGATGTATACGAAAGCCTCCGGCAAGCCGGTCACATGCGTCGTTTCAACGAGCCTCAGAAGGATAACGCTCTTTCCTATGGAATCTTGATCGAATGCGCCGACCCGGTGCGCTCGGTCGAGGAGCTCGGATGGTGGAAAGATCAAGGCGTCGTCGCCATCGGCCTTTCGTGGGCAACATCATCCCGCTATGCGGGTGGAAACGAAACCGGGATGGGTCTCACGCCTGCGGGGAGAGAACTCGTTCTGGGGATGGACGCAATGAACATCGTTCACGATGTGTCTCACCTCTCCCACGCAGGAACCGATCAGCTGCTTTCTCTCGCCGAGGGAAGGGTCATGGCCAGCCACTCCAACTGCCGCTCCCTTCTCGACGGTCTGACCGAGCGCCACCTCTCCGATGATCACATCGTGGAGATCGGAAGGCGAGGTGGGGTGATCGGGCTCAACCTCATCAGTCCGTTTCTGCGGAATTTCCCCGGGTTTGATATACGAACCACCCAGGTCATCCCTCGTGCCTCCATTGACGACTGTGTTCGTCACGTCGAACACATCTGTGAGCTTCAGGGTCATCGACGAGGTGTGGGGCTGGGATCGGATGCGGACGGAGGAGTCTCGGCGCTAGCTCTCCCGATCGGGCTCGAGCATCCTACGGGATACGAGAAACTCGCC
Source organism: Planctomycetota bacterium (assembly GCA_029260825.1). Taxonomy (GTDB): domain Bacteria; phylum Planctomycetota; class JACOTG01; order JACOTG01; family JAJDCM01; genus JAJDCM01. Next base: position 6,049 of record JAJDCM010000420.1, on the reverse strand, counting down.
GCTGCTCTGGCGACCCAAGGCTGGACAGGCGAAGAACTTCACGGCTTCCGTCATGAGAACTGGTCACGGTTCTTCGGACTCGTTGCCCCCTCTTGACCCATTTGGTTCAATGGACCGGGAGGCCGGTCCGGGGGATGCGAAACGGAGCCAATGCAGGATTCAACGCCGCACAACGCCAGCACTCGGGATGCCAAACCAACAGGTCCGATCCCGGTGCAGAGTGAAAGACTACTCTCTCTTGTCTATGACGAGCTGAGGGTCCTTGCGGCCAACCATTTGCGCCAGGAGCGCGCCGACCACACGCTCTCCCCCACCGCCGTGGTTCATGAGGCCTACATGCGTATCATGGACTACGATCGCATTGACTGGAACGGAAAGAACCACTTCTTCGCCCTTGCCGCCAAGACACTTCGCCGGGTGCTGGTCGATCACGCCCGAACCCACGGCAGAAAGAAACGAGGGGGAGGCGCCAAACGGGTCTCCCTGGCGGATGGCGACCGAGCGCTTCCAGCAAAAGAGCAAGCCTACGATATCCTCGACCTTCACAGCGCCCTTGATGAACTGGGGAAAAAGAGCCCAAGACAGCGGGATGTTGTCGAACTTCGGTTTTTCGCCGGCCTGTCGGTGAAGGACACCGCAGTTGTTCTTGGCGTCGCCGAGGATACCGTCAAATGGGACTGGCGCATGGCGCGCGCCTGGCTTCTGCGCTCCCTTGAACAATCCGAAAACTCAAGATCATGAACACGAATCACGACGAGCTTGGCCGCCTGTTTCGTGAAGCCTGCGAGCTTGATTCATCGGGCCGCAAATCTCTCCTCAACAACCTCTCGCAAGAGCTTCGGGACGAGCTCAACAACCTCCTCGAACACGATGAACCCGAGGCACAAGGCCTTCCCATCACGATAACGGGAAATGATCTCCCTCTGCAAATCCAGGAGCAACTCAGAAAACCCAAAACCTCTCCCGAGCGAATCGGACCCTACAAGATCCTGCAAAAGCTAGGAGAAGGCGGAATGGGCATCGTCTACCTGGCCGACCAGGAGGAGCCCATCCGCCGCCGGGTAGCTCTGAAGATCTTGAAACCCGGACTCGACAGTGGTGAGGTGCTTGCTCGCTTCGAATCGGAGCGGCAGGCCCTTTCGCTCATGAATCACCCCAACATCGCCAGAGTTCTCGACGCACGAACAACGGATCAGGGCCATCCCTACTTCGTCATGGACTACATCCAGGGACTCTCGCTCCTCACCTATTGTGATTCCAATCAACTGGACATCAAAAGGCGCCTTCAACTCTTCCTTCAGATCTGTTCGGCAGTCCAACATGCACATGCAACCGGGATTCTTCACCGGGACCTGAAACCGTCCAACGTCCTCGTCCCGGACAAAAGCGGAGAGGCAATTCCCAAGCTGATCGATTTTGGCCTGGCAAAGGCGCTCGGACAGGAGCTCACCGACAAGACCCTTTTCACCCGGCGCGGGATCTTCCTGGGGACCCCGGGCTACATGAGTCCGGAACAGGCGGACCTTTCGGGCCTCGACATTGATGCCCGAACGGATGTCTATTCCCTCGGGGCGATGCTCTATGAACTCCTGGTGGGTGTGCTCCCTCTCGAGCTCGGCTCAGAAAATCTTGGCTACGGCGAGGTGCGCCGGATCATCTGCGAGGAAGACCCGATTCCAATGAGCCTTCGCCTCTCTGCCGACCGAGAGAATGGGGACAAATCTTCCCTTCGTCTTCTCCGCGGCGATCTGGATTGGATTGCTCTAAAAGCACTTTCCAAGAAACCTGATGACCGATACCAAACGGTCGCCGAGCTGAAGGAGGACATCCAGCGCCATCTCAATCAGGAGCCGGTGCGAGCCCGGCCACCGACCCTGGGCTACCGACTGAGAAAGATCGTTTACAGGAACAAGGTCATCACCGCCGCCGTCTTGGGCGCTTTTTTTACTCTCGTCCCCATGCTGATCATTATCGGGTACCTCGTGAGCCGACTTCCGTAGTCTCGTTTTTCGAGATGGGCACACATGATCAGTAAGAGGCAATTTCAAAAGAACTTACACCCCGAACCCCTCAAATAGATCGAACCATCCCTCCTCATTATTTAGCCAAAACACAAACCCGATCGAGATCGATTCGTGTCGGTTTCGATCAATTTTTTTCAAAAAGGTATCCCGTTGGAGGTCAGTTTCACCGCTTTAGGTAGTAGGAGGCGACCCCGAATCGCCCTCGGAGAATGGTTAGCGGAGAATACGGATCGCGGTAAGAACGTGGACCGCAGTCGGGTTGGCCCGAGCAGGAAGAGGTGTATCAGTCTTTGCATCGCCTCCTCCTGCTTCGGCTTGCTCTCTAGCCAACATTCCGCCAGCTTGACAAGCCCACCCCCTCCCCCGTATGTTCCACCCCGATAGGATTTCGGGCCGAATGCCCTCTGAATCTTGGTTTCCTTGCGAGTCCTCGGACTCTGCTGAGAGGGTTTTGGATGACGAGCGTTTCCACTGGTAAACGGGACGGGAACCCTTCTTCGCCGGAGCTGCGAGTCAAGTTCTGGGGAACTCAAGGCAGCTGTGCCATCTTTCCCGAGCCACCGGAAGTAAGAGAATACGCCCGGTTGATCGCGGTCAACACCCTCTTTCGTACCTTCGAGCATCTCCAGAGCCAGGAAAAAGACGGGGTCGTGCGTCTTGCCGAGGCGCTCGACGGTGATCCCTCCCTGTTCAACACGATTGAATCGTTTCAGCAGAAGATCGGCCTTCCGGAGCTTCCGATTTTCGGCGGCGAAACGAGTTGCGTCGAGGTCAAGACTTCAGAAGGCAACAGTCTCATTCTGGACGGCGGCACGGGCATCCGTCACTGCGGCGCCCAGCTTGTCGCCGACTGGGATGATCGCCGGCCCCGAAAGGTCATCATCTTCGGGAGCCACGAACATCTTGATCATCGAGTCGGGCTTCACTTCGCCCGCTTCTGCCACGAGCGAGAGAAACCTTTTCACGTCCATCTGTATGGAAGCTATGGGTTCCTCATGGCGCTGGATGATCGGTTCGGTCTCTTCGGTAAAGAGATCCGTCCATCGACCTACCTTGATGATCCTTTGGACTATCGAATGATGGCCGCAAAGTTCACGGCAACCGAACTTCGAAACTACGAGGACGACGCATTCGATCCAAAAGACGACTCCCCTCCCTGGGATGTGCGGGATATGAGAAAGCCGATCCAGATCGGCTCGACCATCATCCGCCCCTTTGACGTCTATCACGGAACAACTCGCTGCCTGGGCTACCGCATCGAGCATGACGGCGCCGTATTTGTCTACTGCACCGATCACGAGCTCCGTCTGGGCGAAGACCCGAACGAAGAGCGTCAGCTCCGGAGCATGGCTGCCGAAGAACGAGTCCTGGAAAACTCGGTCGGCGCCGACCTCGCCTACTTCGACGGCCAATACTTCCGGGAAGAGTACCTGGGTGAAAGAGGAATCGGACATTCTCCTCCCGTACCCCGAATAGACTGGGGGCACAGCTGCATTGAAGATGTCATCGAGCGAGCACGAAAGAGCCAGATCCGCCATGTGGTCATCGGTCACCACGACCCGGAGAGAACGTGGTCGGAACAAATGCGTGTTGAGAGGCGACTGAAGGCTGCCTATTCGGAAGAAGACTTTCGGGTCGAACTCGCAAAAGCGGACTCCGTCATCGAGGTCAGAAAACAATGACCAGGAGCCCCGAAGTTGATCCGGAGCAAAAAGGAGTGCCCGCCCATCTTTCTTCAAAAGGACTCTACAAGAGCCTGATCCTCCTCTACCTCCAGGGATCAGCAGTCGCCCTCGTCCTTTGTATTTTTCTGGCCATTCTCGGCCTCGAGTTTACCGGCCGCCAGTGGCTCATTTTTCTTGCGGGAGTCAGTCTGGCCGTCCCCGCGTACGTCGGACTCGACATCTTTGTGATGACCCGCCACTACCGCCCTCTTGGCATTCTCCTGAGCTCTCTCGAAAAAGGAGAGACTCCGAACCGGGACGCGATTACCGCTGGATTGGTCCGCGCCCTGAATCTCCCGATCTATTCGGGCATGCGAGTGACTTTCCTTCATGGGCCGGTTGCTTCTTTGATGGTGGGTACCGTCCTTTGGGGTTCGAACGCGGTCATCGATGGAGATTTCGCCGCCTGGCAAATTGTCCTCTTCATCGCCCTCATCCTGTTCTTTGCCTCACCGGCTCATGCAATTTTCGAATTCTTCGCCATCGCGAGAAGGTTCGGGCCCACGACCGAGCAGCTCTGGATCTACTGCAACGGTCTGGACGAGAGGGCCCAGAGTTCTGTTATTTCAATCCGGCTAAAGAGTAAACTTCTTTACTTTTGTATCTTCATCACCACTCTTCCGCTGGTGTTCCTCGCCGGATCCGTTGTCTTGAAACTCAACCTCATGACTCCTTCTTCCACCGGGGAAGTCACCATCACTCCCGTTCTGCCCTGGATCTTCGGCGTGAGCGTCCTTTGCATCGTCGGGGCGGTGACCATGTCGTACCTTCTGGCCTCCGAGGTTTCCCAGAGCGCCACGAAGCTCACCCAGGCGATGAAGAGGGTCGAGCAGGGAGTTCTGGACATCCGGCTACCGGTCACCGGAACCGATGAGTACGCCGATCTTTTTCGCGGATTCAACCTGATGACGGAGGGGCTTCGGGACGAAGTCGAGATCCTTGGCATCTCGAACGATCTCTGCGGCGAGGTGAATCTCGATCGTCTCATCGCGCGGGTCATGCGCGCCACCACGGACTTGCTCGACGCAGATCGTAGCACCCTGTTTCTCCATGACCGAAAAACCGACGAGCTCTGTTCTCGTTTTGCGGAGAGCATTGAAAAGAGCGTCATCCGAGTCCCTTCCGATGCGGGGATCGCCGGTTCCGTCTTTACCACGGGAAAGCTCGCCAACGTCACCGATCCGGACGGAGACCCCCGCTTCAACTCGGACATCGACAGGAAGACCGGCTACAAGACCGAATCCATCCTCTGCCTGCCCATCATCAATAAGAAGGGAGAGAGGATCGGGGTCACTCAGGTCCTGAACAAGAAGGAAGGAACCTTCACCAAAAAGGATGAAGCACGCCTTCGAGCCTTCACCGCACAAATTGCAGTCGCTCTCGAAAACGCTCGTCTCTTCGAAGACGTCATCAACATCAAGAACTACAACGAGAGCATCCTCGGAAGTACGGCAGACGGGATCATCACCTTGAACGATGACGGGAAGATCGTCACGGCGAATCGTGCTTCGCTTTCCATCCTTGACGCCAATCATGAAGACGTGGTGGAAAAGACAGCGGATCAGTTCTTCGCCGGCGAAAACGAGTGGGTTTTGAAAAGTCTGGAGAAGGTTCGGGACGAGAGAAAACCCGCCATGGCGGTCGACGCCGATCTGGAAACGGTCACCGGAAAAACACTCTCCGTCAACCTCACCGTGGCTCCACTCCTTTCTCTTGCCAAGGAAGCTCTTGGCACGGTGCTGGTGCTCGAGGACATGACCGGTGAAAAGCGGCTGAAAACAACGATGTCCCGCTATATGAGCAAGGAAGTCGCCGAAAAGCTGCTCGACGACGGGGAAGCTCAGCTTGGTGGACAGAGTCAAAAGGTGAGCGTTCTTTTTTCCGATATCAGGGGCTTCACCACCATCTCCGAGGAGATCGGCCCCCGGGAAACCGTCTCCATGCTGAACCAGTATTTTGCCACCATGGTGGACGTGATCTTCAAACATCACGGCATCCTGGATAAATACATCGGCGACGCCATCATGGCCCTTTTCGGGGCACCTTTTCACGGACCCGCGGATGCGGACAACGCAGTCATCGTCGCAAACGAGATGATGGTCATGCTCCGCGAACTGAACATCTTCCGAGAAAAGGCCGGAGACCGATCAATCAACATCGGTGTCGGAATCAGTACCGGCGATGTGGTGGTGGGTAATATTGGATCACCAAAACGTCTCGAATATACGGACATCGGGGAAATCGTGAAACTTTCATAACGCCTAGAGGGAGCAAACAAGATATACGGCACAAACATTCTCC
>JAJDCM010000419.1 GCA_029260825.1 Planctomycetota bacterium | reverse complement strand
GCCAGGAAGGACGCCAGGAAGGACGCCAGGAAGGGCTGCGGGATGTGGTTCTCGCCCTCTTCGAGGAGAAGTTCGGCCCTCCGGACGCCCCGATCCTGCGGCGTGTCGAGAAGGCGAGTCAGGAACAGATCCTTCTTTGGGCGAAGAAAATCCTCACCGCCTCGTCGCAGGACGAGATTTTCGCGACCTGAGTCATCTGCCGCGGCCAGGCTGAACTGCGACCCGGTTCGGCAAAGGACCCGATGGCTCCTTCATGACGGCTCCTCTGGGGTCCGTCGCAGCTGTTTGTAGCGCGCCACAGGACCTCTTGCCCGCCCGTTTCAGAAGCTGCTCGGCATCCGTCGGATCAAAGAACAAGAAATTTCTTGCCCGAAGCATGGGCAGGCCCATGCAGCCTGGTTCCGAAGTCGATGCCCAACTCAAAGGGCAAGTTCATCCGAGCGAATTCGTCGGCCTTGCTAGCCTGAAGTCGGGACAGGTCATGAATGCTGTACCGGCAAGCGGCAATTAGCCCACAGATTTTGGAAAGCCTGTTCTCACCGGAGTCTGACGATTCCGATGAGATCCGTAGCCTGTGCCCAAAGTAGACGACAACGAAGAGGATAGGCCGAAGTAGCTTCTTGTATTTGTCGTCAAACGGGCAGTTGACGAACACACTGATATCAAAATCTTCAGGTGCGCTATCCGTCTCGCTTGCTGAGGCCATGCAACTAGCCGCGAGGAGGGTGAGGGTCCTTCCCGTAGGAGTTCTTTTCTCTGATCATGCCATCGCTGCGATGGATATAGAGCTCAGCGCCCTGATTTTTGCTGATTTTCTTGCCGTAAGAGATGGCTTCGGTTTGGGTCTTGAAGGTCTTCGAAGCGCGTTTGGCGCCCCCCTTCTTTACACTCCATCCACTCCTGCTTCGGATGACGTGTTGAGTGTTTTGTTCCATGGCTACTCTTTTGATACTGGTCTGGGAGAGGATACGGAGGTGGTCGAGTATTTCGAGAAACGAGCCAGCTGGGTTGTCTGACCTTACATTTTATACCAGAAGAAATTGGCTGCCGCGCCCCTCCGGATGTCGGTATTCCTTGACTGAAGTCAACGTAACCTGCGCCAGCCCGCGGATTCTCGGGCGATTCGCGACGGAGCTACAGTAGAGGTCAACTACCAGCCCGAGGTGCCACCCGACTCGGCAAGGCGCCGCGCGCTGGGTCGAGACGGTTCGTGAAAACTGCGTCTACCAGCTTTGAGGCGCCCTAACGGGGTGCCTCAAAGCCGCGGGTTCTTAGGGATAGAGGTCCAACCTGTGGACCTTTCCGGGCACGAGGCCGACACCCATCTCCTGGCGGGCGATGGTCGGCGAATCGGCGACCACTCGTCCGCTTCCCGAGAGCCCATACCAGACGGCGACCAGTCGAGAGGAGGACCGGATCAAGAGGTCGGGCGCCACCGACCGGTCCGCCGAATCCATCCACCGGACCTCGGCGTCGTCGTCCTGCTTGCGGGGAACTGGGCTCGGTCTCTTGACGACCGCCAAGAGACCGGATTTGTCGGCGGCAGGTGAGAAGGGCTCGGCTAGAACCGTTTTCCCCTCCTCGACGTGGACCGGTTGCGAGGTTGCCACGTACTCTTCGGAGATCTGATCGTACAGAACCACGATGAGCCGGCCCGTCGGCATCAAGACGCCCTCACCGATAGCGGCCAGGCTTGCCCGTCGAACCAGCATGTTTCTCTGATACTCCGGGTGCTGCTGCCGGTGGCTTTCCAGGTGCATCACGCGTGCCACGGTGTTTGCGGGAAGGTTGTCGGTACGAACCCTGACTTTGCCCGCCGGCACCGCTAAGTGCACGATCGCCATTCCTTGGCCGGCAAACGGGGAAGCGCCATAACGAATTGTCATGGCCGTCGGGGATACGAGGTTCGGCCCTTCGACGAGAACCTGATAGCCGCCGGCCGGCGGTGAGAACCATTCGCCGTAGGGAAACACCAGCTCTCGATCCAGATCATCGTGAGGGACCAGATGTACGGAAAAACCCGCGGAGCCAAAAAGCTCAACATCACCTCCGATGGTCCCCGACGCCCAGATTCCGAGCGCCTTCTTGCCATCGATGTTCCCCGTCGAGGGATCGATGATCTCCGAAGCTTTCTCTGGTAGGGCCGCCGAGGGAAGAACGAAGGCTGCTAGGTACGCCCAGCACAAGACTCGGAAAAGCAACTTGACAACCCCCCGCGATCAGAGGAGGAAAGGGTCTTCACAACTGCAATGGTATCCACCTTCGATACAGCCAGGATAAACCTCTATGCAGAATGCCGGTTCCAAGAATGCATACTGGCATGTGTAGAAAGTCCCACTTCCCCAACTGACGCAATAGGCGCCGCAAGCGACGTCAGGTGTCGGCGTACAGAATCCGGCGTAAGCGGCGCTAGCCGACAGCAAAAGTAGCCCAGCGACAGCGGCGACGTAGAGCACATGTTTCGTTTTCATTTCGATGTCTCCCTTAGTAAATTGGATTTATCGGGCATATCGCAACAACGAATAGGCGGCGAGTCACCTATTCGATCAACTCTACTTGCAGCGTCTGCCAAGGGTAGCGGACGGGAGTCGCCAGGCTGTCGAGGGCGCCCGTCATCTCCTGCGAGCGGAGCTTGGAAGACCACGCCAGGACGCGAAGATCCCCGCGGGGCAGCTGTTTCCCGCTCCAATAGCCGCTCCCATCGGTGGTTTCTGAGCTGTAGGTCAACCAGCGTAGCGCCAGACCTTGAATCGGCTGTTGGGCGATCCAAACCGTCAGAGGCGCGGAAGGCGCGGGCTCTTGGTTGCTGTAATGTCGAACCACGATCTGGAGGGGCGCCTCGGCGGCCTCGGCAAGGCGCCTCTGGACCGGACTTGCCGACTCGGACTCAGGCATCCATCGCTCGAAAACGCCGGCGGCTTGTGGATGACGTACGAGGAGGTAGGTCCCTCCGTGGCGGGTCGGTACGCGCAGCAGACCTTCGCTGTCGGCGGTTCCGGTCCAGAGGGCGCCCGGAAATCCACGTAAGGCGGGCACCAAGAGGCCCTCAGCTCCGCTCGCGGCCACACCGGTTGGAAGAGTCACCTCGACCTCGAGAGTCCCTCCCTCTCTTTCGAGAGGTACTGTTATCTCGTCATCGCGATTCTCTGCGGTGATCGCGAGCGTCTCGCTGTCGAAGGGTTCGTAACCATCAGCGAAAGCACTGAAGGTGAGCTCACCCTCTTGCAAGTGGGTCAATTCCGCGATGCCTTCGGCGTCGGTCACCGTAGCGTGCCCAGAGCCTGAGCTTCCATCAGACCGCTTCAACATCGGAAGGACTCGAGCCTCCCCGATACCCTCACCCGTCTCCGCATCGACGACACGGACCGCGAGCGACAGATCCAAGACGCCGAAATCTTGCTCGTGTGCCGAACGGTCTGGAACTTCGAAATACTCGAGCAGCGGCGGCCCCGAGGCCTCCGCGAGCTCGACAAACGCGACGTACGAGCCGGGGCGAAACAAAACGACCTCGTAAGCTCCTTCGGCATCGGTTTCCAGCCGGAGCTCGTTGTTGGGCGAATTGAGCTCGGTACGTATTCGAATCCAGGCGGGGTGGCCTTCGTCTCCTCGATAGACTCTACCGGTGAGCAGAATGGGCTGTGGCGAGAACACCATCTCTCCGTCGCTTCCGTCGCTCAGATCGATTGGTTCACGGAACTCCCACGGAGGGCTTTCCAGCACAGCATGCAGAGTCGTCGCCGGAAGTTTCTGAAGCGTCTCGGAATCGGTTTCGCGGCTCACCTCGACGCGGCGCTCGGGCACCCAGCCGGGAAGGCGCTCGATCCTCACGGCGAGGTTGTCGTTACGGAGGGCGTCCGGGAGATCGATGCGGATCTCGAGATTCGGTAACGGCTCGAGATCAGCTTGCAACATCTCGACCGCCCGGGGGCGGAGGATCAGGTGCTGCCCGGCGAGGAATACTTCCTTCGAGCTCAGCTCCAGAGCCGCCCGCGAGCCGGGGAGGTCGAACCACACTGCGTAGTACCTCTCCGAAGCGGTGAAGAGATAATCAGGCGCTCTGCCCTCGGGCCAGTCGCCCAGGAGCTCGAGGTTGGGATCATCTCCGGTCCCTGCCTCTCCATAC
>JAJDCM010000418.1 GCA_029260825.1 Planctomycetota bacterium | reverse complement strand
CTCCCGATCTGGAATCCCTATAGCTTCGCTGGAACTCCGCTACTCGCCAACTTTCAGTCCGCGACGTTGGATCCCCTCAATCTGCTGAATTTGATTCTGGATCCCCCCCGGGGACGGCTATTCATGGCTCTCATTCGCCTTCTACAGACCGGGGTCTTTGTTTTCCTTCTCCTCCGTCTGTTCGGGATGTCCACTTTCTCCTCACTTCTGGGGGCGACGGCCTGGATGCTGAATGGCTGGTTGCTGGCCTGGTTGCTGTGGCCGCTCGGTCCCACGATGAGTTATTTTCCTGCGTTGCTTTATTTTACGGCTCGGATTGCTCGGGGAACCCCTGTCCTTGGGTTTGTCGGCCTCTCGATTTCTGTGGCGGTCCTTTTGTTGTCGGGACACCCGGAGACCGCTTTCTTTTGTCTCACCACCGCTTCTGTGATGGCCCTCTTTTTTGCTTTTTCACGGGCGGGGCGGGGGGAGGCGAGTTCGAGCTGGGTCGTGACCCTTGGGGTTTATGGGGCGGCCTGTTTTCTCGGTGCTGTCATGTGTTCTCTGCAGATTCTTCCTTTTCTTGAATATCTCCAGCACAGTGCCGCTCTTGCGTACCGGGCTGAATTTGCGCCCAACCTCAATCCCACGGTACCCCTGGGGTATCGAATCATCACGGCCCTTGCCCCTCTTTTCTACGGAACCACCCATGAGGGCAACTTCTGGGGGCCCACGAGCTTCAATTCTTGCATGATGTATGCGGGGGGCTTGCCGCTGGTGCTCTTCCCGGTGGCCTTTGCTCGAAGGGGTTCCCGTGCGCTCGCCTGGATCTTGTTCGCTGTCGGGGTCGTGATGCTACTGAGTGCGCTGAACGCGCCGGTCTTTGGCACCCTCATCCACTACGTTCCCGGATTTGGTCTGGCGGCCAAGAGTCGGCTAACTGCCGTTTGGCTTTTTTGCACGAGTCTCCTTGCAGCCATCGGTTGGGATTGGCTCGAGAGGAGGGTTTTTCTCCCAAGAAAAGGTCCGCCTCCCCTCGTCCTTGCCTGGTGTGGTCTTCTTCTTCTTCTGATGGGCGGGCTTTATCTCTACGTGCGGCCCATTCTTGATACGGAAGAAACGGCGAGAGTTGCCCACGGCCAGATCGGGATCATGGTCCTCCTGGTGCTGGTGTTACCGGTGATGGCATGGGTGCGGAAAATCTGGCCCGTGCCGATCGGGGGCCTTCGCTTGATGGCTCTTGTCATCGTTGCCCTTGATCTGGGCCGGGTCGTGATTCCGGCATTTGCCGCGACAGAGCCCGATCTTTACTACCCGCCCCTCGCCGCGGTGGATCGGCTTCGTTCCGAGGATGATTCCCTTTTCCGGGTGGCTCCCGTGGGGAAGAACCTGTTCATCGGAAACTCATCTTCCAAGTACGGGTTGATGGACATGCGGGGCAACGATGCGGTCACCATCAAGGAATATGATGAGTTTTACCGCCGCCTCGACAAGACTCCTCGCTCCCAGGAACGCCTGAAGGCTCGCCACCTCAAGATCGTGGAGAAGTATCTTGCGACCGGTGATGAGAAGCATCTGGAGGCCCTGGAGAATCCGTTCTTTCGGATTCGCATGCGAGTGCGTTATGCACGGTCGGTCGAGAAAGGGGAGGATCCACGATCTCTCTTGACTCCCACGTGGTCACCGCGTCGAAGGATCCTTCTTCTTGGCGAGGTGAGCTCTCGGCTTCATGATCTCCTCAACGTCAAATACGTTCTTCTTCCGAAGGATAAGCCTCCCGGGACGGTTCCTGGGCTTTCAGTGCCAAGATACGTCCACCGGTTCACCGAAGAGATGCAGGTGTGGGAAAACACAAATGTGTTTCCTCGAGCGTTCTTTGTTTCGGACGTGCGAGTCGCCTCCACGGAGGAGGAAGTCCTGGATCTCCTGGAAGATCCAAGGATTGATCTTGCTCGGACTGCAATCATTTTCGGGGAGAACCCGCTTCCCGACGTCGGCGAAAAAGGCGTCACCGAGCCGGGTGAGGTCGAGGTGACGAAGTACGAAACGACCGAGGTTCACCTGAAGGCGCAAGTGCATCAAGATCAAGCATTGATGGTGATGTCAGATGCCTATTTTCCGGGCTGGCAGGTCACCATCGACGGTGAAGAAGCTCCTCTCCATCGGGTCGATCACATTCTTCGGGGTGTCGTGGTCCCCCGGGGAAGCCACGAGATTCGGTTCCGGTATCGACCCTTGACGGTTACCGTCGGGCTCTGGATGAGCGTGAGTGGAATCGGAGTTCTGCTACTCGTGCCGCTGGTCGCCTTCCGGGTTCGACGACGCAAGAACCTGGCACCGTAGGAAACTTACTTTGCGTTGACGCTCGTATCGTCTCGGGAGAAGACAATCTTTCCGTCAACCATCGTCATGATCACCTCCGCGTTGAGAATCTCGGGAGGGCGTGCGGTCAGGAGGTTTTTCGAGAGCACGGTAATGTCGGCGAGCTTTCCCGCCTCGATGGATCCTTTGAGGTCTTCCTGGAAGCAGGCGTAGGCCGCGTCGATGGTGTAAGCCCGAAGAGCCTGTTCCATGGTTAGCACCTCTCCCGGGTACCACCCGTTTTCGGGGGTGCTTTCCAGAGTTTGCCGGGTGGTTGCGGCGTAGAGAGCCAGTCTCGGGTGAATGGGATAGGACGAGGCGGAGGTCCCGGGCCAGTCACTGCCAAAAGCAAGCCTGGCTCCATTTGCTGCCAGGGTCTTGAACGCGTAGGCGCCTTCGCATCTTTTTTTCCCGATTCGCTCTTCCATCCAGCGCATGTCGTCCGAGAGATGATAGGGCTGGACCTCCGCGATGACGGATAGATCGGCAAGTCGGGCGAAGTCATCGGGATGCAGGACCTGGGCGTGGACGAGGCGGAGCCGCCGATCCTTGTCGGGCCCGTTGACCCGGCAAAGTTCCTCGAAGTAATCGAGGAGAAGACGATTCCCCTCGTCTCCGATTGCGTGCACCGTCAGCTGAATGCCCGCCTTGTCAGCTTCGATCATCATGTCTCGAAACTGCTCCCCCACGAAGTCGCCATCTTCCGCGGTCAGAAGATGTCGCCATTTCCCTCGGTTTTCCGGGTCGCTGTCGTAGGGCTCAAGAAAACGGGCGGTGCTGGCTCCCATGATGCCGTCCACATGTCCCTTCACGGAGCCGAGGCGAATCCATGGATCCCCGGAGCTCCCACGAATTCCTCGTCTTTTCAGCTCCTCCCATCGCTCGATCGGGTACCGGAAATCGACCCGTACGGTGAGCTCTCCACCCTGCAAGAGCTCCCGATAGATTTCGAGCTGATGATCGTCGGACATGTCCGAAACCGTGGTGACCCCACTGCGACGGATTTCTGAGAGTGCCTTGCGAGTCTGGGCGAGGCGGCGCTTGTGGGAGAATTCCTTCGGGAGGATGGGTTCAAAAAGAGGGAGCACTCCGCTTCCACGGAGGATCCCGGTCAGGTTTCCGTCCCCATCCCGGACGAATTCGATATTGGTCGCTTCGGGATGATCCGGATCGAGGCCGGCTTTTTTCAGGGCCAGGGGATTGGCGGCGTATTCGCTGCTGTCAAATTTGCGGATGAAAAGCGGGTGCTTCCGGGTCAAATTCGACACTCTTCCCGGATCCGGAGTAAAGGTGCTTCGGCTGGTAAGTCCTGTGCTCCCTTGGGTCCAGGAATCGTACGCCCCCCAGAATCCGCCCAGGATCCATTCGCCTTGATCCAGGGTGGATACGGTCTTTTCGATGCTTTTGACGAACTCTTCCTGACTCGAGATCTCCATGATGTTGAACTCGAGGAACTTGGCGGCCGACGCAAAATGAATATGGGTGTCCACGAATCCGGGGACGGTGAACCTTCCTTGCAGGTCGTGGTGCCGGGTCTTGAGTCCGGAGAGCTGAAGAATGTCTTCGTTGAGACCGACGGCGACGATCCGGTTTCCGGACAGAGCAACGGCCTCGGTAATTGTCCCGGATTTGTCTCCCGTCCAGATGACTCCGCTATGCAGAATGACGTCGGGTTCGTTCCCGTTGGGCTTGATTGCGGGACTCATGCAGGAAGAAAGGCCAAAAAAGGAGAGAATCGGTAGCGTCGCCAGCACGTTTCTCAGGCTCGTCCACATCGCGTCGATCTCCTTCCTTGGAGCAAGAAAGATGGAGACAAACCGGCTTCTTGTCCCCGTAAGACCCCAGGATACCAGTGAATGAAGAGACGGCCAGGGTCGTATGGGGTTTTGGCGGATCCTTCTTCGGTGGGTCGCGTAAGACAAACGAGGAACGATCCCCCGGCGTTGTGCCGTTCTGCCTTCCGTTATATGATCCTCTCTTTTCCCCGCCCCGGAGCCCTGGGGAGAGAAGGGCCTTCTGTCCAAGGAGCCAGGTGTGCAAAGAAGAAGGAAGCGTCGAATGGGGTGGTCTACATCAGTCGCCAAGTTGAGCCCGTTCTTCCAGAAACGATCCCGGAGTAAGGGGTTCTGGTGTTCTGGAGCCCTTGCCATGGTGATGTTGTTCGGACCTCCCGTGTCTTCCCAGGAGAACGAGATTCCGGGGACGGCGGAGGATCTGCGACTCGTGGGGGAAGGAGAGGATCGCCCGGTGCTGACCTTGAGCGTCAAGGACTGCGTCTACCTGGCCCTTTCCAACAACCCGGACATCCGGGCTCAGGCTCTCGGTCTGTCGATTTCCCGGACAGGAATTCCGGAGGCGCTGGGTGAGTATGATCCGCTGGCGTTTTTCCGGGTGAACCAGTCCAAGTCGGAAAACGACACCGCATCATCCCTTCAGTCGGCAGAGCGAGGGCTGACTCAACTGGAGATGAGCCTCAGTCAAAAGGTCCAGACCGGCGCAACCTTCCGACTGGCTTACAGCCAGAATCGAACCCGGGAGTTTGACACGGCATTTGCTTCCCAGTTTCGGGCCGATCCATCCCAGTATTTCACGGACCTCACTCTGAGCGTTACCCAGCCACTTTTCCGTGGAGGTGGCGTTGCCGTCAACACGTCACAAATCGAGATTGCCCGGAACAACGAGAAGATTTCCGAGCATCAGTTCCGAACGATCGTGGATACAACGATCTTTCAGGTCTATCAGGCCTACTGGGATCTGGTCTTTCTTTTTGCCAACTATGAGGTGCAAAGGAATTCTCTCCAGCTTGCTCGCCGTCAACTTTCCGACACGACCGCGCGAATTGATGTGGGGACCCTGGCGCCCATCGAAATCCACAACTCCCGGGCCAGCGTTGCGGCTCGTCTCACCGACGTTCAGGTTGCCAGTAAACTGCTTCGGGATGGCCAGGATCTCCTGGCTCGCTTGATCCTTCCTCTTCCCAATCTCGAGGCCTGGAATGTCGAGGTCAAGACGAAGGATCGACTCCAGGTTCTTGAGCCCGAGGGGGAAAAAGGAGAGGTTCTTCTCGTCGAAGAGGAGGAGGACGCGTCGACACGCACCCGTCGAATCAAGGAAAAATTTGGAATCAAAGAGCCGGAGCGGGTTGCCTGGGTTGCTCTTGCCCAGGAGGCCCTGGATCAACGACCGGAGATGATTCAGTCTCGAATCGATCTGGAGAATCGCAAGATCACCGTGGGGCAAACCGGAAATTCGAAACTACCGAGGGTCGACCTTGCCGGATCCTGGGGGCTGAATGCTCTCGATCGGGACTGGGGACAAAACCTCGAAGATATCCGTCTTGCTGAATTCCAGGAGAATCGAAGCTGGAGCCTGGGAGTCACCGTCGAGTATCCCCTCGGAAATCGAACTCTGGATGCTCGGCATCGACGGAGTCTGATCGAGGAGCGGCAGGCGAAGCTTCGCTACGATAACCTGACCCGCACCGTGATTTCCGAGGTTCGAGAGGCGGCTCGTGGAGTGGAAACTGCCTGGCAGACCATCTTCTCGACGAACGAAGCTGCTTATCGGGCTCGAAAGCAACTGGAAGCCGGAAACGCGAAGTTCGACAACGGGCTTCTCACGAGCTATGACGTGCTGCTTTTGCAGAACGACCTCTCAACCGCACTTGCCAACGAATCCCGGGCGTTGACGTCCTATCGGATTGCCAAGGCAA
Organism: Planctomycetota bacterium; assembly: GCA_029260825.1. Classification (GTDB taxonomy): domain Bacteria; phylum Planctomycetota; class JACOTG01; order JACOTG01; family JAJDCM01; genus JAJDCM01. The sequence goes on along the minus strand of JAJDCM010000418.1, from coordinate 7,270 downwards.
GGACCGAACTTTCGCTGGGGCAGCTTGTCGACTATCCCGACGTTGGGGTCGAGATCAATATCAGGGAGTGAGGCTGGGCAACAATCCGATGATACGATTTTCTACCGATGTGCTTTTCGTGGTCCTTGCGGCCGTCGTTCCTGTCCTGACTGTTTCGTGTGGCTCGTTTCCTGAGGGGAGCCAATGGGGAGTCGAGAATCCATCCCGGAATTCGTGGGATTCACCTCCTCTTTCCGCGGTGGCCCGGATCGTCGAGGCCGAGTCGGCGCTTCCTGTCTCTCTTGACCGGATGATGTCCGAGGTCGAGGATGCGGAGGTTGTTTTTCTCGGAGAAACCCATCTTGACGAGAGCACTCACCGGTTCGAGCATGCGGTTTATGAGGAGCTGATCGCTCGCCGAGGGAAAGTGGTTCTTGCCCTCGAGATGTTTGAGCGGGACGCCCAAGGGGTGCTGGACGACTACCTGGCCGGCCGCATCGACGAAGCGGAATTCAAGAAGAAGGCGGGGATCTGGCACAACTATAGTACAGATTATCGGCCGCTCATTGAGACCGCACGTCGGGAAGGACTTCCGGTTGTCGCTTCCAATACTCCTCGTGGCCCTCGCAAGAAAGTCGCGTTCGGAGGGAAGGAGGCGTTTGATCGTCTCTCCGAGGAAGAAAAGGCCTGGTTTCCCCCCGAGCTATATGCCCATCCCCAATCCTACTGGGATCGATTCAATCGGGCGGTTCGAGGTCACATGGGAGCGATGTTCAAGAGCCGAACTCCTGAGCAGATGATCTACTCGAGCCAGAGCCTCTGGGACAATACCATGGCGTTTTCTTGTGCAGAGGCTCTCTTGCGCTACCCGGATCATATCGTGCTTCACGTCAACGGGGGATTTCACTCCGCCTATGGAGAGGGAACGGTCTATCAGCTGAGAAAGCGTCGTCCGGATGTCCGGATAAAAACGATTTCGATTACTCCTGTGAGCGACCTTTCGGCTCTTGATCCCAGCCCCGGGTCTCGGGTCGCCGACTACGTGGCTTATGTCGAGTCGCGAGCTCGAAGTAGTCAGGATCGATTCCTGGCAGTGGAGGTATCGACCGAGCTTCGCTACCAGTTGCACGTCCCCAAGGGAGTTGATGAGAGCGTCAAGCTTCCGCTCCTGATCGTCCTACCTCCGGCGGGACTCCGTGCCGACGACGCGATGAAGTTGTGGAGGCTCATCGTGGGTGATCGGGCCATCGTTGTTGCGGTTGAGCCTCCGGTTCTGTCCCGTGGCGAGGATCTTCATCTGGGGGGAAGCTGGTTCTTGCCCGATCATTTCACGGCGGATCTCGGGAGGCTGCAGGATGGCCTCGGTCGGATCTGTCATTTCGTTCAACGTCATCATACGGTTGATCCCGAGCGGATCGTGTTCGCCGGAGAAGGGGACGCGGGAATGGTGGTCGCGTTTGCGGCTCTCTATGACCGGAGCCTGACCGGAAAGGCTATCGCACTGAGCCCGAGTCACGGAGGGAAGCTGAGTGAGATTTCGGTTCCGAGTCCTCCTTCCGAGACGGAGGGACGCTTTGCTCCCAAGCTCGAGCTAACGGTGATGATTCCATCGGATCAAATCGAGCTCTGGGAAGGACAGCTTCCCGATTTTCGGGCCGTGGGTTGTCGGGCGAAGAGCGTATCGCTCCCGGATTCCGTTTCCTCTTCTGGCGACTTTGAAAGGGCGGTGCTGACCAACCTGGGTTTTCCCGGTTCATCGCAAACCTCCTCTGGCTCCGAAACTCATTTCGTGATTCGTACCGATTCTCCTCGGTCAGCCTACTGGGCGAGAGTTGCGGCAAAAGCCTGGGAAAACGCCCACGGGACCAAAGCGATTGTTTCCACCGAAGCCGAGTTTGCCTCGATTCTGGGGGCCGGAAAGTTGCCCGAGAAGGTCGTGTTGAAGCCGCTCTCCTTTCAGGGCGAGCCGTTTCTGAGCGATGTCGCGCTCGATTCGACGGAAGGATTGGTGCTTCTATCGGGTTTTAGTGCATCCGATCTGCTCGAGGCAAATGCAGTGCCGGTTCCGGACGGTGCATTTGGAGGCACCACGGTTTTGCTGGTTCCCGAAGGGGTTTCCTCGGTCGAAAAAGAGGCGTTCCGAAAGCTTGAAGAGGCCCAGCCCGTTCGAAAAAGAAATTCGTTTTCGAGGCTCAAGGTTGTTTTCTTGGATGAAAAACCAGAGCTTGGCACGGTCCTTGCCACTCTTGCTGAAGAGGGAGTGAAGAACGTTCTTCTTGTTCCGGCAGTGTTCTGTTCGAGTCCGCAAGAAATGCGCCATTACGAAAAGATCGCCGGGAAGAATTTCTCGGGAATGAATCTCTCCTGGCTCCCTGGATTGGGCCGTGATTTGCACGTTCTTTTTCAGGAAAAGAGCTGAGTTTCTTTGCGGTTTGACTTTGCAAAGTTGTGGGTTGGCGAGGCGCGTATCAGTGTGCTAGTGTTATGGGACTGAAGTAAACGGAAAGAATCAAAATTGATTCATACCCTGCCGCGTACGTCATCGGCTCAAATGCTGCTGAACCAGGAAATACCTCGGGAGCCAGATTGATCGGTAAGCAGGCAGCTTGGGCTGGCTCAACAGAGCTGGCATACAGGCTACCGGAGCGAGCCTTTCAGAGGCACCCACCTGGAAACAGGTTCACGTGGTCACCCCCGAAACGGCGCATGTGGGGTTTGATTCATCTGGCCTCGAAAGAGAGAAGTCGTTTTCGCCTTTTCTCTGTCGAGGCTTATTTTTTTTAAAAACGCTTTTTCGGGGAAAGAAGAAGAAGGAGCGTAGAATCCGGTCATGTCCCTAACTGTCGCCATCGTTGGATCCGGGCTCCTTGGACGGATGCTCGGTGTGCAGCTGGACCGGGCCGGGTATTCAGTCTCCCTTTTTGACCGGGATCAAAAAGACGGTCGTGGAAGCTGTTCCTATGTCGCGGCCGGCATGCTTGCGCCAACCTGCGAACTCGACTCCTCCGAGGCCGAAATCGGGGAGATGGGTCAGAGGTCATTGAGGCAGTGGCCTCGGTTTCTCGAGAAGCTCCCTTCGAAGGTTTTTTTTCAGGAGCAGGGAAGCCTGGTGGTGGCTCATCGGCTCGATCGAGGTGAGCTTTCTCTCCTTCAAGGGCGTGTTCGGGGTCGGATCCACGACGAGAGCCTCATTCGAAACGTCTCAGGAAAAGAACTCGGGGAACTGGAGCCCGATCTTGAGGATCGATTTTCCGAGGGACTTTTTTTTCCTCGGGAGGGCCAGGTTGATAACCGGGGACTTCTCCAGGTGCTGACGGAGACGATTCTTTCTCGCGGCCTCGAATGGATCAGCGGTGTCGCCGTGGATCAAATCTCACCCGGAGAAATCTCATTTGGGGGAGAGAAGCGACGATTTGACTGGGTTGTGGATTGTCGGGGGCTTGGAGCAAAGACCGATATTCCCGAGCTTCGAGGAGTGCGGGGGGAGTTAATCCGGGTGTCAGCGCCGGAGGTTTCCATTCGCCGCCCGGTCCGCATTCTGCATCCGAGGTACTCGATTTATCTCGTTCCCCGTCCGGAAAACGTCGTCGTGATCGGGGCAACCTCCATCGAGAGCGAGGACTTGAGTCCGATCAGCATCCAGTCGACCATGGAGCTTCTTTCGGCTGCTTATGCGGTCCATCCCGGGTTTGCTGAAGCCCGGGTGCTGGAGACGATTGTCGGGTGCCGTCCGAGCTTTCCGGATCATCGGCCAAGAATGTACTATCAGCAGGGTCTTATGCGGCTGAATGGCCTCTATCGTCATGGCTTTCTCATTGCGCCCTGGGTGGTGGAAATGGCATGTCACGCCCTGAAGCAGGGGGAACCATCGGCCGAGGCACGGGAGCTGGGTCTCGTGTTTTGAATCCGTATGGGTGTCCCATTGATCAATTAGAATGAGACATTTGCGGGTCGCGTCTCGAATGGAAGGACGAATGAACTCATGAGTCAAGACGGTTGCCTCGTCAAGATTCTCGTCAACGGTGAGCCTCAGGAAGTCGGGCTCAACGTTTCTGTGGACGGGCTGCTGGTATCACTTGGCTATGGTGGGAAGGCGGTGGCAGTCGCCGTCAACCGGGACTTCGTCCCTCGATCGAGTTATCCACAGACCAGGATTCAAGAAGGGGACGAGATCGAAATCTTGGCCCCGATGCAGGGGGGATGAGAGTGGCAGTACATCGGCCGTTTACGATTGGTGAGGTGGAGCTCAAGAGCCGGTTGCTTCTTGGGACCGCCCAGTATCCGTCTCCCGACGTGATGGTCCGGGCGATCGAGGCCTCCAGGTGCGAGGTGATCACCGTCTCCCTTCGTCGACAGAATGCGGCAGGAGGGGGAGGCGAAGGATTCTGGGACATCATTCGTGGCCTTGGGCTTCACGTGCTCCCCAATACCGCCGGTTGTCGGACGGTGCAGGAAGCGATCACCGTCGCGAACATGGGACGAGAGCTCTTCGATACTTCCTGGGTGAAGCTCGAATTGATTGGTGATGACTACACGCTCCAGCCCGATCCGATCGCCCTGATTGAAGCGACCAAGGTTCTGGCAGAGGACGGATTCGAAGTCCTACCCTACATGACGGAAGATCTGGTCGTGGCTCGCCGGCTTGTGGATGCCGGTTGTCGTGTTCTCATGCCGTGGGGTGCTCCGATCGGATCGGGTCAGGGAATCCTCAACCCGTATGCTCTTCGAACCCTCCGATCTCGTTTGCCCGACATGACCCTGCTTGTCGATGCTGGGCTGGGCCGTCCTTCTCAGGCTGCGGAGGCCATGGAGATGGGCTTTGATGGCATCCTCCTGAATAGCGCCGTCGCCCTTGCTCAGGACCCGGTCTTGATGGCGAAGGCATTTTCCCGGGCGATCGAAGCCGGAAGGCAAGGTTTTGAGGCGGGGCTGATTCCTTCTCGCGAGATGGGGGTTCCCAGCACGCCGACTTTGGGAACTCCATTCTGGCAGCAGCAAGCAGCCGGTAAAGAGGAAGGCTCATGAGCCAGAGCGAGCTTGGCAAGAAAGAGCTTGAGCGATATAGCCGCCATCTCCTCATCCCGGAAGTCGGGCGCGGCGGGCAGCTGTCTCTGAAGGATGGAAAGGTTCTCTTGATCGGCGCTGGAGGCCTTGGTTCCCCTGCTGCGGTCTATCTCGCATCTGCCGGTGTCGGACCCCTGGGCATCGTCGATTTTGATCGGGTCGAGGCGTCGAACCTTCACCGCCAGATTCTTCACTTTGATGGAGATGTCGGGAAAAAAAAGACGGAGTCGGCACGGGAGACTCTGACCCAGCTGAATCCTCATGTTCAGGTCATCACTCATGACACCCGTCTCCACAAGGAGAATGCACTTTCGATTCTTGGGGACTATGACGTCATCATTGATGGAACCGACAACTTTCCTACTCGCTACCTGGTGAATGATGCGTGCGTTCTCCTTGGAAAGCCGAACGTCTATGGCAGCATCTTCCGTTTCGACGGCCAGGCTTCGGTTTTTGATCCTCGGGGAGATGGGCCCTGCTATCGGTGTCTTTATCCGGAACCGCCTCCGCCGGGAGTTGTGCCAAGCTGTGCGGAGGGAGGAGTTCTGGGAGTGCTCCCAGGGATCATCGGAGTCATTCAGGCGACGGAAGCAATCAAGATCATCCTGGGCAAGGGAGACACCCTGACTGGCCGGTTGCTTCTCTATAATGCGCTGGAAATGAGCTTTCACGAGTTGAAGCTGAGGAAAGACCCGCACTGCCCCCTGTGCGGAACGAATCCGACGGTGACCGAGCTCATTGACTATGAAGGCTTTTGCCGGATCGGTGAGTCCGAGGAACCAGCCGAAGCGGTGGCGTCTCTGACGGTCGTCGAATTGAAGGAAAAAATGGAGGGCGAGAGGTCCTTTGTTTTGCTCGATGTGCGGGAATCTCACGAAACAGAAATCTGCCAGCTCACAGGATCGGTCTTGATTCCTCTGGGTCAGCTCGCGAATCGTATGGATGAAGTTCCTCGAGCGACCCCAGTGATTGCCTACTGCAAGAAAGGCATTCGGGGGGAAAAGGCCGTCAGGCTGTTGAATGAGGCCGGCTTCACGGCGACGAATCTGGAAGGTGGGATCATCGCCTGGGCCGAGCAGATCGATCCTGAAATGGCCCGGTACTGAGTTTCGTTTTGCCTTTCTGTTGAGCCCTCTCAATTTCAGCCTCCTTCAAATCGACGCTACATCGTGCTGCGCTTTTTTGTAGAGTGCCCTGGTCAACGAAAAGTAGGACCCAGGACAAGCCCGGGTTCGAGTGAAGGGCATCTCTCCATGAGGATTCGAGTTGACGGGACTCGATGGTTGCCTGGGGTGATCTTCTGCACGGCCTTGATTCTCCTCCAGACCGGATGCGTGACGAATGCTTCGAGTCGCCCGGGTTTTGGAGATAGAGCTTTTACGGGAATCTCCGCCGGTCATGTAGGGGAGAGCTTTTTGTCCGCAACCCTGAGTCCCCGCTTCTGGGTTCCGGCTCTCGGTGCCTTGGCTTTTGGCATCGATGATGCTGATACCAAGGTGTCGGACTGGGCGCGAGACCACCAGCCCATCTTCGGTTCCGGCAGTTCAGCGCGCTCCGCGAGCGATGTTTTCGTCGGAGTGATTGCGGCCGAAGCCCTGACGACACTGGTTCTGGCTCCGAGTGGTTCGACCGATCCGGATGTTGAACCGCTTTCGGGAAAGTTGAAGGGCGGGCTCGTCGAACTCCTGTCCTTTGGTACTTCCACGACCGTGGTGGAGGGGCTCAAGCAAACCGTCAAGAGGACCCGGCCAGGTTCCAACAATGAATCCAGTTTTCCATCGGGTCATGCGTCCGAAGCGGCTTCGTTTGCTGTTCTGACCGCAAAGAATCTCCAGGCAATGGAGGTGTCAGAGTCGACCCGGAAATGGATCAACGGTGGGAATGATGTTCTGGTCGGTCTTACGGGATGGGCGCGGGTGGAAGCGGGAAAACACTATCCATCGGACGTTCTTGCCGGAGCAGCGATCGGTCATTTTCTCACGAGTTTTGTCTACGACAGTCTGATGGGAGGGAATATGGAAGAGGTCCCTGCCGTTGACGTCACTCTTGAAAAAGGACAACCCTTGGTCGGGGTTACTTGGCGGTTCTAGCAGCCCGTTGATAAAGTGCTTTTCGCCGAGGGCAAGTCATTTCGGTTCAGATCAAGGAGCCGGAATGGACTCGAATTTGTTGATTCTTGTGCTTTTCGGCGACGCAGAGTTGGGCCGAAAGGGCTGTCCTCGACGGA
>JAJDCM010000417.1 GCA_029260825.1 Planctomycetota bacterium | reverse complement strand
CACAATGCAACTTTAGGTACTACGACAAATCTTCAGATCGTATCGGTCGAACCGACCCAAAGTGGTCATCTGATTGCCTTCAGAGTGAGAGAGAGCAGTCAGGGAAACATGGATCTAAACGGAGACGGGGATACGGATGATCTAGTTGTGCACGTTGCCGGATTTCCTTGCGGAGCCGGAGCGGTGAACTCCGGTATGGGGTCAGTTGCGGACGTCCTTCGACTCAATGGCAACACGGGGCGAGTCAACGTGCCCGTCGGACAGCCAATCACGGCCAGCTTCGATCCAGCCCCCATGGGTCCCTCTCCGGCCTCGTACATGCTGTGGGTCTGGGCGGAGGGTCCGGTTAGCCCGATGACCCTGAGCGGGGTGGGGCAAGTTCTTGGATGCACGTCGAACCCTACACCACTCCACGTGAGTAGGACGCCTCAGCCGTTCATGTGTATTCGAAGCCCGAATCTCCCTCCGCTTGCTTGCCTCGGAGTAAGTGAAATCATGGGTCCGGCAAATGTACCTTGGAGCCGGACTCGATCGACTGGGTTTGGCCAAAAGCGAGTCTTCACGATCCAAGGTTTGGTTCAGGATAATGGCTCCGCGAACTCCACCGGCTACAGCGTTACCAACGCAGTAGTGCTTGACGTTGAGTAAGAAACGTCCGTCAGATTGAAATCTCGACAAACCAACAAACGGGTTTTCTCCTGCTAGGAGGCGCTCGAAATTTGTCATGTTTGTATCCGTGGATCTGCGTCGGGATCGGAAGCCGTCCCCTTGTATGCGACCCACAACATTCCTAAACCGTCGGGAGCCACTCCCCTCTGTGGCTCTTCGAAACGACTACGGCTTCCTTGCTCGACCTACATCCACCCTCTCCAGACCAGGAAGCTTCTGACCATCCAGCACGAATCGCATCGTCATCCAGCGGTGACTTCTTCGCGCATTGACGAGAACCCAGATCTCGGTTTCTCCGACAATCGCATAGCTGTGGGGTTCCAACGCCCCCCACTCTCTCTTCCTTCTTCGCCAGGTTCGTGCCCGCTTCCCGGCGCTCGTCTCCTCAAGGAGCGGGGAGCTGCGATACTTCTCTTCAAAATTCACAAGATCTTCCGGGTCGCCCGAGCCCACCGCAAGAAAGAAGGCCTCTGCAATTTCTCCCGTCAAGGTCTCCGGCCAATCGGCTTCACCGAGATCGACCGTATATTTCCCCCATACAGCCTGACTTCCCGGCTCCTCCTTCATCGTGCCGACGATCCAATCGTAAGCCTTCGAGATTCGTGGATAGTATTCACGACTACCATATCGACAGGGACCGTCACCCTCGGATGCAGGCTCATTGCTGGCGCTCACCCCGGCGATGAAATAGGTTCCGCCCTCTTCGATGAAAGCCGGCCCACCACTATCGCCAGGACCGCTGATCCCTTCGTTCGGAGTCCCGGCAGGCGGGGCGTCAAAAAGAAAGGTCATCCAGCCACCCTTTTCAGAATCGACTTCGTTCGTTGCTCCCCGCAGAACTTCATCCCGCTCTTGCGGACCGGTTTTCCCATTTCCCGTATCACCCCAGCCGACGAAGAGAACCGTTTTCCCCACCTCATCCGTCTTCTGATACAGCTTCGCTGGCTTGATGCCGGTGACCGGAGAGGCCAGCTTGAGAAGAGCCATGTCAATCGTCTTCAGGGATTCCCCTCCTCCCCACGTGGGATGAAGAACGACCCGTTCAACCAGGTAGTCCTGATCACCGAATCGAATCGTTCGATGAAAGGGGGAAACCCCCGCACCGACATGAGCTGCGGTGATGACCCAGCGAGGGTGAATCAATGTGCAAGCCCCATTGCCAACCGGAACAAAAGATCCGACATTGGGATGATTCTCGCCAAGCTTTCGATACTCCTTGTCCTCCCGGTCGTGACGGATCACGATCCCCTGTGCGGGAACAGAGAGAAGTGAGAAAACAAACAACAGGGTCATACCGGTCCAAACAAATCGCATTTCAAAAACCTCCACTTCCATGTCCACTTCATCACCCAGATGACTTCAATTCTTCGGCGGATCGTCCGTCACCGAACCATCCTTCAACGGATCCTCAAGAGGCAGAACTGCCGTCTCCTTCACGGTCTCCATCACGATCGTCGTTGCCGTGGAACGAACACAGGAAAGCGCGCCGATACGATCTCGAACAAGGGAATGCAAGGAGGCCATGTCCCTTGCCACCACCTTCAACAGGTAGCAGTCATCCCCGGCGACATCGTGCACCTCCAGAACCTCCGGAACCTCCCGAAGTTGCCGGGCAACCATGGCATCTGCCAGGGGCTCATCCGTCCTGACCCGGATGAACGCCAGAAGACCCAGACCAACCGCAGCTGGATCGATCCGGACTCCAAACCCAAGAATCACTCCTCGCTCCTTGAGCTTGCGAATTCGCTCGAGCACAGCCGAGGCAGCCAGACCCACTTTCCGGGCGATTTCCGCATTGGAACTTCGCCCATCGGACTGAAGAATCAGCAGTATTTTATGGTCTATTCGATCAATCATTCTCTTATCGTACCAATACGATGAAGAATCGATGCCCCTCCGACAATTTTTCCGAAAATCCAAGATCACCGTCCCTGGGCCCAAAAATGGCCGGACAAGGCATAAAAAAAGCGGTGAACGCTGGAAAAATCTAGTCTCGAGCGGGACGAAGAGATCGACGGAGGTTCCATGCACCAACTTCAAACCCCAACCAACCAAGACAGAGGCCCCCGAGCACCACAACGACGAGGACCAGCACCACCAGCGTCGTCTCGTCGCCACTCGCAAACAAGCCTTCGCCCCTGTAAAAATCCGAGAATCGAGAACGAAACCAATACACACCGATCATCACGCCGGCTTGCACGGCGCCAACCCCGAGCTGCGGTCCAACAACGGCGGCAATTTCCGCGCCCGGAGATTTCTTGGAACCGCCCCATGACAAAGGGATGGTCGCAATCGCCATGACTCCCCCCAGAGAAATGGCAATGATGGGAAGGGAGATGAGGATGAATAGCAACACGGTCACAATAGGTTGTCCCAACGCGACTGCAGTCACCACGGAGACAAGCCAGCACACGACATAAGGCACCGACAATCCTGGAATCCGGCCAAAAAACAAGGAACGAGGAGAGGCGGGCGAAGTGGCAAGGAGTGGTCTTTGCCGCAATTCCTCCGAGTACAAGCTTGGAGTGATCAACATACCCAGGATCAGCAAGATCATCGACGACTGACTGAGGATCTGAAACAGCCGATTGATCTCCACGGGCAAACTCTTGCTCTCAATTTCGCCGAAGGAGGAGATCATGGCCCAGATGATCAGTCCGGCGAGAAATAGATAAACGAAGAGGGCGCCAGGCTCTTGAAGGTTATGAGCAAGATCCCTTCTCGCAACAGAAGAAGCAACCGATACCGGCCATCGAATTCCGGTTTCACCCGGGGATCGGGTTTTCGTTCTCCAGAGGGGACGTCCAGAGACAACCGAGTTCTCATGAGCTCTAGGATAAAGACGGGCTGCCAGGTTCATGAGCATCAAAGGGACAAAGACAAGTGCCACCAGAGAAAGCCAGGTGGTGGCCGAAGGAATTGGCCCCTGTCCAAGCAATAGGAGCTGAGCGGGGCCAGTCATCGACTCGAATAGGCCCGGGGAAGCACTGAGTTTTTCCACCATGCCTTCAACCTGGTCATCATCAGCAAGAAGCCCGAGCATTCCGAGGAGAGCAAAGGTTGCGGTCACCAGAGCCCCGATCCCTTGCAACAGAACCTTCATTCGAGGACTGGCAAACCAGCGCATGAGAATGATCTGAACCATGACCACGGGAGCGATCACCGGAACCAGAACAATGAGCAAGACAACAGGAGCAAGAAAAACGGGTGTCAGCCCCAGGCCGAAGCGGTTACAGACCATCGCAACGGTTGGCAAGGTGAGGGGTATGGAAAACAGAATACACGTGACCAGAGACCGAAGAAAAACGAGCCCGACACCGACGCGAGGGGGAACGGGCGATGTCAAGACGAGCTCCGCTTCCGGTCTTTCAAAGAGACCGGATCGTGCCGAGTGCAACACCAGTGTCATGCTCAGGAATATTGCCGGAACCAATGTGAGCCCAAGAAACAATAGCTCCAACCCTTGCAGAGGGTCAGACTCCTTCCCTTCCCCATATTCCAAAATCTTGCGGAAAATCAGCATTGCTCCGAAGGCCGTACAGACCATCGTGATGCTCATTCCAAGAAGGTCCCGCCGACCGCCCTCGGTCAGAAAGAGGTTGGCATTCGCCTGGAGCTCAGTTCGAAGAAGAAGCAGCATCGCTCTCCTCGGCGGCGTCCTTTTCCAGGACCGCTTCATGTTCTGTAATGCGAAGAAAAATCTCTTCCAGGTTGTTGCCATAGCCAGCCGACTTCAGATCTTCAACCGTTCCTTCCGCGCAGAGGGACCCGCGATGAATGATTCCAATGCGATCACATAGCTCATCCGCGGTATCCAGGAGATGAGTAGATAAAAATACCGTCGATCCCCCCTCTCGCACTTCGACGATCATGTCTTTGAGCCGCCGAGCACTCTTGGGATCAAGGCCGGTGGTGGGCTCATCGAGAAACAGCACCTCGGGACGAGTCACAAGGACCGCAGCAAGGTGAAGTTTCTTGCGCATCCCATGAGAGTAGCCCTTGCAGATCTCATCGGCCCGATCCTTTAGATCAAACCCGGAAAGCCAACGCTCCGCATCTTCATCCCGCTGATCGGCTTTGATGCCATAGAGGCTTGCTACAAAGCCAATATATTGCCGACCGGTGAGGAACTCATAGAGCGGAGGTGTGTCGGGAATAAACCCGGTAAGAGCCCGAAGTTCTTTGGGATGGGATGCATAGGTTTTTCCGTGAATGCGAATCTCCCCCGTTGTCGGTCGAAGTAGGCCGTTTAGCATTCGCATCGTGGTTGTTTTCCCGGCACCATTTGGGCCAAGAAAACCATAGACCTCTCCGGCAGCAACCTGGAGGTCAAGCTCCTTCACGGCCACGGTGCGATCAAACGTTCGTCCAAGACCGATGGCTTCAATCATCGGCGGAGCAACGTTGGACGGCCTATCCTGACCGCTTCCTTCTGCCTGGGTCATTTGTTATCTCGCTTTGCCACGAAGATCAAAAAGGTCCCCCACCTTATATCCGAATTTCATCGTCCGCGTACCTTTCGACAAAAAGGAGACAGTCGCCCACCTTCAGCACGCTGGCTCCGGGAAGTACGGATATTTTTCCTCAAGGGCGCGAAAATCAAAGCTTTTTTCCTCGCCCGCGAGCGTCAAGCCTGGGTAACCTTGATGAACCAGGGTGCCGCCTGGCCCCGGCCCGATGCTTCCAAGTCGAGAGGATTCATGAAAAACGCAACAGCTGTCATTACGATCCTGGCCATCGTCTTCGGTGTCGCCGGCGCAGGTACCATGATTTTCGCGATGAGATGGGTTGCAACTGCCGAGCAACCTGCCATCATCCCGATGTCGGAAGATGAACCCGAGCCGGAGCTGATGTCGGCGATTCGGGAGATGCGAACGGAAATCCGCGAGCTTCATGATCGACTGAAGGCCCTGGAATCCCGGCCGGCCCAAACGGAGGGATCCTTGCAAAACGTAAAAGATCATTCCCTCAAATCCAAACCCTTCGATGAACAGTCATTCAAAGAAGAGGCCCTGGAAGAGCTCAAGGAGGAGATGCGATCGCGGATGGAAACCCTGGAGGCGCGACGAAACGAACCCACCCAGTTCAAGGCGAAGGTCGCCGAAGCGGTGACGTCCATTCGAAAAGAAGAGGCGGTTAACTACTTCCGGAAGGCTCAAGAGAAGAAATCAGAGAGGCTTGAAGACCGGTTGATTCATCTGAGCGAGGAGCTCAACCTCGATCACAATCAAGTGACAGCAATGCGCTCCATTCTCACGACTCAGTATGACCGAGGCCTGGAAGTCATCCTTCTCTGGGAGGAGGGCGCCGCCGATGAGCTCATCGGCGAAACAAAGCATGCAAACCTGACCGAATTCCAGCAAGCCCTCGAACAAACTCTGACCCAGGAGCAATTGGCGGCGTTCAGGGAGCTTCAGGAAGAAAACTCAAAGAACGGAAAGTAGGACAGAAACCAGAGCGCCCCGCTTCCCGAACATGATCAGTCTTGCGGGCGCAGGTCCAAGGCGGTTACCTTCCCGGAACCCCTCAAATAAAGCACACCGGAAGCCAGTGTGGGAACCGTCCACGCGGGGTTTCCGCCGACGTTCACCTCGGAGATGATTTCAAACTTCTCGGGATTCGCTTTCACGAGCGCAAGCTTTCCATCCTCGTCAAGAAGGACAAACTTGTCATCGGCATGAATCGTGTTCGATTTCCCCATCCCTCGCCCACGCCACCCGATCTCCCCCGTCTTTCGATTGATGCAAATAAAGAGCGATATCTGCCCCATCCCGTTCCCATGAGATCCATACACGTAGTCACCGATGTCGATCGACGTCACGTGATAGAATTGAACCTTTTTTGTGGACCACACCTCTTCGACCTTCCACTCTCCCTCGTCCCGAGCCAGCTTGAGACCCCGAGAGCCCACATAGGTGGTGGATAGGAACACCAGATTCTCCGCATCGTCGAAGATCGGTTGAGAGATGTTATGTCCCCACTGGTTTTCCACGTCGTACGACCAGAGAAAACTTCCATCCCTCGGGTCTACCGAGAAAAGCCCCTTGGCCATGAAACACAGGAGTTGATCTTCCCCATCCACGCTGATCAATCGGGGCACCGAATAGCTGTTCTTGAAATCGTGCTTCTTCCAGACAACCGCTCCGTCCTTCTGGTCGAATGCAATGATGCTGCTTCCAGCCCCACCGTTCAGAACGATCACCGTATCCCTGTAGATGAACGGACTCGAAGAGTAGCCGTGCCCAAGAAACGTACCGCCGAAATCATCCCAGAGGTGATGGGACCAGACTTCCTTTCCCGTCTCCTTCTTCCGGCAGATCAATCGTCCCGTGACCCCGACGGAAAAGATCCGATTGCCTGCGATCGCGGGAGTCGCTAGTGGCCCTTCCCCGAATTGACGTATGTGTTTTTCATGAGTGACTTCATGGTAACCCTGCTCCCACACGATTTCACCCGACTTCGCGTCGAGAGAAAAGGTACTTTCCGTCGTGCCGTTCCGAGCCATCGTGTAAAGACGACCATCATCGACAAGAACCGCCGAATATCCGGAACCAAGTTTGCGGCTCCAAAGCTCCGGAGGACCCTCTTGCGGCCAGGAGTCAGCAAGCTTCTGGCCTTGCACCTTGAAATTGCGATCCGGACCTCCCCACTCGGTCCATTGAGCTCGGGCAGGTCGAATGAATCCAATCAGGGGCATCATCGCCAGGCTGACCGCAAGAGTTCGGGATAATCCCCACCCGTTCTTCCTCACCATGACTCTACCTCGATGAGACTTGAAGCGCACATCAGTTTCCTGTCCCACGCCGTAGCTGCTCCACCGACCGTTTCATTCTCTCCTTGAATTCGGCATCGCGAATGTCAAGAGAGGAAAGCAAATCGATGGCAAGTTCGGCGACCTTCTTTTCCCCACGGGCCATCGATTTTTCCGCCATGAAGCGCCAGAACAAGGCAGCCTGATTCGTCGGCAATGCGGCCCCCGATTTCTGAAGATCCTGGTATCTTGTCACTGCTTTGGATTCATCGATCCAGTTCTTGGCGTAGGCACCGAACACTTCAGAATATTCTTTATTACCGACCAGCACTTCGAGGCGATCCCGTTCCTTTTCGCCCAGGTCCGCGATCCTGGCCAGGCCTGCTCGAGCCTCCGTGGAAGGCAAATGTCCCAGTTCGATCCGGGCCAGCAACAAAGCCCTTGACGCCTGTTGATCTCCCTTTGCCGCTCGCTTTTCGAGTCCATCAAACTCAGCAGCTACCTTCCTTGCCTTCTCGGCCGTTTCCTTGAATCGATCCAGGGTGTATTCCCCATCATGCGCGGCGAGTACCCGCCCCTTGCCATCAAGAACGGCAACGTAGGGCCAATCGGCACCACCCTTCTCGAAGATCATTCCCTGATTCGGATCCTTCGAGACCTTGGAGAAGATATTGCAGTAGAGGGAAAATGACTTCCCGAATTCCGCGAATTCAGCTCCGGTAAGAACGTCTTTCTCGATCGCCTTACAGTGAGCCAAGGATTCGTAGCTGGGAGTGAAATAGGCGAAAATGAGAACCTTCCAGTGATTCGAACGAGCCAACGCGTGCCGATAGTCCGTCTCCCAGGCAGCCTCGTAGAAGAAGTCCGAATCCCGCACTTCGTCACGCTTGACGGCAAGCTCTTCCTGATCAGAAGCAAAGACAGAGCTTCCGGGGACGAGTGTCAGAAGAAAGAAAAATCCAGCACTCAAAAGCACAATCGGCCCAGTTCTTTTTGACATCGATGACTCCTTGCATGGTGTTCCGCAGGTCCGGTCTTGGGGTCAAGTCTGGCATCTTGGTGTGGGGCCCTCTTCCGCAAAGTGTGGGGAAAGTGTGCGGTCCACTAGACTGGAAACCGAAGGTTCACCTGGGTTCCCGTGTTCGGGTTGCTCTCAACGGAAACTTCTCCACCGTGAGCCTGAACGATCGCCCGCACCAGACTCAACCCGAGACCAACACCCCCTCGATCCCTTCCTCGATGCGCCTCGACTCGATAAAAGCGCCGAAAGAGATGAGGAAGATCTTCCTTCGGAATGCCGGATCCATTGTCCGCAACTCTGGCAAACCAGGCATCACCGTCGCTTCCGATCGACACTTCAATTCGCGGATCTCGCCTTTCACTCAAAGCGTTGATCGAGTTGTCGATGAGATTGCTGATCGCCTGGGACAATCGCTGGGGATCGGCCTCGATCTCAAAATCGGTCTCGGGCAGTCGAGTGATCCACTCGATATCGCTGGATCGAACCTTTTTGCCAAGCCTCTGCAACAGCTCCCCACTCCAGGAAAGAACGGAGATGCGGGTCCGGCGATCCACCTGGGGTTTTGCCTCGAGTCTCGCCGTTTGAACCAGATCATCAACAAGGCTATCCAAGAGCTCAACTTCCTGGTTGATCCCTCGGACACACTCGTCTCTCTCACCCGGGCGAAGGGGAATGGTCTCCGCCATGACTTGAATCCGACTCAAGGGAGACCGGAGCTCATGGGAAACATCGTGCAGGAGTCGGGTGTTCAGTCGATCCGCTTCTTCGAGCTTTCGAGACATGTCATCGAAGGCACGGATGAGCCCACCAATTTCGTCGGATCGCTCGATACCGAGGGTTCTCCCGAAATGGCCGGCGGAAACCTGCCTTGCGAGTTCCTCCATCTGGCGGAATGCAGAATTCAGGGAATGAACGAGCGGGTAAACAAAGAGCACGATCAGCCCCACGATCAAAACCGCCGACGCGATCAGTTGCCAGCTCAGCTGGTACGGAAAACCGGGCACCCACGGCCGCGCCATCACAAGACGCCTGCCTTGAGGAAGGCTTTCCACCGCCGAGATGAATCCCCTCTGCTGCCTTCCCTCTTTGATCGCCTCCATATCGAGCCAAGCCAGCCCATCCGGATAATTGCCAAGAGGTTGCAGATCCCTGTCAAAAATGACGAGGCGAATGGTGCTATGAGTTGACCTCCAGGCATCGACCAGACTCTCGAACAGACCCTCCCGGTCAGGACCGATGTGCTTGGCAAGCCAAAAGGCTTCCTGTTGGAGATCGATCTGCCATTCCTTGTCGATGGATTCCTTTTGAAAAACGTGAAAGAGGGACATCAGGAGACAAAACCCGATGACCATCGCCAAAAGGAAGCGGAGGAACAGGCGATGAAAAAGCCCCTTGCCGATCATGCGTCCGACCACCGATAGCCCAATCCCCAGACTGTCACCACGAACTTCGGATGCTTCGGATCGGGCTCGATCTTCCGGCGAAGATTGCTGATGTGGGTATCAACCGCCCGATCGTACGCTTCCGTTTCGCCTCCCCGAACCTGCAAGAGAAGCTCATCCCGGCGAATCACCCTCCCCGGATTACGGGTCAGTTCTTCAAGGATATCGAACTCGCTGCGGGTCAGCTCGATGACCTCTCCCTGGCGAGACAAGGTGCGATGATCCAGATGGAGAAGAAACGGACCGATGGCTCGAATCTCTTTCGTTTCGGTCACGCTCGAGGGGCGGTACCGACGCAGCACGGCCCGAATTCGAGCCAAAAGTTCGGCGAGTCCAAATGGCTTCGTGAGATAATCGTCAGCCCCGAGCTCGAGCCCGACGACCCGATCCGCTTCGTCACCCTTTGCCGTCAAGATCAAAATGGCTGCCTGACTCGCTGCGCGGATCTCACGGCAAAGGCTCAAACCATCCCGTCCGGGCAGCATCAAATCAAGGATGACAAGATCAGGGGCAAAGGTTTCGAAATCACGCCATCCACGATCGCCGTCCTTTGCCCAGGCCACATCGAAGTGGTTGTCTTCCAAAAAACGCTGAACGAGCGGAGCCAGTTTTCGATCATCCTCGACAAGGAGAATTCGCGCGCCCATGAATAGAGGTCCTCTGAACTGATAAGCATCTTCCGCAACCACTTTCCCGACCAGGATCCCGACACCTTACCAGACCGGGATCCTTCACAATGTTCCTCGGTCGCAAGAGAACATCATCGCCGCCGGGAATCTCACGACTCAGCAAGCGCAATCTCGCTGGAACGAGAGAGCGCCCTGTTACCTTCCGTCACACAAGAGCTAAACGCACCTGGACACAGATGTTATGCCGACATCCGAGACGATCTCCCTACCGACTGTAACCAGGAGTAACAGGTTCCATCACAGCTCTTCCTCTCTCCTCCGCCCTGGCAATCGCCCTAAGTCTCTTACCATCAACGCCCTAAGACATATTCTCTTTCGCACCAATCAATTGGCACGCTACTTGATCTTAAGAAGAGAGCGCCGCGACGATTTCTTGCGGGCAACAGAACAAACCGAAGGTTCCACAAAGGCATTGCCCTCGAACCAGACGAATCGAATTGAAGGAGAACCGAAAAGCCCATGAAGACCCAACCCACCACATCTGCGTGTACCCTCTTACTGGTCGCCCTTCTGGCCCTGCTCATTCCGAGCCAGGTAGGTGCTACTACCTTTATTCCCGACAACCTTGATGGCCCTTGCTGCGGGCAAACCGTTGTCAACCTTCCGACCTTTCCCACGCTGACCTTGCAGACCAAGTACGTGTGCTGGAACAATTGCAACCCGGGTCTTTCAGGTACTGTTCTCACCACGTTCGCTCCGAGCCCCAGCCCGGCTTGCGGCATCTTCTTCAATTCAATGACCGTGACCAACCTTTCGGGCGCGCTGACCGCGTGGACCGGAAATCTCGTCATGACCTATTCCCGAACCTGGGTCGAATCGTCGATTCCGGGAGCTGCACCTGATCACCAGGTCTGGCGTTTCATCATGAACGGTGACCTCCAACCTTCCACGGCTCTGATCGGTGGGTTCGGCGGAAACGCCTGTGTCGTTGCTCCCTGCGTTGGCACCTACAACCGTTTTCACGTTCAAGGCTACATCGATTACGCCCTTGATTGTGCCGGCAACTGGTCGGTGGCCTTTGCGGTTGATCACGACTGCGACTCCTTCGAACACAACAACGGTTTCACCTGCCGGCCAGGAAATTTCCACCCCACCAGATCTTACACGTGGGTTGGTCCCGCCGCTGGTTTTGTGTGTGACACCACCGTCCCCACCGCCACTGGCAACCTATCTTGCGACGCTTTCCGCACCTTCGACTTCAGCATGCCGCTTTCCCAGATCTGTCAGTTCGAGCAACCGCTTCTTGGCGGAGGAATCCAGAATACAAACGAATACTGCCCCTGTCTTGCCGCCGGAGCCACCCAATACAAGGCACAGCAGTTTGACGCGGGAACCATCTGTCAAAGCACCGCCAACACCACCACGGTTGGACCCTGGGAAGGACTCACCGGAAAGAGCATCGGCTTCTGGACCGATCCTGCCGTCTATCCGGGAAGAGAGACCCTTCACATCGAGCGCGGTCATACATCCTACACAGACAACTGCACTCCAGTCGGCTTGATGAGTCGCCCCTACTTCATCGGCGTTCAGACTCAAGGCGGATTCACGACCGCCAAGATCACCGGAGTCGCGGGTGGCGGAATCAGCATCACACCGGTATCGGATCGCCTCATCGACCTAGGAAACGCGACCTTCCCGGGGATGATGAGCGCTCCTCGCATCGGCAAGCTCAGCATCTCGGACAAGATGATCCAGTTCAACGTCGACTGAGCCCTCTTCCAAAAGAAGAAACAGCACCCACGCTGTGCGAAGATAGAAACGGCTGTCGGACATTTCCGGCAGCCGTTTTCTTATTGCTGCTAGGGTTTCTCCCATCGGGGCTCAACTCCGAGCAAATGCCGCACGAAGAAATCCCGGCGTCGTCTCGTGCCGTACGAACTCCCTCCAGCACCGTGCCCTCCGCCAGGGAACACGATCAAGTCAAAATCTTTGTCGGCTTTGATCAAGGCGTCAACAACTTGCATGGTAGACGCAGGGTCAACATTTCGGTCGAGTTCCCCAACGGTCAAAAGAAGCTTCCCTTCCATCCTGGAAGCGCCAGCGACATTGGAGCTCTTTTCATACGACTCATCCACCGGATAACCCATCCAGAGTTCATTCCACCAGATCTTGTCCATCCGGTTGTCGTGGCACCCGCAGTCGGCAACCGCGACATCGTAGAAATCATGATGATCAATCAAAGCCCGCATCGCGTTCTGCCCACCGGCCGAGCCGCCATAAATGCCCACTCTTTCAAGGTCCATCTGGGGAACAACTTTCGACGCCGCTTTCATCCACACGATTCGATCGGGAAATCCAGCATCGGCCAGGTTCTTCCAGCAAACGTCATGGAATTCCTTTGAGCGCCAGTTTGTTCCCATCCCATCAATTTGCACCGTGATGAACCCAAGTTCGGCGAGCGACTGAGGTCCGTGATAGCTCCTGAAAGACTTGGGAACATGTTGTCCGTGGGGACCTGCATAGATCGCCTCGACAACCGGATAGCTTTGATCAGGATTGAAATCTCTCGGCCTGAAAATGACTCCATAGATATCCGTTTCGCCGTCTCTTCCTTTTGCAGTGAAAGGCAACGGGGGGGAAAAGCCTGCCTCAAGAAGAGCAGCCAGATCGGAACGAACGAGCTCACAAATCAACGAGCCATCGATCCCATTCCGAAGCTCGTGGACCGGCGGAAGGTCGACGCGAGACCATGTATCGACCAGGAAGTTTCGATCCGGGGAGAACTGAACGGCGTGATTTCCATTTCCTTCGGTAAGGATCGTCATCTCGCTTCGGTCCAGCTTGGCTCGCGCCGCATGAAGATAGTAGGGATCTTGATTTTCATGCAGTCCCCCGGCTCGAAACCAGATCTCCCGACTCTCCTCTTTGACGTGCGAAACATCTCTCACCACCCATTTCCCCTGCGTCACCGGTCGCTTGATCCTTCCAGTCTTACGATCGATCAGATAGAGGTGATTCCAACCGTCTCGCTCGGACATCCAGACCACCTCATCTGCTCCCTCAAGGTGGTGAACAAATGTCTTGTTCGCGTAATCGACGAAAGTCGGGCTCTTCTCTTCTGCCACAACGGATACTTTCCCGCCCCTCACGGCTACCCCGAGCAACCGGAGAACCTGGTGACCACGCTGGTTGTAGACGAAGAAAAACCGAGAGCTATCCTTCTTCCAATGAATGCGATCGATCCGGAACGGGTCAGAAAACAGCTCATCCGCGAGGGGAACTTCTTTTCTTCGACCGACGTGAAAGAGACACGGTTTGCTGATCGGTACCTGATCTCCGGGCTTCAGATAGTCGTAGGACATCAGTCTGGGCTGCAGGCGATCCGCGGGCGAAGATTCCACGACATGAACCTCTCGGTCATCCCCACTCTTTGTTCGAGTGAGCACCACCCAGTTTCCATCCGGTGACCAGCTTACAGGTGGACCGTATCCGAGCCCGGAAATGCCGTCGCTCGTTAACGGATGCTCAGAGCCCGAGTCCCGATGGACAAGGAAAGCATTATGGTCTCGAAAGACCATCTTCCACCTCGAACCAGGCGAACGATCTTGACCTCGATCTCTCTTTTTCAGCGTCGCTGATTTCTTTCGAGATGATTCAGGGTTTCCAGTGATCGACGCGGTTGCCACAAGAGGAGTTGCGCGAAAGGCCGAAATATCTGTTCCGTCCTCATCAACGACAACCCAGGCATGACCGGAGTAAGTATGCTGCCGGTGGACCTTCCCTGGCGCGAGGGTGGCGTATTTTCTTCTGCCTCCGCCATTTTCAACCCAGAGTATCTCTACGATTCCATCCGTCGAATTGAGAAACAAGATGGATGTATGATTCGACCCGCCCCGGCTCCGAAGATTCGATTCCGGGCTCTCTTCCGTCAGGAAGAACGGGTGGTCACTTTGATGCGTATCAACCCGGACTCGACTCCCGGCGACACTCAGGATCACCGGCGATTTCCATTTGGAATCGAAGAGAAGAAGGGAAATCGTGCCATCCGCGTCAACATCGATTCTCTCGATGGGCAAGTCACCCGCGCCAAGCTCCACGTGCAGAAGTTCAAAAAGGGCACGGGCCACCGCATCGTGGTCGTAGGCTTTCTCTTTCCGCCCGGTTCCGGTGTCGACGGAAACAAGATCCGCTCCACCCCCAACCCGTTCCTGGCGAAACCATAAACGCTTCCCATCCTCGGCCCAGATCGGATTGAGTCGCATCCCGAGAACCTTGCTGCGAGTCCTTTCGCGAAGCGTTCCCGCCCGCTCATAATCGGTTTTCGAACCCTGAGCAGCTGCGCGACCTTGAAGGCCAAACAGAACGATGATAAGGAAGATCGCCAACCTGGCTACAAATAGGTGCTTCATGACTCTCGCTCTCCTTCGGAGGCTTGATACTCAGCCGGAAACTCTGGCAAGGGTCGCCGTCTGCAGTGGCAACAGAGACGTCATGGTATCACAGCATCCAAGGCCTCATTTCCATGAGCATTGCCACCATCGCGAATGAAAAACGCCCTCGCGCAGAGCCAGCGCGAAGGCGTTCAAAGAGACTTCATTCGATTACGTCAAGTGCAGGATCATCAGCTATCGACTGGTCTCCAATGCCCGCTTCTTTCGCGGAAGGGGAAGCAGCATGGGCGTCGACTCTTGATATCGACGATAGGCCTTCCCGAAGTGACTGACCAGGTCTCGCTCTTCGAATGCAAGGGCGATCAGAATGTAGAGAGAGTTACCGACCGCAAACATGAAATGCCCGGTGGTCATGGTTGGGGTCGCCCAGAAAGAAATCAGCCAGCCTACGTAAAGAGGATGTCGAACAATCTTGTAGAACGCCGGGATTCTGAAAGGCCGCTCGAAATACTCGAGCCCGCGGAAGTAGAGCACCACCTGTCGCAGCCCAAAGAGATCAAAGTGATCGATCAAGAACGTCGAGACGAGAACCAGTCCGATCCCGCACCCAAAGAGTGAATAGAGGGCGATTTGCGCCCCGAAACTTTCCACTTCCCAGAGCACACCGGGAAGCGGTTTCCATTGCCAGTACAGCAAAACCAGGCAGATGTTCGTCAAGAGAACATAGGTGCTACGCTCCATCGGCTTTGGCACGATCCGGGTCCACCAGCTTTTGAAACCGGGTCTGGCCATGACCGTATGCTGGATCCCGAACAGACTCAAGAGTAAGATGTTGATCATGAACGCAATCGAAGTCGGGGTTTTCGGTCCGGAGTTCACGTTCTTGGGAACGAGGAAGCCGGTCAAAAATCCGATCAAGTACAGGAATACACCCAGAAACAAGACATAGTTGATCGTCCCGTAGAGAAGGGTTGCGATTCGTTTCATGTCGACCTCCAGCAATAATCATCCAATCGAAAGATCAGGCGCCTGTTCAATATTGCGCCTCCATCTCCTTCAGCAACAAACGCCGCCCGACGGGGCAGACTTTTCTCATGTTTTTCTCCGAGCAACCATAAACCAAGAATTAATAGTCCCTTACCAACACTCATGACCGAGCCGCCACAAGACATCACCCTCCTTCTGGAGAAGCTCGAAACCGGAGATCCGGAGGCAGCTGCACTGCTCCTGCCTCAGGTTTATGAAGAGCTGCGACGGCTCGCCAAACGGTTCTTGCGTGGGGAACGGCCGGGGCACACTCTTCAGCCCACGGCGCTTGTGCACGAGGTCTACCTCAACCTGGTGAAGCGCCCCGATGCAGAATGGAAGGGTCAGCGTCACTTCATGGCGGTTGCCGCCCGCGCCATGCGCAACATTCTCATCAACCACGCCAAGGCACACCGGGCGGAGAAACGGGGTGGAGGAATGGCACGAGTTACTCTGATCGATCACGACCCGGAAAATAAGGGCACTCCCTGCGAGTTCGATCTTCTTGCGCTTGACGATGCGCTGTCAGACCTTGCCAAGCTAACCGAACGCGGTGCCAAGATCGTGGAGCTCCGTTTCTTTGGAGGACTCACCGTTCCGGAAACGGCTGAGATCTTGAAGGTCTCACCCCGAACGGTCAAGGACGACTGGCAAATGGCGAGAGCCTGGCTTTTCAGGGCGTTGCACGAGAAAGGCTAGTAGAGTGAGTCAGAAGCTGTGTAGATAAGTGTCGAGGTCAAGTTGTTCGTCTATCTTTTTCGGAGCTTCGCAATCCGCAGTAGGAGTTCCTCGACTTTTTCCGTTTCTTCACGATCTTCAGCCAAGGCGGCCAGGACACGCAGGCACTTGATCAGATCTTGAACAACCCTTCCCGTATGACCATGGCCCGTGCCAAACACTTCGGTATAGGTCTCCTTCGCTTGAAGAAGATAGGGCTCCGCCTCCTCCGGGCGCTCATCTTTCAGTAGCAAAACCCCAAGATTCCACTTTGCCGCAGCGGTGGAGTTGTGTTTTTCCCCGAGAGATCGGGTCTTATCTTCGATGGACTTGCGGTAGAGAGACTCGGCTTCCTTGTAGCGTTTCAATTCCATCAGCACAAAAGCCAGGTTCGACGCGCTGACTGCCGTGTCTGGATGCCCCTCCCCTTTTAGATTGATGGCCAGTTCAAGCACATCGCGAAAGAGAGGTTCCGCCTCCTCCGTGTTTCCTCGGCGCAAGGTGATCTTCGCCAGTTGATCCCGGATGTTCAAGAGAGTGGGCAAGGCACGGGGGTAGAGCCTCGTAATCGTTTCAAGAGCTTCACGACTCAAGGACTCCGCTTCGTCAAATTGTGATCGAATCAGCAGAATTTCGGTAAGGTCCGAAATGAGCTGAGCCGTCATGTAGCCCCGGCGACCATGGACCTCCTCAGAAAGAGCTACCGCCTCACGCGAAACCTTTTCCGCCTCTTCGACCTGCCTGAGCCGTCGGAGCAACAATCCAAGCTCACGCAGGGTGTAAAGCTGTTCATCGGCCCATCTCTCGCTCCGCTCCTCCTCAGGAATCAGGTCTCGAAGTGCCAGTGCTTTTCTCAGATGGGGCTCGGACTCAACTTGCTTTCCCAGAGCGTTGAAGGTCTGACCGAGTATCTGATGGACAGACGCCTCAACCGCCGGGCTCTCGGAAAGGTCACCCCGATCCAGATTTTCGGCGGCAACTTTGAGAACATCCACGACTTTGATCTCGCGAGCAACCTCTCCCTGCTCCTGGGTCCATGGATTCGGCGCAGCCAGCATCTTGACCAGAAAATCACTCGTCGCCCGGGCCATGGCCGCCTCCTGGATGGCGATCACAGAAGACTTCTCGGCTTTTGCTCTTTGCTCCTCCTCCGCCTTCCGGGCCTGGACTGCCGTCTCGCGCTGTTCCTCCTCAGCTGTCCACGCAGCAACTGCTGCCTGTCTTAACCGCGCTTCTTCTTTCTGAGCTTCTTCCGCAACAAGGCGTAGCTTCTCCTCCTTGGCTAATGCTCGTTCGGCCCTCACCAGCCCAACCATGGTGCCAACCGAACCAAGCGTCAGAGCAAAGAACACCACGATCGCCCCCACGACCAAAGCCTTGTTCCGCCGGGCAAACTTGGAGAGCTGATAAGCTGTGCTCGCCCTGCGGGCAACAATCGGCTCGTCCGTCAAATAGCGTTCGATATCGGCTGCAAGCTCCGAGGCCGAGGCGTAACGTCGACCCTTTTCCTTCTCCAGCGCCTTTTGAACGATGGTTTCCACATCACCCCGAAGGAGCCGATGATGGGTGCTCAGCTTCATCGGATCTTCATGCTGAATGATCAGAATTGCTTCAGGAATAGGTTTCTGGATGAGGTCATAGGGAAGGCAGCCCGCCAGCATCTCATAGACGATCACACCCAAACTGTAGACATCCGTTCGAATATCAACATCGATCGACTGCCCCGTGACCTGCTCCGGACTCATGTAGGGAACGGTGCCGAGAATCTGCCCGACGTTCGTGCGAAGTGTGGCGAGAGCATCGTCCGAGTCGGCGGCTCGAGCAACCCCGAAATCAAGAACCTTGGGTTGTCCTGACGAATCCACAAGGATGTTTGCCGGCTTCAGGTCCCGATGAATGATGCCTCGCTGGTGGGCATGATGAACCGCATGACAGACCTTGACGAAAAGAGCCAGCCGTTCCTGGATGTCGAGCTGGTTATCCCGGCAATACTCGATGAGATTTGGCCCATCGATGAACTCCATGGCCAGGAATCTCTGGTTTCCTCCCTCAACCTCAGCGACTCCAGCTTCGAAGATCTGGCCGATTCCCGGATGCTGGAGGCGTCCGAGGATTTCCGCTTCAAGCTCGAAGCGCCGCATCGTGGCTTCGTTCAGAGCTCCTGGCCTGAGCAACTTCAGAGCGACGGTTCGTCTCGGCTTCACCTGCTTTGCCAGAAAAACAATCCCCATCCCGCCGGAAGCGATCACCCGATCGATCTGATAATGCCCGATCCGCTTTCCGCCCCAGAAAGACTCCGCAAGAGAAGCGCCAACCGACGGCGGGCTCTCGAGAAAGTCGCCCCCGGCCGAAAGTGCATCCATGAGGGTCATGACTTCAGAATGGAGCGCCTCGTCTTCCCCGCAGGCCTTGCGAAGAAACCCCATTCGCTCCTCGAGCGGAAGCTCCAGGGTCTTGTTCAGAAGTTCACGTGCAAGTTCGTATCGTTCCCGGCTCAACAAATCACCTCATCCGGCTCAACATGGGATTGGAAGGGGCATTCACCACGGATGCATACCATATCGGTTTTTATTCCGCCTCAAGAACAAGAAACCGGCCAACCCACATATAAAGAAAGCACAGGCGACAATTGGCTGCCACGAGGCCGTTCGTTGCTGCTTCTGTCCGCTCAGTGGCTCCCGGCCCCTTGGTGGCAAACGAACTTCGTCAAGTCCATCGCTATCGCTCCGGACACCATCTGCACCTAGAACTGATCCGATCTTCTCTACGAGCGGAACGGCGATCTTTTGGAACGACTCTTCTTCCTCCCTTGGCTCAATCCATTCGTAGCCCCCACTGATATGATCCGTTATCGCGGTTCCCTCCGGCCACTTCAAAGAGAATACATCGTCACTCCAGGCAGGGTCATTTGCAACGACCTCCACTGCCGTGAACAACAGACGTGAGTCGGGAGAACCGTCTGGATTAAACCGCTCACGGGACCCCTCCATTGGATAAAAGACTCCGGGCGACGGCTCCAAAAAGTTTGATCCGGTGATACGGATCATCGCCTTCCCCTCAACGTTCAGCGTCTCATACGTTTGGATTGCATAAGACTTGCCAGGAAGGAGCACCCATCGTTTCATCGTGACAAAACCTCGGCCACCGCCCAGGGGTGGTCGATTCTCCCCGGACACCTGAATCTCAAGAAACTCACCGTCGGGAATCACGGTTACTTTTTCCTTACACCGCACGAGCATCTCGGACAACGAAATCCCTTGTCCGGCGCCCTCTGAAAAGCCGTAAAGAGTTCCCGACCAACAAGGACTCCACCACCGAGTCACTCCTCCCTTCCTTGCCTTGATGGTCCCCCTCAAGCGGGAAGAGGGATTCCTGCGGTCTTCCATTCGACGAAGATTCATGTGAGTTCGCCCGTTGAATGCATCCGAATAGGACCTTGTTACCCGACCCCACTTCTCGGAAATAGAGACAGCTCGATGATTATCGATCTTCCTCTTACCGTTTGGAGCACCTGGATACCAGGCCGTGAAAGAACGCTCGTTAGTTCGAATCCAACCCTCATGTTCATCCCACTTCTCCGAGAAACTGCTGCCCCGAATCTTGATGTTTTCGAGTTGCATCTCAGCCTTCCGGATCTCCGCCGAGAGTCGCTGCCGACCCTCTTCATCCGTCCTTGTCGGATCGGTCCGGAGAGGGTCTCGTCCCCGCTTGATCAGCCTTGCAGCAAGATTCCGGGTGTGCAAATCGACCCGGGAGTCAACGGAAAGATCTCGAATCATCGGAAGAAACTCATCAAGATCCAGGTATTCGGAGTACCCGATCCAGTAGAGATGAATACACTGAAGGGTATCGGGGTAACCCGGCAGATCTCGCAAGACATCGCTCACGAAACGTGAAACGGATTGAATCTGCTCCGGGTTCTTTCGAAGAGACCGAAGCACAGCCCAAAGATATCGATACCCGTTCTTGGCGGGAAAAGGCGAAACGCCCTCCTTCTCCGTCTCGTCCAGCAGATCGACCAGATGCGAAAGACCTAGCTCCTCGATCAAAACCAGGTTCGCCTGAATCCGAACTTGCTCATGAGAAGAATCCACAAGACGACGGAGAGATTCAACGCGGGCCTTGCTTTCTCGTTCCACATTGGCCAGGGCCCCGACACGAAAAAGATCCACTTCATGAGGAGCGCTCCCTTCAACGAACTGACTCCCTCTCAACGTCTGCAAGAACGAATCGATGAAACCTGGACGCCGGGACTCGACGTCGGTCACCAACTTTCCCAGGAGGCTCCCCAGAGCATACCCGTAGACCAACCCATACTCAGGCTTTTCGGCTCCCGCATATCTGACCACACTCATGATGTCTTCATGTAGATCCGATGCCGGAAGAACCGAAACCAGGCATTTCAAGATTGCCTGGCGCTTATCGACTTCACCGGCACCCCATTTACTGAGGGCGATTCGAGCAGCCGATCTCGCCACGTGAGAGTCCAGCGCCAGCTGATCTTGAAAGAAGACCTCGAGCCGCCGATGATCGAGATGCACGAGCCCGTCCAGAACAATTCGCGCCTCCGGCCAACCAAGCAAGAGACTCCGCAGCTCAAGGTGGGCAGCACCCTGGGTTTTGAGAGCAAAGTAGTGCAGGGAGAGAAAGTGATTGTCGATGTCTGGAACGACATCCATCAAGAGGACACTTGCCGTCTCCGTGGGGTTGCGCAGCTTCTCTTTCCGACCCAGCACATCGGTTCTCAGCTCCTTCAAAATCTCGGACGTCACATCCTCTGCACCGTTCTCCTCAATCAGGCTCATCAGGGCCGCGGCGGCGTGATCCGGATCCGACCTGTACAACAACCGATCTACAAGCGTGAAAACAGAATGCGAAGTCACGGCTGTCTCGACGACGGCCACCTTCCCGTTCTCCAGGCTCCCCTTTGCCTCATGATCGGAGATAGGATGAAAAGTAGGGTCTCGAGGATTCGCGAAAGATTGCTCGACAGGCTCTTCCCCTGAATGATCGGAAGCAATCTGTGCCGGTCTCTTCGGGTGAACGCCAGGTGGAAGCAACCAAACAAGAAACGAGGCCCCGAAGAACAAGCACACCAGCCCATTACCCAGCACAACTCTGCGTGGACCTGGTGAACTTGGTTTATCCATATCCTTGATTTCCGGTGCCGTCGTTCCCCTCACACCTTGTAACGAAACCATGTAAAAAAGTACAGGGAGCAAGACCCCCCAGATCCAGATCAAAAAGGCCCGACATCCCAAAGGACGCCGGGCCTTCTCAACTTGCAAACACTCTTCAGACTAAGGAGCGTTCATATTCAAAATGTACTGGGAAACGTGAGGCTTCCCGACCTGCCGGATGAGGTTGACCGGGTTTCGATTCGAGCTTCCAAGGTCAACCGCCTGACGTCCAAGCGGGGTCAGAGTGTACGTGAACGCGGGGAATCCACCAACCGTGGTCACACCCTCGAAAAACTCAACACTCGAGATCCCGGTGCAACCGTTGTCATAGTTCATGTTACCCATATCGATGGACAAAGCTTCTTGCCCCGGGAACGTAGCCGGCACAACCCATGATCCGATCCTCTTCTGCAGGAACGGAACGACCTGAGGCAGGAGGGTCTGGCCAGAAGTTCCACAGGCCCCGTTGAATCGAAATTCGGTTTCATCATACTGGGCATTAGCACCGGGAACCGGATTGCAAGGGCAGAACTGGCGCACAAACTGCATCAAACCGGTGCTGACTGGCTCTTCTCCGGTGCAAATATTGGGAAGAGATGACCAGTCATTCCAACGAGCAGCTTCTTGAACGATCGCTCCGGCTCCAACAGGAGTTCCTACGGGATCGACAACGAAGGAAGTCCCCGGACCCAGGAAGGTATAGGATCGAGTCGGATGGAAGCCACCTGCGGGGGCGGGGCGAGCGGATCCTGATGGATGGTGAATCGAGTCGCAGTCATGATTGAACGCCCATGCCGCCGACCAGGTGAGGTTGGTGCAATCAAAGGCATAGTCGATATAACCAGCAACGTATACCCGTCCACCAAAGGATGCCTGACAGGGCGGAATGACGTTTGAACTCGAAGTACTTCCCAGCAAGAAAGTCGTGGGACGAAAATCACCGTTCAGGAGAAATCGCCACACCCCGAGGGTGAGCCCACTGGAATCCGTCTCTTGCCAGTTTCGGGAGTATTGAGCCCGCATGGTTCCCTTCCAGAGCACCGTGCCGCTGCCACAAAGCTTCACCTTGTATTTGATGAGATAGAGGCCACAGATCACACCACCCGAGTTCGCCGGAATCGGAGCGTCGATATCGACACAAAGGTTCTGATCGATCTGAGTCGTGCATCCCTTGAAGCTCACAAACTTTGAACTATCGGAGATGGCAGGAAAAACGGGCAAGGTCACCGATGCTGGAGTACAACAGGGAGGAATTTCAAGCCCGTCCGTGACACATTGAGCCCTCAACGGGCGAATTGTCCCGGCTCCAAAAATAGCGACCATTACAGAAGCCAGAGCTAGCCAAGAACTGATCCCACTCTTCTTGAACATGATTCGAGTCCTCTCTTCTTTTCGATCGAGGCATATCCCAGAGCCTCGAGCCTGCGGTTTGATCCGCGCATCTCGTCGCGGTACTACCCGGACAAAAGCAAGGCCTGTGCCATGTCGATCAGAGGACAGAGAGACCGAATCTAACTCAAGTCGCATCCATATCTTGAGAAGTCCAAGGTGGGTCAAAACCTGCCAAACGGCGCTCGATTGCAGGAGATACATTTCGTGACACCCACATCCACTCACCGCTTAACTTCGACGAGAACCCATTGTCAATCAGGGGGTTATGCGAGTGAGTGAATATGTAATCATTCGCAATCCAAAGACAGGTGGATCTCCAACCACCTCCTTGGGCACCACGGCATGACAGGATTCAATCGAGTTCCCCCTACGAAGAGCACTTCGGGCACGACTCTCCCAGGACGTACTCAGGTGAAGCAAGGTCTTCCGCAGACAAAACGGCCTGGCAAGAAAAGCACAGCTGAGCATCCGTCTCCTTCAGGCTCGCATCCAGGGACACTCGATGATCGAAGACGAAACAGTCTCCTTCGTAGTGAGCACCACCGCATTCTTCGAAGTACTTGAGGATTCCACCATCAAGCTGATAGACCTCTTTACAGCCGATCGACGAAAGAAAAGGCGCAGCCTTTTCGCAACGAATGCCTCCGGTGCAAAAAGCCACGATCGGACCGTTCCTGACCTCTTCTCCAAGGTTTTTCGCGGCGTCGGGAAACTCCTTGAAATGGTCAAGATCAAGCGCGATCGCTCCGCGGAACGTACCGAGCTCAACCTCATAATCGTTGCGTGTATCGAGAAGATGAATGGGACGGCCTTCGTCGAGCCAATCCTTCAGGGTCTTGGGGGAGAGGCGAGGCGCCGTCTGTCGACGCGGATCGATGCCTGGAACATCAAACGCAATGATCTCCCGCTTGACCTTGACGAGCATTCGATTGAAGGGCTGGTTCTGGCTGTAGCTGAACTTGGCCATCAAATCAGAAAACTCGGTTTCTGCCTCGAGAGTCGATCGCAGCTTTTCGATCGCCGACTCGCTCCCGGCCACGCAAAGGTTAATCCCTTCCGTGCTGAGAAGGACCGTCCCCATGAGCTCAAGGCCAAGGCACGTCGAAAGAAGTCGTTCCCGCCATGCCGGAAGATCGGTCAAAGTCACGAATTTATATGCCGCCAGGTTCACCACCGGCGGTCTCCGCATCCGAACTTCCGAGTTTTCCGGACTCACACTCTCGACCTTTCACAAGAAAATCAACCCAGCCATCCCCAACGAGAAAGAGACCCATATTCTAGTCTGGAATCCCCTCCTGGCAAGGTCGACTCCGACTCTCTCCCGGGAGAACAGCAGAATCTGCACGATTACCCGGGTCCTCCATCTGGAAATTCCCCCTGGATCGGAGCCTCTGCCTTTAGAATCTCTGGACGAAAGGGAAGACGTTTGGGTCGACTTCCCGAATTTGATACGAGTAGTCAATCGATGGATCAAAAGACCCCAACCGAGAGGAGACGCGGGTGAGACCCTTCCTTCTTGGCTCGTGGATGCGACGGGCCGTACTGCTTGCCTTACCCCTTTTGCTTCACTTCTCCGGTACGCTATCTGCGCAGAATCCATCTTCCTTTGATGCCGCCAAGTCCCTGACGGAAGCCAGGCAGCGCCTGAAGGATCTGGGCACTCCTAGATCCGAGGAAGACGAGCGCTGGAGCCAGGAGATCTCACGACGCATCTCCCTCCTTGAAGAAGTCCTCAAAGCTCAAGAGGAGGAAAAGTCCCTCACCAGGATTGGTGACCTTGACCAACGCAAAGCCAAGGTCGAAGCCGCCCTCAAAGCCGAGGGAGATAAAGAGCTTCCTACGTCAATTCTCATGGAGTCAGCCGAGGAGCTCGCCCAATACGAAAACGCTTTCACCCAGGCTCAAAAGAACAAAGAGCAATGCCAGAGCTCCCTGGAACAGCTGAAGAGAAAGAACGACCAGGCCGCCGAAGCCAGCTCGACCCTGGATCAGCGGGAGAGCAAAGCACGAAGCCTGGTGGAGCAACTGACCGACGACGACGATCTCACAAAATACCGCAAGGCCAGCGCCCACATCGAGATTCAGGCGGTCACGGTAGGCAAGACTTTTCTCAATCAAGCTCGGTCCAAATGGCCTGGAGTCATCAATACCCTTCAAAACGAATTCGACCTTTCCGAGCTTCGGCTCAAACAGGCTCGCGCAGCTCTTGACCTCGCAAGACAGGAAGCGGCAAAACTCCGCTCCGGAGAGGCAGAAAGAGCAAAAGAACTCGCCGAATCGGAAGCCAAGGCGGCCGAACAAGAAAGCGATCCCCTCGAACAATTTCGCCGAACAATTCTCGCCGAAGCGGCTTTGGCGCGGAGTGAGAAAATCGCGACACAGAACGTCATCGACAGCCTGAAGACCCGCGAAACCACGGAAAAGATGACGATCGAGGCCCTCAGCAAGGAGAAGGAGCGCCTCGAGCTTCGATTGAAGGTGCAAGGAGTCACCGCAGAGGACCTACTTCAGTCCACCCTCCGTCGCGCCGAACGACGACAACAGATCCTGAACAGCGTGACTCTCCCCCAGTTCAATGATGCCAGCGAGAAAAACCAACGCCGCCTCGCCGAGGCACTCGATCGGCTGTGGGCAATCCAGATTCCGGGGGAAGACAATACGCTCCGAGAAACGCTGCTAAAAAGCCTGCCGCCGGATCGACACGAGGAAGCAACCTCCGTTTTCAGTCAGGTGATTGACGGGACCAACGGACTCGCCCATGGACTTCGGGATCTTCAGCTCGCCCTGGGGCAAGCCGAGAGGGGCTACAATGATCTGGCTCTGATCCTGTCCCAACAGAACACGACGCTCGAGGAGTACCGAACGTTTGTCCGATCTCGCCTCCTCTGGATGCGAAGTGATCCCCCCATTACATTCCGCACCGTGAAAGACGCACTGACCGAGATCGCCCTGATTCCCGACTCCTACACGGATGCAGGCCACGAAATTCAGGATGCCGTCGTCAAAAAACCCCTTCCCGTGGCCCTGAAAGTAGTCATTCTGGCACTCCTCTTCTTTGTCCTTCCACGCCTGACCCGCCGGAAACACGCACCGCTGCCCGAAGAAGAGCCTCTTTCCAGGTCAAGACTGTTCAAGGAGTTGCTCGTCGGTCTGATCTGGGTAGGTTCGGTTCCCCTGGGTATTTTCCTGCTCAAAATCGTCATGGATAGATCTAGCTACCCAAGCGCGATACAAGGCCCGCTGGTGAATATTCTTGGGCCGCTGGCGTGGATCACCCTCGCACGTCGCTTCGGGAGCCGATTCCTGGGTCGAGATGGAATCGCCGTCCGTTCCAGGTCCCTCCGCCCGGAGGTCGCAGCCCAGCTGTATCGAAGCATCCGCGTTGTCAGCGTGGCGGCCATCTTCTTCTACCTCCCTTCACGAGTGCTGAGTCAAGAGCCCTTCCAGTTCGAGAGTCTCCCCCGACTGTTTCATGTCATGTGGCGGACGTGCATGGCCATTTCGATGATTTTACTTACCCTCCCCAACGGCGCCGTGGTGCGCCATTGGACCCAACCGGGAGGAATCTCGAGACGAATCGCTCGCATCTTCGGGCCGATCCTTTCCCTCGGTCTCGTGGCAGCCTTGGTTCTGGGTGCTGCGGGGTATCAGGTCGGAGCCGACTTCATCATCATCAACCTGAGTCAGGCATTCACCGCCACGGTTCTTCTCGCTACTCTCTACCGGATCTCGAGCCGGATCGTGGGCAGAGTGGTGAAGACGATTCGTCAGCGTGCAGCGCGCGAACAGGGCACAAAGGATACTTCAGAAGCCGCGGTCCATCTCCTCACCCGGGTTCTGGCCACAACAATCATCTTCATCTCCGCGATCATCCTGCACTACTTCTGGGATATCGAGACTCTGCTGAGAGAAGTCCTTGGCGACGTCAAGCTCCTGGAGGTCGATGAAGAGCAAGGTCAATGGCTGAGCCTCTGGGAAGTTCTTCTCGCTCTTCTCTGGATCGGCGCCGGACACTATGTTGCCAGAAACATTGCCAACATCTACGAATCGGTCATCGTTCCCCTGAGGGTGCAAGCCACCGAGGGATCCAAGTTCGCCCTTCTCACCATATCTCGATACGCCATTCTGCTCATGACCTACACGGCCGCACTCTTGACCCTCGGCTTTACCCTCGGGAGTCTCGGATGGCTGGCCACCGGGGCCTCGGTCGGTATCGGATTTGGACTTCAGGAAGTGATAGCCAACTTCATCAGCGGTCTCATCATTCTCTTCGAGCAGCCGATTCGGGTAGGAGATACCATTACCGTCGGCACCTCCGGCGGAACGGTGGAGAAGATCACCATTCGAGCAACCGTGGTGACCAACTGGGAAAGACAGACAATCATCATCCCCAACAAGGATTTCATTACCAAAGAGCTCACAAACTGGACCCGAACCGATCGGATCATGCGGCGCACCGTCAACCTGGGAGTCGCCTACGGATCCGACGTGGAGAAGGTACTTCGGCTCCTGGACCAAACCGTAGGCGATCACCCCAACACCCTGAAAGATCCGCCCCATCGGATCTGGTTCAAGGGCTTTGGGGATTTCGCTCTCGAGTTCGAAGTATGGTTTTTCACTCACCTCGACGTTGGCCTTTCAACCCGCTCAGACCTCGTGGGTCGCATCTACAAGACTTTGCGGGAGGAAGGAATCCAGATTCCGATTCCCAAACAAGACATCCACGTCACCGGAGATCTTCCCCGGGATGAATCTTCACCAGCAACATCGCCCAAGCGTGACGATCGATGACAAGAACACTCCAGAAACAACATTGAAGAGATTCCCATGCCGGAAAAGAAGAAAACTCGAAAACGACACCAGCCGGGTGGATTGGATATCCTCCATGAAGACCGAGACATCATCGTCGCGGACAAAGCTCCCGGGCTCCTCACCATGGCAACGGATCGAGAGAAGGTAAGAACTGCCTACTACCGCCTGACGGACTATGTGCGAAAAGGGAACCCAAAATCCCATGAACGGGTATTCATCGTCCATAGACTTGATCGAGAGGTATCCGGCATCCTTCTTTTTGCCCGTTCAATGGAGGCACAAAGCGCCCTGCAAGCTCAATGGGGCCGGGTCGAAAAGCACTACCTGGCCCTTGTTCAGGGGACTCCCCCTGAAGCGGAAGGAAGGTTTACTTCCTACCTCGTCGAAAACGGCGTTCACAAGGTGAAGTCGACGACCGACACGGAGCGGGGTAAGCTTGCCCATACGGAGTACACACTCCTTGGGCATTCCCAGGGCGTCTCGCTCCTTGACATTAACTTGTTGACGGGGCGCAAACATCAGATCCGGGTGCACCTGTCCGAACACAACTTGCCCATCGTCGGCGACGAGAAATACGGGGGGAAACGTTCCGGCGACCGACGCCTCGCACTTCATGCGAAATCGATCGCCTTCGAACATCCTCACCGAGGAAAACCGTGTTTCTTCGAAACTCGGGTCCCCCCGCTCTTTGCCCGGTACTGGGTGTAATCGGACTCGTCAGGCTCGCGATCAGAGAATTGCCGTCTCCATCTCCGGGAAGGAAGGAGAAGCTGGTCGTCGATCCCCCGACCTTGCAGATCAACCACAATCTTTCTCCGCTACAGCAGCCGTCGATCAAGTGCTTTTTGACCTTATCAACGATAAAATCGGGTCAAGAACGAATATGCGCTATTATTCTAGCACAAAATCACACCAACCTCCAACCAAGGCGGTTGTTGACCTGGCCAGATCGCGAGGCGTACAATGCGGACAGCCCTCGTGACTTCGAGAGGCTTGGGGATACGCTTGGCCAGAATAGTCCAAACGAGGAGGTAACTCATGCAACCCTCAACGATCAAACCATCCGTTTTTCTTCGCGGCCTGATCACCGCCATGCTGTTCGTCATGCTTCTTCCGTCCTCGGGATCGGCAACACATTTTCGATACGGGCTACTCACCTGGCGCCCCCGTCCTGATATTGCCCCAAGGACCATCGCATTTACGGTCACCGTGGCGCTCAGGCGCGACGCCTATTCAGGTAGCCATCCCGACGGCTTTCCCGATGTCGGGGACTCGGTCGAAGAAACAATCGGAGAAACGCGATTCTTCTTCGGTGACGGGTCAGGACCGACTCCGGTTCTTCATGTCCGGGTCACCGCCATCGACATCCGCCAGAATTTCATCTTCGGTGTCCTGCATACCGATCCTGGTCTCTCCACAATCCGGCATCAGTATCCGACTCAAGGGAATTTCGATGCCCAAACTTCCTCGTGCTGTCGGCTGGCTTCCTGCGATAGGGCGGGTAGCGGCACGGTCCCTGGCAACCGTCACATCAACAACCCCACACTTCCGTACAAACTGGAAACGGTCGTGAATGTCGGTGGCATCGACGGCACTCGAAACACCCCGCCAACGTCGACGCTCGTACCCATCATTGGCTGTCGCAGAGACGACCTATGCAGCTTCCAGATTCCGGCCCAGGACGCTGACGGAGATCCGATCCGGTTCCGGTTGTCAAACCGTTTCGAGGCTTCGGTGGACGGTTCGTTCCTTCAACCGGGCGACCCGATGTCCGGCGCCCCCAATCGAGTGTCGGTAAGCCCCAGTGGTCTTTTCACCTGGGATACGAAAGGCGCCCGGACCTCGTTCGAGCCGACTTGCCCAAGAACCGTTTATTCGACCCAGGTCATGATGGAAGATCTTGACGCCAGCGGAAATCCCAAAAGCAAGGTTCCGATCGACTTCTTCCTGCTCCTGGCCGGAAGCGGAGACCCTCCCATCTTCTTGCCGCCCACACCCTGCGACCAGACTCTCTTCGGCATAACGTCCGAAGAGATCACCTTCACGGTAGTCTCTCAGGATCCTGACCCGGAGGACATCGTCACTTTGAACGCGGTCGGTCTTCCGCCCGGCGCCACCATGACTCCCCAGCTTCCGATCAACAGCCTTCCAGGCCAGCCCGTTTCAAGCGTCTTTCGCTGGAGGCCGGTGAATTCACAGGTGGGTCGATTTGTTCTCAACTTCGTCGCGGTTGTTCGCACGAGCCAGACCCTATGCCCTCTCACCTTGGAAATCTCGGGCTGTAGCGAATCCGCCGCGGGTGATCCCCAGATCGTAAATTTTGATCGGGATGCAAGCAATGCCGATATCCCCCAGGGGACCGATCTTTCCGGCACCGTCCTTCAGGATAAGGGAGTTCACCTCGCGGGAGTTTCCGGGGTCAACGGAGCCATGGGCGTCTATACGAACCGGACCGGTCCATTCGGGAGCGACACCGACGATCTCGTCCCGTCAACTCCCCCCAACTACATCACAACCCTTGCAAACCCGGGAAATCAAGGTGGATCCGACTACGGATCGATCATCGCCGACTTCGTTGATCCTGTGGTCCACTTGCCCCGGCCCGTGGTTCTGGCCGAACTCTTCTTCCTCGACGTCGAAGACTCCGTGGCAAGGTTAACCGGTTACGATGGCCCGGGAGCAACCGGGAACGTTCTCGACACCACGACCACCACGAACAACCCTTCGGCGAGCCAGTTTCTCCTCGGGGTGGGCAGTCGTCTTTCCCGCCTGCGAATCCTGTCGTTGCGCGCGGACTTTGGAAGCTCCAGAGATTCGGCGGCCATCGACCAGCTCTGCTTCCAGTTCACTCCTCCGGAGGTCACGATCACCGATGATCTCGATCCGGAAGAAGTGCTCGAAGTTCGACCCGGGGAGACGTTCCCGGTGACCATCGAGGTCTCGAATACAACACCGAACCGGTTCCGCGGAACCCTTGCCATCTACGCCATTCTCAACCCCGACGACCCGGCCCGGCGGCAGGTCCGTCAGCTGAGCACCCGCAACTTCAGTTTACCTGGAAACACCACCGTCAGTCGAACGGCTCAATATTCAATCCCCAATGCCTTCGGAGGCGCTCACGTGGGAGAGCGGATTCAACTCGCTCACTACATTTGTTCACGGGAGATGGTCGTTGAGTCCGACGTGAAGGAGATGCTGCTTCTGGTGGAATAGAGGCATCCAGGATGGCAACATCCGAAGCTCCGTGTCCCCGGGGCGGTGGTGGAGAGAATTCCCATCGCCCCGAGGAAACCAAAAGAGCACCAACTTCTCACCAATCCCCTACGCTCCTTCAGCTTTCTCTCTTCCTGTCTCCCCCTTTTCCCCCTCTCCCGTTCTTCCCATCAAGCCCATCCCTCCTTTCTGCCGATCGTTACTATTGGCACTCCATGCCCCACGCCAACCACCTTGCCTTGCGTCCGGAAAGGAACCTCCGATGGACTTGAACGCATCTCCGCATCTTGCCTCGCGACCCTTTGGAGACGCCGACTGCGAAACCGAAGTCGAACGACTGCAGGACCATTACTGCGATTACTTCTTTTCCGAGACCGCCTTCAACTCTTCCGCTCTTGATCCTCGGACCTATCTGGTGATTGGACGGAGAGGATCGGGCAAAACGGCTCTCTCCCAGTACTTCAGCTTTCAGACACGCTTTCCTGACTGCCGAAGTGTTGATGTTGACGAGCCAGAGGTCTTTGAGAAGATCATGCGTAGTCTTGGACAGCAGCCGGGACTTTCCAACGCGCTCCATGTCCACAACATCGCCCAGATGTGGGACGTGATCCTCTGGTCGATCGCTTTTAGGGAACTCGCCGACCGCGACCGCAACATTGCCAGAGCTTGCCTGTTCACGGAGGATCGCGGGCCAATTACCCGCTTCGTTTTCAAAGTCCTCGACGGCGTCCTGAAGAAGTGCCTCAACATCGACGGGTCCGACATCGCCACCGGCCTGCAGGAAATTCTTCACGACCCCGTCTTCGAGCAAGGCAAGGCGGCCGCCGTCGAGGCCGCCCGCACCACCCCACTCATCATCGCCGTTGACTCCCTGGAACAGTACGAGATCGAAAACGAGCAGATGATGCAAGTAACGGCTGCCCTGGTGCAGAGCGCCGCAAAATTTAACCGGCGTTTCGCTCATCAGGGGATTCACATCAAAGTATTTCTCGCCGGCGAGGTCTATCCTCATCTGGTCGAAAGCGTGATCACAAACCCTCTCAAGTACGCCAAAGACCCCATTTTCCTCACCTGGCGAAGCAAGGACCTTCTTCGACTGATCTGCTGGCGATTCCACCGGTACCTCTCCGAAACCGAAAGCCTGCTCCCGGAATCCTCCGAGACAATCCACTGGCGGGATCATCAGGACGTTCATCGCAAGATGTGGGCGCCCTACTTTGGCGAAGAAGTCAAGAACCGCTGCGGACTCATGGAGCCGACTTTCTCCTACGTCCTGCGCCACACCCACCTCAGGCCGAGGCAGATCATCGTGCTCTGTAATCACATCGCGACCCGAGCCATGATTCACGGGACCTTCCCCGTCTTCGATGGTAGTGCGGTTACCGAGGCAGTCGAGCGAGCCGAACTCGAGCTGGCCAACGAGGTCATCAACTCTTATAGCTCGGTCTATCCTCAGGCAAGCCTCATCGTCAACGCACTGAAGGGGCTCTCTCCCGTCTTCAAGGCAAACCAGCTGGACAAGACCGCGCCAAAGACCGCGTCGCTGTGGCCCGGAAACTACTCACCGATCAATTTCCGTACCCTCGTCGCTCAGCTTGGAATCATTGGCCGGGTCGAATCACAAAACGGCCCTCACTACTCGGTGGCATTCGAATACTCATCGAGAGATCGCCTCGCGATCCAGTCGGACGATGAATGCGCCATCCACCCCATGTTTTTCAAGCGCCTCAACGTGCGCAGTGAGGACAAGATCATCCACCCGATCCTCGGTGAGGAGGACTGAATGTCACCGACCTGGCAATCGCTCGCTTTCTCTTAGCTGCGAGGTCCTTCGTCACTCGGAGGATCGACCGCCGGCACCTCGGTAACCTTGTGCGCATCCGGATCCGCAACATCTTCGGGAGCAATCACCGACGGCCCGCCCTGATACTGCACCGGCCCGGGCTTTTCCTTCAGCCAACCCTGGTTCCTGGTCAAACCCTGGGCAGCTCGAATTCCCCGCACCAGACTCCTCCGCTCCGTCATCGACTTGGGAATCTCAGATGGCACGTGATCCGGATCCAGCTCTTCCCGATGAAGGTGTAGGGTCTGGGTCGGGAAGGCAAACTTGACTCCAAGTTGATCAGCAAGCCGAAGAATATCCAGGGCCAGCCGTTCTCTCTCCCGAAGCTCGGTTGACCAGTCCGGCACCTCGTGAAAGACATACACCAGCACATCCAGACTGGATCCTGAGAACTGGTGAAACCGGACCTGAAAGTAGTCTTTCCGGGTATAGGGATGACTTCGAACGAGCTCCCGAATTCCCTCGGTAAAGGCAATGATCTTCTCGGGGGCCGTATCGTATTGAACCCCCAGAGATGTCTTCCAGCGCCGATATTTTCGCCTACCATAGTTGTTCACATTCGCCCGCACGAGATTTGCGTTCGGGATGGTCACAAGAGAATTGTAGAAAGTCCGGATTCGAGTCGAACGAAACCCGACGTTCTCTACCGTCCCCTCGACATCGCTGATCACCACCCAGTCCCCGACCTCAAACGATCGATCAACAATGACTGCAATGGACCCAAAGAAGTTCTCGATCGTGTCTTTGGCAGCAAACGCAAAAGCAAGGCCGCCGATTCCAAGCCCGGTGAGCATGGGAAGAATGTTGATTCGAAGAGCAACGGCGCAGTAGATGAACCCGGCCGCCATGATGAAAACCTTGATCGTCTTTCGAACCAAGGGAACGAGTACATCATCGAATTTGGTCTCGGACCGGGTCGCCTTCGAGGCGAAGATCTCTCCAACAAGATCCGCGAAACGAAAAGCAGCCCATGTCCCGGCAAGAGCGCTGAAGACCCGTGCCGCCGCAAACACGATGGTGTAGGCTCGATCCCCAAGATCAAGGAATGGAAGAAGCAATTGCCAGAGAACTGCCGCCGCCACCAAACCCGCGGGGCGCACGACTCGCGTAATGGTCTGTTTTCGGGCACGGGCATCCTGGCGCGAGATGATGAACCGTGTAATCACTCGCAAAACCCATCGCAGAGAAAGGTCCACGACAACACCGGCAAAGATGACCAGGAGAAGGCCCAACCACTGCCAGTACTCCAGGCTCAGCAAGGTTTCTCCCTTGAGGCTCTCGGGCAGATGCCGGCGAAACCCCAACCCCGTCTCGAGCTGTTCCTCATCCACGTCAGCCAGGACCGGCAAACTCTCCATACTCAGGAAAAGCTCATCGACCCCCGCCATCGTCTCCGCCGAAAAAAGCCAACGTCCGTCCGCTTGTTTTCGAAGAAGGATTCGGCCCTTGGGGGTCACGGATGGATAGTCCGCGAGAATCCGGTCAAAGCGACGGTGGGGAAAGTAAATCTGCTCGGTCGACTGGCTGGCTTCTGCCTCTCCTTTCCACCACAAATACCAAGGCTCGTAGGTTCCGAGACGATGGATCACCGCGACAAGCTTCGTGGCCAAGGTCCACGCCCGCTCGGAATTCGCCTGGGAAAGATCGAGACAGGAAATCGCCGTAGTTCGGGCATTCTCT
Source organism: Planctomycetota bacterium (assembly GCA_029260825.1). Lineage (GTDB taxonomy): Bacteria > Planctomycetota > JACOTG01 > JACOTG01 > JAJDCM01 > JAJDCM01. Next base: position 669 of record JAJDCM010000417.1, on the reverse strand, counting down.
CGCTCGACTTCCCCAAAACTCTCGTCACCGGTTACGCTCATCGCCTCGACAAAGGTGCCCATCGCTCGATGAGGGCTCTCGAATTCCTCCGGGATCTCGGCTTTCTTCGCCGGCCTTGTGTCGGTGGTTTCCACCGGCTTGCCCTCACCACCCTGGCTCTCCTGAGGCCCCTGAGCAGACAAGGAAACCGAGCTCAAGAGGAATACAATCCCCAGAAGCAACACGAAACGATATTTGGATTGGTTGTTCGTCGTCATAGCCGGGCAGTCTACCAGATGAGCCACCGCTTCTTCAAACAGCTGAAGTAGCTTGATTGAGCCCATCCCTACATTTATGGGGAGTCAAACTCATGATTTCAAAGAACTTCTTACGTAGTTTGTCGATACCGATCGTTACCATTCGTTACCATCTTCTTTCTGAACGCTGGATGTGGAACAACCTCAAACGGATCGCTTATACCTGATCGGGCGCGACGGGAGGATTGCATACAAGGGCGGACGTGGCCCATTCGGATTCCTTCCCGATGAGCTAGCAGCCCGTTGATAAAGTGCTTTTCGCCGAGGGCAAGTCATTTCGGTTCAGATCAAGGAGCCGGAATGGACTCGAATTTGTTGATTCTTGTGCTTTTCGGCGACGCAGAGTTGGGCCGAAAGGGCTGTCCTCGACGGA
>JAJDCM010000416.1 GCA_029260825.1 Planctomycetota bacterium | reverse complement strand
CGAACAAAGGCCCTGAAGACTGTCGATTCCCACGAACCCGCCAGACACGCGATAGGCGTCGAACTCAGCGCGCAAGTGCACCACGTAGTTGACGCATTGCCTCCCCGCCAGCGCGCAGCACTCTTGCTACGGGTGCACGGTGGCTTCGACTATTCAAAAGTGGGCCTTATCCTTGGTTGTACGACCGCAGCCGCACGACAGCACTTTCACCTGGGAGTGAAAACGTTGCGGAAGGTCTTGATGGAGGAATCCGATGTTCGATCCACTTGATGGCTGTGAAGAATTCGACAGCTTCGTCCTTGATGCTGCATTTGAACCCACGCCTGCCCCTCAAGTTGAGGCGCATCTCCGCCATTGTGAGCGATGTCGTAGGGCGATGTCTGCCTACAGGAACTGTGCGGATTTGCTTCGAGACACTTTCCCTGCTACGCCTGACCGGGATGAGAGCCCGGAGTCTTACGGCCAAAAACACTCTTCTCGCGGGTTTCGAATTTCGGCTCTCTTGATTCTGGCTGCTTCGCTGCTGATTGTTGGAAGCCTGTCCTTGACCTTCTTCAAGACCTCTTCTGAAGCGCCGGAGGGAGAACAACTCGCTTCTACACCGACCACCGAAGCAAACGCTAACATCATGCCTGACACTGAGGGCCAAGACCCACATATCCTCACTTCAGCTCCTCCTCCTTCATCTCTTTCCGGAGAGATCTCCTCCTCCGGAGCCATCGGAAAGAATCAAACCATCCGGGTCTTCGGGCGCGTTCTCGACAAAGACATGAAGAAGCCAATTTCAAACGCCGTTGTGCACTTCGCTCTTTCAATGAGACTCGAGCCGCCCCATCTATTTACTACGACTACGGATGAGGACGGACGGTTCGAGGGTGTTTCGCAAGCACCCACGGAAGAAGAACTCGTTACAAGTCTTCTTCGACAATCATCAGGAGACTACTCCTACGCGGTTTCCGTACACAGCCAAGACCATGCCCTCCACAGACACTTCGTCGAAAGGAAGGAGGCAGGAGAACTTACCCGAGAACTTGACCTGAAGAATATCTTCCTCGCTCCGGGTGCAACCGTTCGCGGTTCCGTTGTCGGCAAGAACGGTACGAGTCCTATTGGGAACGCAACTGTCTTCGTTTCCGACAGTGCACAAGCGACTTTCTTTCCAGCAAACTCCTGGGAAAGCGGCAGCGTGGGAGACAGCGGAAAGTTCGAGCTAGACCATCGTCTTGCTCCGTATCCCCGCCCCTACATACTCTTCGCAGTCTCCGAAGCGGGATTAGGGTGGACAACAGCGAATGTACTTTCCGGCATGTCGACCCTCGATAACATAGTGATCCCTATTAGATCCTCCGGGCCACTTCGGGTAACCGTGGTTGATGAAAGCGGCCGGCGGCTACCTCATGCCAGTGTTCGGGCGGAACCTCGGTTCTTTCCTTTTTCTCCAAGCTTCCCGAAGGCATCACCCCGCCACACTCTATTCCTCGGACATCGCGAGGATATCCGGGACGTCTTTACGGCTCACACCCGGGATGAAGGCACCGCCGTCTTCGATCGACTCCCTGTGGATGAGTCGGGTCACGGCACTTATGACCTGGTAGCCTATTCCGAGGGATTTTCTCAGAACTGGGATGATGGTGTGCGGGTTGAGATCGGCAAGGGCGCAAACGTGCAGATCGTTCTGCATGCTCCCAGATCATGCCGGGTCTTTGGACGAGTTCTCCGACCCGATCAGACTCCTATCCCAGGAGCAACGGTTCGATGCCTCTCCGCCCAAGAAGCCACGGCTGACTCGGAAGGCTACTACTCCATGGAAGGAGTCTCACCGAACTCTGGATACCGTATCTTCACCGCTCACGCGTCAGGATACCCGAACCGGCGATTCTCCGTGACTCTGTCCCTGACCGAAGACGTCGAGCAGGACTTCCTGCTGGAACCGGCGGCCCCGATCTCTGGCCGGGTCGTGGATCAATATGGCCAGCCAGTCACCGGCGCCGCGCCGAGGCTTTCTCGGAAAGGACTCACTCTTAGCCCGGATCAAAGCATAGTTCCCGAAGATGGACGGTTCGTATTTTCCCTGGCAACAACCGGCACGTGGAATCTGCAAGTCATGTATCCACCGGGGGAGGGCGCCTTTGGACGGGTCGAACCTCTTCTCGTCCACGGTGGAGATCAGAATATTGAACTCGTTCTTCCACGCCTCAAGCAAGGACAAATCCGGCTCACCGCAGACATTCGCGATGCAGTTACCTGGGACCTTCTCGATCCCACTGCCTCGATGTTGATTCGGGGCGAGTCAAGACATACAGTAGAATACGCGGACGCAAAACCCGTAGAAAGGGAGGCCGGTAGAATCCTGGGCGATGGCCTTCACCCTGGACCCTGGTATCTCTGGGTCCAGGTCGATGACCGGCCCTGGGCATGGAAAAGAATCGATGTCTCCCCAACGGATGTGGCCGTGGAAACGACCCTCGAAATGCCCGGATGGGGCCAACTGCGAGGCAGAGTCATTCTCGCTGATGAGGCAGTGAGCCCGGAGGGATTCTTCATTTACACCAAGACCGATGGGGTGCCGTCAACTCCTGGTGGGACGGAGTGGGATTCACAGCGAAGACCGGATCAGTGGACTCAAGCAGGGCCAAACGGTGAGTTCGCGTTCGAACGTCTCAAGCCCGGTCGAACAACGATCACGGCGAACGCGGTCGGTTGGCTCGGGGAAACGACAGTAACCGTTCCCTCCGAGAATGAAGTCCACGCCGAACTCCGGCTCCGACGTGGCGCCATCATCCGCTTCGAGACCTCATCCGCCGCGCCGGATTGTGTGGCTGAGTTCTATCTCAGCGAAGACGGTGTCACCTGGGATCGCATCCACCGACTGGGAGGAATAGAAGGAAAGACCGCAACTCACAGAGAAACGGTCCTTCCCGGTAGGTACCACTGGCGGGTTCGATTCGATGCGGACAATCTGTTCGGTAGCCAGCGAGTAGCGGCAAAGACCCAGGAAGGGGTCGTTGAAGTCACCGGCATCGAGACGACGACCGTTCTCATTCCGGTTGAGCTCGACGAAGAATAGCTATTGTTAGTTCCTCGACTGCAACGGAACTCCTACCCTTCAACGACTAATACGACTGAGCAAGCTTCAACTCAAGTTTTCCCTTCATCTCGAACGGCCCGGCCTCGAACCCGGATCTTATCGTCAACGGAGCCTGATACGTTCCCTCTTTGAGCTTCACCGAAGCCGTTGCGGCACTACCTCAGCCATACTGCATATTCCCGCTGGCCACCCGGCGGCCCTTTGCATCAACTATTTCGTAGGGTGCCGGAACGCGCTCGCCGTCCTGATAAACCGTGACCGGTGAACGACGCCAGTCAAGAATCGTCAACTGAAGATCGACCACATCCTTCTTGCTCACCGCGCGAAGGTTTACCCGGATGACCGGGTCAACCTTGATGACCGTCGGAAGTTCCCGGCTCACGAGCACATCGTCGCCCTTGGGTCCGGTGGTAGAAGCAAACCACCTGGCACCGTCTTTTCCGGCTCGTTCGAGGCAATAACCAAGCCACTCGTACTTTCCCACCTCGATCTTGGGAGCAGCATCCCTTCCCTCTTCAAAGAGAACCCGATATCGCTTCTTATCTCGACGCAAATAAAGGGATCCTTCGTCAAAATTAGTCTTGATCGATCCCGATCCTGTAGAAAACCCGAACTTGATCAGGACGGGACGAACGAGCTCCGTTGACTTCGACCGCAGATAACCTTGTAAGGCCTCACGGGCCTCCTTCGGCTGAGTCATTCACGCCGTCTGAGAAATACCGTTGATCCAGGCTCGATCTGTGGCGAGATCAAGAAGCGGAGCAGAATGGCAGATGGCACAGTTATCAAAAATCTTGGCACTCACCTCGGAGCTGGGGCGAACAATCCGGGCTTCGGTTGCGCCCTGGGGCGCGGATTGGGCCTGGGCCGAGGCAAGCCCCAGCCACAGCCAAAGTCCAGCCAGGGACAATCTGGAAACAACTTTCGTCATCATCAATCCCGGGCTCCTTGGTAGTTCCGGATGGAGTCTTCTGCCGATATAACGATTCTACGCTTTGACAGAAGACTCGCTCCCAAAAAATCTCTACCAAGGTCCCTTGTCGCCACCTCGATCCCTTTTGCAACTCTACGCCGGCGGGTGAAACCCGCCGTAGCTCGCCGCGAGGCGAGCGAAGGCGGGCTATTCCACCCTCACGAGCACCCCGTTGGTCACTCCGATCGATCCATTCGGAGCAGACGAATCAAACATCAGTCCTTGAACATAAAAACTCACGGTACGGCCCACGAGCGGTACATCGAGAAGAGTTGTCGGCGCGAACTGGGTCGCCGGACCCGGCCAGTTCTCGGCCCCAAGAATCGGATCATGGCCGATCGGGTTGGCGATGCGAGTCACCGCCCCACCGGTGAGCGGCGCATTGATACAGATGACTCCCGTACCCCGAGGAAGAAAGAGCCGCTCGTCCACTCCTGGCTCTCCAACCGTGAGATACAAGACGTAGCCCGACGTACCAGCAGCCTTGGAGGGCGGATTGACAAGATCGATCCGAAGAGCTTCAGACTGAAGAAGCTCCACCACTCGTTCATCCCCAGCTCCAGCCGAACCGTTGATGAGAACCACATCGGCCGCTATCCCCGACGCTCCCCGATTCATGTTGCCGGCCCGACACGCAAGATGCGGAGGGGGAACCTGGCGCAAGATCGAAACACTCTCATCCCCCTTGTCCACGGTGAGAATGTCGAGATCTCCATCGTTTTCCAGATCAACCACGGCGAGGGCCCGGGGGTTGATTCCGACTCGATACCGGGCTCGATCCCCGAAAGTTCCGGATCCATCCCCGGGAAAGACGGCTACATCCGCCGTATCCTCACTGGTGACCAGAAGGTCTAAGTTCCCGTCGTCGTCAAGGTCGGCGGCGTTGACTGCCGTCCTTGGCGATCCTACAAAAAGATGAACCGGATCACCCAGAGAGAAACCACCCGTACCCGGAACAAGAGTGACTCCGGAACCGAACTCGTGGTGAGGAATAGCAACGTCTACATGAGTGTCATTGTTGAAATCACCCGCAACCGGCATCAAGGGGTCAAGATCAATATCCTTGAAGAAAAGAGGAAGGGTCAGGTCGCCGGTACCGTCACCGTAGAGCACAGAGAATCGGGGCGGCGAGACCCCCTGCCCGGCCGATGCAACGCCGATGTCCGCATGACCGTCCTCGTTGAAATCAGCGGTCATGACCCGGCATTCCCCCTCATAGGCCGTAAAACCGGTCTGACCACTGAAGGAACCGTTCCCCGATCCGAGAAACACTCCGACCGCCGCATAATAGCCCACGACAAGATCTAGATTCTGATCCTCGTCAAGATCCACGAGAATCCCCGACGTTGCAAACTGCGCGCCCAAGAACGGAGGCCTTTGATTGAACGAGCCGTCCCCATTCCCTAGCCACACCAGCACGGTGCCGTTTGATTGAATGCCAAGCAGATCCTCATGTTGATCGGCGTTGATCTTTCCTCCAACGAAAATGATCACCGGCCCCGAAGCAAGCGGGGTCGGGTTGAATCCTCCGCTGGCGTCGGACAAAAGAATCGAAATCCCGTCGATCACGCTCTCGAACGTGGCCGTGGCCACATCCATGAAACCATCCTCATTGAAGTCCGCGGTCACGATCGATTCGTTTTGAACGGACACGTCGACGAAATCCGTCGGCATGAATTCTCCGTTGCCATTCCCAAGATGAGCGGCCAGGGTCCCCCGGAAAGAACCGAGCACAACATCCACGTCTCCATCCCGATTGACGTCTCCGGTAACCATCCCTCCCCCGTCCGCGCGACTCTCCCGGGTCGTGGGGAAACTACCATCCCCCTCCCCCACGAAGGTGATGACCCGGTGGTACTCTCCGACATCAAAGGAGAAGATCGGCACGACTAGGTCGAGGTGACCGTCACGGGTCACATCGACCGCCCGAAGAGCGATCGGACCATTTCCCGCCAGTCCCCGGGTTGCCGTATGAACGAGATTACCCGGGGCTCCCTCGAGGATGTAGACCCGGCCATCTTCAGCAACCGCCACGTCCGGACGACCGTCCTCGTTGAAATCGCCAACGGCGTGGCCGGTGAGATAGGTTCCCACCTCGACCTCAAAATCCTGGGTCAAGCCTCCCTTGCCATCGGAAAGAAGAACAGCGACACCGCCGGTAATCTCATCGAAGAGACCACCACCCAACGAAACCGAAAGATCAGGCACACCGTCCAAATTGAAATCCGCAACCTCGAGAGAAAGGGCCTGCGGCCGCACCGGTAACTGGGACGACAGCTGGAACGAGCCGGCGCCATCGCCTAGAAACATCAAAACCGTATCCGTGGAAAGGGTCAAGACCGCAAGATCAAGATTGCCGTCCGTGTTGAAGTCTGCCGCTTCCTGGTAGAAAGGAAAACCGGAGACCGGCATCTGAGAAGGAGAGCCAAATCCACCGTTCCCGTCGCCAGCAAGCAAGACAACGGCGTCATCGTCCCCGCTGACCACCGACACATCAAGGTGATCATCGCCGGTGAACTCTCCCAGAATTACATGGACGGGAATCACGGCAAGGTTGATTCCCGTGGCGTCTCCGAACCCGCCCAGCCCATCTCCAAGTCGAACGTCGATTCGATTCGGTTGCAGGTGAGGCGCCACAAGATCGAGCTTTCCATCCTCGTTCACGTCGCCAAGAGCAAACGGTCCGTAGAGAAAACCGGGAGATTCCAGAACAGGAACCGCCTCGAAGTGAATCTGTGCCAGGGAGCTGGAAGGAAAGGAGAGCAACAACCCGACACCGGCAACGAGAGAAACGATCGCAGCATGACCACCCCGGACCGTTGACCGGCATGCATCGTGGATGAAGTTTGGATAATTCATTATATTGATCCTTTTAGTGAGCTGATAAGTCACTGGGAAACCACAACCAGGCCATTGGTTACCGACACCTGACCCGAAGCCGACCCGGAGTCGGCGATGAGCCCCTGAACGGTGAATGTCCCGCGGGCAGAGAAGGGAACCGAGAGCAACGTTGTCGGAGCCGGTTGGGTTGCTGTCCCGGGCCAGTCCTCCACTCCAAGTCGCGCCACATGTCCAAGGTTGTTCGCCGTCTTTCGGGGGCTTCCTCCGAGAAAAGGTGGCGCCATGGCCATCGCCCCGACAGAAAGAGGAAGCTGTACGGCGGTGGTTTCATCCGAAGAACCCAACCAGGCATAGATCACGAAGGGAGCCGTGGAATTCTGAGGCGGAGCGAGAACTTCGATGGTCAGAGGATCCGAGGCCAATATATCGAGCACTCGAGTCTGACGATTCCCGATCCCCCCGTTCACCGTCAGAACATCTGCGACACCACCAGCTCCCGCGTTCACGTTGCCTCGAAGGACCCTTACCGGGTCGAAAGTAGTATTCAGAAGAACCAGAGCTTCCTGATTCCTGCCATCCGTCGTGATGATATCGGTGTGACCGTCTCCGTTGAAGTCACCCAGGTCATGGGCAGCCGGAAGATCATCGATCCCGTAGGTGACGCTATCGCGAAACCCACCCATCCCGTCGCCCGTGAGAATCGTCGTGAAGTCTCCCTGGAGGTGAGCCACCGCGAGATCCAGGTTTCCATCCTCGTCAAAGTCCGCAAGGTGACCGTCACTTGGATCGACGCCGATCACCAGAGGTGTTCCTGTCTGGAAGGTCCCATCACCAAGCCCTCGATGAATCCGAACCTCCCCGAGTGCCCCCACCTTCGCGAGAACTACGAGGTCAAGGTGTCCATCTTCATCAAAATCAACAGGCAAAGTCTTCGTGGGAAAGTCACTCGTTGCCATGGGTGATTCAGAAGTAGCATGGTACTGCCCGGTACCATCGCTGAGGTAAATCGTCAGTGCATCACCAAAGCTGTCGCTGATGACGATGTCGACCCGCTGATCCTCGTTGAAGTCACCCGCTGCCACGTTCCAGGCGGTGCTCCCCACGGGAAGGAGAAGAGGCGGACCGAAATTCCCCGCACCATCCCCGATCAAAACATTGGCGGTGTTCGCGCTGTCATGGGCGGTGATCAGGTCCAGTTTCTGGTCACCGTTCAGATCCACGAGGCAAAGATCATGGGGCCGATTGCTTACCGGAAACCCAGTAGGCGCTCCAAAGTTCCCGGTTCCATCTCCGAGCACCACGATCGCCTGGTGGAGGCCGACGTCGACAAAGACTATGTCGAGGTGGTTGTCCTGGTTGACATCCCCGACCTCGAGGTTCTCCCTCAACTCTTCCACCGGATAACCCGTGACGATCGGGCTGGTAAAAGTACCGTCACCGGCACCAAGATAGACGGAAAACGTCCGCTCAAAAGTGGTGCTCACCACAAAGTCGTTCCTTCCATCTTCGTTGAAATCGGCGGCATGAACCCCTCGCGGGCCGCCCCCAACATCGACTCTTGGCGGCGCATCAAATCCACCACTTTCATTGCCGTGATAGACGAGGATACTCCCCCGAATATCGTGAAAAGGGGCCGTGGTCGAAACAACCAGGTCAATCCGATCGTCCTCATCGATATCCCCGAACGACGTCCCGCTCAAGAATGCCTCGAAGTGATCGGTCTGAAAGAGCGTGAGCCCCCCCTGACCATCTCCATGGAAGAGCGAGAAACCGTGCTCCAGTCCGACAATGACGTCTTGATGGCCATCTGCATTCAGATCTGTTACCGCGACTGTCCGGGGACGAACTCCCGCCATGTAGTCGACGGGGGCAGAGAAACCGCCAAGCCCATCTCCCAGAAGAACCGAAATGGGTCGCTGCTCCTGAATCCCGCCGATGGCAACAATCAGGTCAAGATGTTGATCCTCGTTGAGATCGGCCACGGTCAGGTCATCCGGAAAAAGACCCACCGGATGCTCCTGAGGAAAGAGATCGAAGTTGCCGGCGCCATCACCAAAGTGAATGTTGATCTGAGACTCCCCGTTCAGCGAGATCGCCAGATCCAGGTTTCCATCCTCGTTGAAATCCGCGGTAACGATGTCGGTCGGATTCAAGCCCGTGGCAAAGGTCCGACTGTTCGAAAAATCGTTGATCCCATCATTCAAAAGCACGGAATATGTGAAGTTACCCTGGTTGGCCACCGCCAGGTCCACAAGTCCGTCTTCATCAAAGTCTCCAGCGGCGACTCCAACCGTCTGGCGGTCCGTCCCGAATGGACCGAACAGGCCAAAGTTGCCCCCACCCTGGTTGATCAACACGGCGACGTTGGCCAGCGTACTGAACTGAGCCGTCGTCAGCATGAGATCAATCATGCCATCCTGATCCAGGTGAGCTGCCCGAAGTCGAGTCGGGGAGAAAGGAACCGGAATCGAGATCGGCTCGTCAAATCGCCCCAGGCCCCTGCCCAGGTGAATCGAAACGAGCTTGTCTCCATTCGCTTCGGTCACTCCGACCGCCATATCAAGACGACCATCTCCATCAAAGTCACCGGTAGCAACCGACAGGGGATGATTCCCGACATCGATGTATTCCGGGACCGCAAACTCCACGGCCAGGCCAGGCATGCCTCCGAGGCAAACCAGGGATAACCCGGAAAGAAGAGTAACCAAGCTACTGGGGCGGAGAGATCGGCATCTTCGTTTCATGAATCTTCTCTCATCTGGGGGATTTCAAACCGAACCGAAACACATCTTCTTTGAATCCGACGACCTCGATAGGTTTCAAGACCTCGAGGCCGGCGTCGGTACTTCCACGAACTTGATAGGAACCGGGAGAAAGATAGACGCTCGTCGTCAAACGCCCCCTGCCATCCCGGCCAAACTTCCTGGTCCACAACAATTCTCCCCGGGAGTCGAGAACCTCGGCATCCATGACCGTTGTCCAACCGGGAGAACCTTTCGGCTCATCAAAAAGGAGAAAGCGCTTGGCGGCGGGCTGAAGTGCCACCGAGAGGGTTGTCTCCTTTCCCGGATCAATCTTGACCACCGCGGCTTGACTCCCGACGATCGTCTGGCCGTAGCCCGTCGCACAGAAACGATAGAGGCCGGGCCAGAGAAACTGGTTCGTGGCCGCTCCCCCATCGAAGGCAAGGCTCGTGTGAATCGAGTGAGTCAGCTCATCGAGGAGTCGCAGGCTCGGACGCTCGAACGGCTCGTTGTTCTCAAGCCTCACATTGGCTCGAAATGAGCCGCATCGCCCCAGATCAATCACGCCAAGATCAAGGGTTTCCCCGACCCCGAGCCTGTAAGGCCCAAGAGGAAAGGACGACCCGTAGATCGGTTTCAACGTCAGCCTGTACTCTCCCGGAGGTAGCGGGCCGATGGAAACCTTCCCATCCGGATTGACGGGCCTGCTTCCGGAGAACCTTTGACGGCCCTTCGGTGTCACATAGACCGATGCCGGGTATAAAGGCCTATCTTTCGAGTAAACCAGGGTTGCGGAGATCGACGCCGAAGGGAAATCCGTGCTGCGAACCCCATACTCTCGTTCCTTCCCGTCCGGGAGCACGTCGAGGATCTCGAAGCAAGGGGTAAGAGACCACTGGTCCAAAGAGAAAACATCGAGGCGATGTTCGCCTTCCATCCGATTTGAGATGGCGAACCGTCCCTCGGAGTCGGTCACGCAAGAGGTCTGCATCGCTCGAGAGCGAGCCTCTCCATCCAGATTCTTCCAGGCCCCGTACGGCGCTCGAGCCGTGACTTTCCATCCGGACAAGGGATTCTTGTCATCGTCCACCAGGCGACCGAGAATCTGCCGACCAGCCGAAAGCACGGCTTGCCATTCGATCTCGTCGCCCGAGGAGGCATCAAAATCTTTCGAAACAGCGCCTCCGGAAGTCGAAAAGACCTGGACCGAAAAGTCCCCCGCCGGGAGGTTGTCGACGGTGAAGCGTCCGTCCTTTTGGGATTCAACGGTCAGCGGCAAGCGGTAGTCGCAATTGGCCGAGTCAGCAACCGTAACCGTAGCCGAAGGTGAGGCCTTTCCATCCGGTTCCACAACCTGTCCGGTCAGGGTCACCCCGTCATCGAGAAGAACATCCAGCTCCTGGACTCTCCCCTTCCTGAGATGAACGCGCCCCAGGAACGGAGGGTGCCCGTTTGCCTCGACCAGGACTTCTATCTTTCCTGTCCAGATCCCGGCCGCCTCAAAGCGCCCCCTCTCATCCGTCGTTTCAAGTCGAGGGACGCTGACCGAACCACCGTGTCCACTCTCGAGGCGACCCGTCTTGGGTTCAATCAAGGTCTCGAGGGTAACCCTGGCTCCGTGGATCGGATCTCCCACTGCATCCCGCACCGTTCCGCTCATGCAACCGCCACCGCGGGGGAGAACGAGTCGGATCGAGAGCTCTTGGACCGAGTGATCCGCGCGCACATAGGGCATCCTTGCCGGAGAATGCTCGGGAGCGCGGGCTCCGATGAAGCTGATGAGCGAGAGGTTACGAATGCGATAGGTGCCATCGGGCCCGGTCTTTCCAGCGACCGATCCGAAGTCCTGGCCTCGATGGCGGGAAGCGATGAGGATCTCCGCCCCTTCGATCGCCTGTCCCTCATCGTCGACTGCCAGGACCTGGATGTTGCTTCCAATTGGAATGCTTACTGGCCCTTTCACGATTTCTCCTGCAGTCACCTCGAACAAACCGTGAGAACTCGTTCGATCGAGATAGACGTACCAGAGGCCCGGCTCGAGATCATCGACATGAATGATCCCGTGTTCATCCGAGATCAGGTTCATCTTGTGTCGCTGAAGGACGGGTAGAGTCAGATAAGTTTTCCGAGGAACCCGGGTCACTCGACCACGCACTCCAGCCGCCGGCTCATTGTCCTCCGCCCAGCGAACGGTGGCTCGCAGACTGCCCCGGGTGGGCATTTCAATCGGCGCAGCCTCCAAAGGCTCGGGGACCTCCAGGTTCACCGCTTCGCCCAAGGAGACACCATCCGAAGAACGATCGAAGGAAGAACTCACGTCCAGGTCGCCACGAGAAACCGCGTTTGCGACTTCGCGCACCGGCGGATTCACCGTCTCTGCCCCTTCCCGGGTCTGTCCCACAAACCACAGCAGGAATGCCACCGTGCCGCCGAGCAATACAAGCGCCGCCGCCCCCGCCTTGATCAGGGCCGGCGAGACCCCGGAGCGGGTTGCAGCAGGTACCGCTATGAAAGGTAGGAGTGCGACGCGCCAGCTATCATTGCTCTTTTCCTGACGCTGATCGAGTTTCTCCCGAAGTTCGGTCAATGCTCGCTTGAGCTGAGATCGGACCACACCGGGGGTCGAGCCGATCCGGTCCGCGATCTCTCGCGATGTGAGGTTCTCGTAGAAGCGAAGAATGACGATCGTGCGATAAACCTCCCCGAGCTGGAACACCTCGTTGACCACGCTCCGGATCAGGATTTCCTTTTCGATGAATTCCTCGGGACTCAGAGGACGAGGACCGGCATCAGGAGCCCGTTCTTCCACTCTCTCTCGCCGACCATCCTCGCGAACTGCTTTTCTCGCGAAGTTCCGAACAACGGTGCGGAACCAGGAACGGATCGTGATCGTGTTTCTGGGAGGATTCGCCCAGGCAGCGATCAGAGCCTGCTGAGCGACATCCTCGGCACGGTCATCGTCCGTGATCAGCCTGCGCGCCAGCCCCCGAACAAATTCGGCGTGGGTGGCCAGGGTCTCAAAATCCATATCCTCTCCGGCGAAACCCGGACGATTCAGTCATCCGGGCCAGTACGAAGCTCGCTCCACGGGGAAATGCCCCGGTCATCCCCTTACTCATACTCCAGATTGGTGACCCCGCTCGGCGAGAAAGTGTGACGAATTTGTAAAAGTTTGCGAAAAGAAATGGGAGGGCGCGCTTGGGGACTCGGGGTTCTTGGCACCTCCCGGCCCCGTGGTCTTCCCAGCCCTGCTTTATCCCCACCGGCATGGTTTTTGAAGCAACCCGGGCATGATTTCTCTTCTTCATGCCCATCATGCCGAGCTCTCGTTTTGGGCACGCCTGCGCCCGATTCAAGGACCAAGATCCACGGAACCGGATCAGAAGACTCCCTCCGGCGTCGAGGAGAGAGATCGGGTCCCCTCTCTGTTCGGAGACGATCGTGTCGAAATCTCCTCACTTGCACTTCGCAAGGCGGAGGAGGCCCAAGATTCCTCGAGAAGTGAGTCTTCAAATCGCCAAGAGGAAGAACAAAACGTTCAGAAAAACCAGGCATCGTTCGGCTCCAAAGAGACGACACAAAAAGGATTAGACCCCGAAAAGACTCCCCCCGGAGACGAGAGCGAGAGTGACAGCGAAACCGCACCTCCCGGCTCCAAGCAGCTAACCGACAAGGAAAAGGCCCAGGTAGCAGAGCTCCAGGCCCGGGACCGAGAAGTTCGAGCCCACGAGCAGGCCCACAAGGCCGCCGCCGGGGATCTCGCGACGGGAGGTCCCACCTATAGCTACGAGAAAGGTCCAGACGGCCGTCGCTACGCAGTAGGCGGAGAAGTGGGGATTTCACTCCGGGAAGGACGGACTCCCGAGGAGACCGAGCGAAACGCTCGTCGCGCGGCCCAGGCGGCACTCGCACCCGCCAGTCCCTCATCCCAGGATCTCAAAGTCGCCGGCAAAGCAAGGCAGATGGCCGCGGAAGCAGCTCGCGAAGCAAAGGAAACTCCGGAAGGTTCCGAAAGGGAAATCGAAGGCCAAGAGGACCAGCTCCAGGGTCTTGCCAGAAGCGCCTATGAACAAACCTCAGCATCGCTGCGCCCCACAAGAACAAGCGATGAAGATCCGAAGCAGCTCCTTCCTCAACTGGACCAGCTTGATCAACTTGCCTAGTCAAAACAGATCGTGGCAACGAACAAAATGACCGGGCCACTCCGTGAAAAGACGCCCAAAGACCGGGCAACCTCGTATCATGTTGGACATCGGCGCTCAGGGTTGATCATCGGCACACCAACCCGAAGATGAGACAGGCCGGGGGCAACGGAGGACTTGAACCTTGCTGCGTGCATTCCTTTCTCGAATCCAAGAACTCGGGGTGACAAAAGAGCTCCCGGCGCACCTCGTCAAGCAAGTCCGCTTCTGCAATAGCACTGCGCTTGCCGCATTTCTCTTTGCAACCATTTTCATCTTGATCGAGCTTCCCCTCATCATCGAAGATCAAGTTTCCAGTAGCCGGGAAGCGATAATCATTTCCATGAGAATGCTGGGGGCAATTTCCCTTCTTCTTCCCCTGAGGTTGAGCGCGAAATATCATTATGGTGCCGCCCGCGCCCTGCTGATCATTCTCTCCGTAGCCGTCCTCATCTTTCAGAGTATGCTCTACGCTCATCATGCACCCGCCCACCTCTTCTTTTTCCCGGTGATCGCAGCAGTACTGGCAATGTTCTCCAAAAGTGAGACCGGTCCGGCGCGGATGTTGCTCGGTGTGTGCACTCTTGGGTTCATCACCTCTCTGATTCTTCGGCATGTGGATCGTCCCCTGGTTCCTGTCCAATCGACGAAAGTCCTCCTGGTCATGGATCTGGCAACGTCTCTTGGAGCTCTCGCACTGGCTTTCGTGATCGCACACTCACTTCGCACCGCAACCGAACGCGCGGAAAAACAGGTGATCGAAGAACAAGAAAAATCTGATCGGCTCCTGCTCAATATCCTCCCCGGCTCGATCGCAAAACGTCTGAAAGAAGATCCTGACGTCATCGCCGACGGATTCAACGAAGCGACCGTTCTCTTCGCCGATCTCGTGGGGTTCACTCCACTCACGGAAAAGATGAACCCGAAGGAGGTGATCACACTCATGGACAAAATCTTCTCGTGCTTCGATAACTTGAGCGAGCAGTTTGGCCTCGAGAAGATCAAAACGATCGGAGATGCGTACATGCTCGCCGGAGGCCTCCCGGAGCCGACAACCGATCACGCCGATGCCGTGGCCAAGATGGCTCTGGCCATGCTTGACGAGATCTCAAAGTTCACAACAAGCACGGGCCTCCCCCTGCAGGTGCGAATCGGTATGGCGTCCGGCCCCTTGGTGGCAGGGGTCATAGGTCGCAAGAAGTTCATCTACGATCTCTGGGGAGATACGGTCAACACGGCGAGCCGGATGGAATCACACGGCGTCGAGGGAAGGATCCAGGTCAGCGAGAGCACCTGGACCCGGCTCCGACACGAGTATGACTTCACCGAGCGCGGTACGATCGAGATCAAGGGAAAAGGCAAGATGAGGACCTGGTTTCTCGATGGGACGAAAAAGACCTAGCCCGGATTATTCATGAGTTTGGCGAGAATCGCCCCAGGTCGCCACTGGCAGCGTCGTTACGGCAATTTCGATCCTCGACGTGTCTCTAAACACGCCTGCGGTCGAAATCACCTAGACTCCTTGCCAGAAACGACCTGGAACAATTCTCG
>JAJDCM010000415.1 GCA_029260825.1 Planctomycetota bacterium | reverse complement strand
CACTCGTACATTCGACAGTGCTGACAGCGATGGGAATACCCATTTGAAGTAGCTTGCGGGCATCTTCAATGTTCAGGGTGAATTCCCGGGTTTTGAATCCGTTGCTGTTGGCCCAGTGACGCTGGTTGTAATAGCTCGTTCCACCGTAGGAAATCTTGTCGGCGACGCTGAGGTGATCCGCCGGACGGCCAAAAAACTGGCTCAGCATGGAGAGGGTTGCCGGCCCGCATGTCATGTGGTTTTGGCGCAGGAAAGATACGTCGAGTGAAACGGCGGGGGGCGTTCCATTTGTTGCCTCCAGTCGTTCCACAATTTTCTCGTGGAACGGATTGTTCGCCTTCTTCGCCGCCCTGATGGTGGAGGGGAGGTCTCCCAGTTTGTAGTGGATATCGGATCGCCTGGACCAGAGCCACTGTCGCGCGACCTTGTCCAGGAGGGGGGAAAGCTCCTCGAAGCGGTCCAGACTCTCGTGGGCATCTTTGTATTGACGAAGTTCAAATTGTTGACCGGAGAGCTGTCCGGCGAGGAACGCATTTTCGGTGTGCGAAAGGGCTTCCTTCAGGAGCAGGGTGGCCTCCTCTTCCCGGGAGAGAATCTGGAGTTGCTGAGCGCATTGTAGAACCGCCGCTCCATACCAGGGTCGTAGGGTAAGGGCGCGTCTTGCCTCCAGGAGAGCTTCTTCATATCGATCGGAAAGCTCGAGCAGCATGGACCGTTCCACCGGAACCCAGGGATCTTCCGGGGACAGAGCTTCAGCTCGAGCGATCTTGTCTTCGGCGGTATCGAAGTCTCGGAGGAGTCCCTTCAATCTCGCCTCGAAGAGGAGAACATCCGGGTGATCAAATGTGGACTCAGGCTGGGTTCTTCTCTGCTGATCGAGTGATTCCCAGGCCGCGTAGGAACCGAGTCGACGTAGTCTGGTGGCCAGGAAGTATGAAAGAGCGGAAGGGTCCTCAGGACTTTGACGATGAGCACGAATGTGCAGGGCATCCCCAAGGCGGTTCGAGCCGAGCATCGAGGCGATTCGTCCGGCCAGGATGAGCCCCTTTGTTCCTGGCCACTGAGAAAGAGGACCCAGGGATTCGCCCTGCCTCATCGCCGAAACGAAGAGACCGCGGTCGTAACGCTCCTGAACCTGATCAAGAACCTGAGTCGTCGGAATTACTCCTTCAAGACCATGTCGATGGACATGACGGCGGCCATGATGAGCTGACGGATTGGATTGTCCTGCGGGATGACATCGCTGATTTCGAGCATGTAGTTATCGGCGCTGGTGAAGAGTTCCCTTCCCATTCCGGCCCATTTTTTCGTGACGGACGCAAGCTCGTGGTCGTCCTTCATGAACTTGAAAGTCCAGCTGGTCCATTTGCCTTTCAATTCGCAGAGTGGCTCATCATCGGGCCCGAGCACGGAAAAAGCTCCCCCGATAGAAAAGAACTTCTGCTTGAAACCGCCGAGGCGCCGATCGTTTTCGTCCAACACGTCGACCTTCGACAGGAAGATGGAGACCCCCCGAGTAATGCGTACCAGGGCCTCACCTTGGGGAGTGCGAATCTCGATATCAAAGGGCGTCATCCGCTTGTACTTCGTGAAACGAAGGAGCTTGGTCATGGCACCGAGGTTGTCCTCTCGGCAGTGAAGGATGACTTCTCCGGTCTCGGGATCAAGAATATCGAAGTTGTTCGCTGCTTTGAACATTCCAACGTGTTCTCTGACGAAGAACAGGTTTCGATTCAGAGATGAGTGCATCATCGTCCTCCTGAGTTGTACGGGACATGGGTCTTGTACTCGGACTTGTCTCTATCCTCAGCAGCTTCTACCCCCTGAATTGTGAGGTGCAATGGCAACGTCGGAGCTTCCCCGGAGAGGAGGCAAAGTTTCTTCGAGAATACCCTTTGCTCTTGGCCAGAGAAGAACGGCCTCGATGAGCATCCAGATCTCCAGTCCTAGAGTAATCAAGGCAACTCCGATGAGGAGTGGGTTTGGCTGCTTCGCTCCCATCCAATCCGAGAGCTGATAGAGGAGAGCCCACGCGGGCAGGATGAGCATGAAGACCATGGGAATGGCGACGAACCACACCGACATCTTTCGACGCCAGAGCCAGAAACCAATGACCAGAAACGAAAGTCCACCGAGGAGCTGATTTGTCGCTCCGAACATCGGCCAGAGAATCAGGCCACCCTTTCCTGCGGTGTCCCAACTCCACGGGCTTCCAGGTACGGGGAGAGCCGCCATTGCGCTGGCCAGGACCACCGCGAAGATCGTAGCCCCGTGTTTGTTCGTCAAGATCGAAAGAGGGTTGAGGTTGATTCCGGGTGACGGAGTCTTCTTCTTCTTTCTCACGAACGTTGAGGCGAGCTCTTGAATCACGTAACGCTGGAGGCGGCAGGCAGTGTCGAGAGTTGTTGCGGCAAAGGAAGCTACCAGGACTCCCATCAAGGCCACCGAGATTCCTGCCGGCAACCCAAGAGCTCGAAGAAAGTTTGCGGCGCCATCAACGAAGGAGCCTACTTTGGCTCCCAGACCACTGGCGGCTCCCCAGGATGCATAGCGGGCAAGCCAGGCATTTTCTCCGGTGAGCACGCCGGAATCTCCCTGAATCCCGAGTCCCAGGCCAGCACAGCAGGACAGGATCACCAGAGTTGCCAGGAATCCTTCGGTGAGCATGGAGCCATATCCCACCATCTGGGCGTCGGTCTCGCATTTGAGCTGCTTACTCGAAGTTCCGCTGCTGACGAGGCAATGAAATCCACTGATTGCGCCGCAAGCGATGGTGATGAAGAGAAATGGAAAGATGACAGGCGCCCCGGCCGGTTTCCACTGAAACGCGGGAGCAACGAGAGCTAGCTCGGGGCGTTCTCCTCCCGAAGGCAAAGAGGCCCCCCCGAAAAAGGCCGCAGCAACGAGACCGCAGAGCACAAGAGCAAGGGCGGTGAGGAGCTGAAGGCTATTGATGAAGTCTCTTGGCTGGAGCAGACTCCAGACCGGTAACACCGAAGCAATGTACGAGTAGAAGAGGAGAAGGAGTGCCCAGTTGAGAACGGGCCACGAAGACAGGGCGAGGTTGAAGGACCCAAGGAGGCCGACATCGCCGAAGATCACGCTGAGATACATGATGGCAAGGGCAGCCATGGAAGGAAGCAGGAGTCGGATCTTTTTCTTCCGGAGCAGAAAACCAGTTCCGATAGCCAGGGGTATCTGCACGATGCATGGAAAAATTGCCGCCGGATAGATCTTGAACACCGACGCGATGACCAGTCCGAAGATGGCAAGAACGATGGTCAGTGCCATGAACAAGATGGAAAGAAAGAGAATTCGAACTCTCGGGTTTAGCACTCGACCGGCGATGTCTCCGATGGTTTGCCCGCGGTTTCGAAGGCTGATGACGAGGGCGCCAAAGTCATGGACCGCGCCGATGAAGACCGAACCAAAAAGCACCCAAAGAAGGGCAGGAACCCAGCCCCACATGACGGCAATGGCCGGGCCAACGATGGGGCCGGTCCCGGCGATCGACGTGAAGTGATGACCGAAAACGACCGATTTGTCGGTGGGGACGAAGTCTTTGTCGTCGTTGAGCTCAATGCTTGGCATCGGCGCAAGAGCGTCCAGGCGAAAGATCTTCCTCGCGAGCCAGCGACCGTAGGTATGGTAGGCCACCAGATAAAACACGAGGGAGCCCAATGCGATCGCAAGTGTAGTCATGTTCGTTTTGCTCTCCCATTTGCGGAACTGAACTGATCATCATACCGAACCGCAGGAGGGTTTTTCAGCAGGCAGCACGGGAAGAACCCATCTTCACGCGGCCGGGCTTGCACCGTACAATCGGGAGGTACCCTGGTTTTTCCGGTCAAGATCGAGGAGAGAGCTGTGCGTGCCTTAGCGGTCATTGGTTTTGTTTTACTCATGAGTTGCCCTGCTCTGGCCCAGGGGCGGGAGCGCTGGGAGCATTGGTGGGCGGCCAACCAGGACCCCTTCTTGCGGCTGAAGGCGAAGCTTCATCGAGCCGAGGTGACTACTACCGGCGACTACAACCTCGGAGAAGGGGCCCCGGGTAACGTTTCAAGCCTGATTCTTCCGAGCAGAGGTCTTGTGGAGGAAAAAATCGTCCCTGCACTTCGTCTGGCACTGCAGGACGATTCGACGGTGGTGCGTGCCGAGGCGGTTCTTGCCATGGGTAAGACGACTCACGCTCCGGCCATCTCCTGGCTGAAACGTTTGCTCAAAGATGAGAGCGAGAAGGTCCGGGAGAATACGGCTCTTGCTCTTGGCATTCTGGGTCACGGGGATGGGGTGGAGCTCTTGACCTCCATCCTGAACGATGATCGAAGGGGACGACAGCTTGTCGGAAAGACCGAGCTGGCGATGAGGACCCGGGCCTTTGCCGCCATTTCCCTCGGGTTGATCGGGCGAGAGAATCCCGAGATCCGTGAAAAGGTGGTCACGATTCTCAGCGAATCACTGGACCTCGATTTGTCACCAAAAGACGTGCCACTATGCATCGTGGTAGCTCTTGGACTCATGGAAGATCCGGCGGCCGGGCCTCTCCTCCTCTCGATTCTCAAGGACACGAGAGGGCCTCAGCTGGTACGAGCCCACGCTCTGGTGGGTCTTGGAAAGCTCAATCGGCGCAGCCTTCTTCCAACGGTGCAAATCGCCATGAGGGATGACAGCACTCACGTGCTTCGCTCCTCGATCATCTCCTTGGGTCTCCTTTCAAAGAGTAGTGACACGAAGTCGGTAGCCCTTCTTGCGAACTGGGCTGCCAAGGGAAAGGAGCCACAGGGGCGTGGATGGGCTCTGATCGCGTTGGGCGAGATCGGTGGAGTGAAAGCGGAGAGAGTGCTCATGCACACCCTCCAAAATGACCAGGACTGGAGGAAGGCTTACGCGGCGCTTGGGCTTTCTATTCTGGGACGGGAATCCGACAATCGAGCGATTCCCGAGGCAATTCATCGCATGTTCCTCACGTTGAAGGCGGATAGTGTGAAGGCCTCCATGGCCATTTCTCTTGGTCTTCTCAAGTACCGAACTGCAAGCCAGGACCTTGCTAACGTGGTTTCCAGTAAGTCCGATCCAAGGCTTCGAGGCCATTGTGCGGTCGCTCTTGGCCTGATGAATGCTCGCGACACGTCCCAGGTCATCAAGCGAGTCCTGGACCTCCGTCTCGATCCCAAGCTTCGATCGTCAGCCGCCCAGGCACTCGGTCTCATGGGGGATCCGGAGGTGGTGCGCCTCCTCACGGACATCCTCCGGGGGTCCAACACCGAGGCGGAGATCAGCTCGGCTGCTCGCTCCCTGGGGCTCATCGGAGACCCAACTGCGGTGGACGCCCTGGTTGCCATCCTCAAGGATGTTTCTGGCTCTCCGGACGCGGCTCGAGCGAGCGCAGCTCTGGCTCTCGGTGATATTGCCGAGCAGCGAGAAGTTCCGCCTCTCCAGGCGGTTTCCGCCCACGCGAACTACCGGGCCCTCGTCGGGTCGTTTCGAGCCCTTCTTCTGACTCCCTGAATCCCACGCCGGGTCATTTTGGGTGCTTGATCCTGATTCTGGGGAACCCCCCGGGCAAAAAGGGCACTAACGCGCAGGATCCAGCTTGATTGGCCCCGTGCCTTTCCATTCAAAGGGACTCGATGTTTTCTCTCAGGATGGCATCATCTGGGTCCGAAAAAGGACCCTGACCGGGAGAATCCCGGCTAGCGATGGCGGATGGGTCCGTCCGAAGTACTTTTGTCTGTCACTTTTTACCGTTGATGAAGAAGAAGGAATGATGACGATGAGCCGATCGTGGACGCTTTTTTTGGGCTTGATTCTACTCGCTCTGCCCCTGGGATGTGGAGCTAAGCCGCAGGGTGGCTTTTTGCTTGCCGGCGCGTTTTTTGAGTCCAGTGCGCCTCTTCCCGCGCGACTCTTGATTGCCAGGCCTCCTGCCGATCCGGAAGCTGATTGGGACGTCGAAGTTCTGGAATCGGGTGATAACAGCAACGTGTTCCACAAGAGCTTGTATTTCACTCCTCTCGTGGGAGAGCCGGGAATTCTCACCATCAGTGGAAGCCCGAACCCGACTCCTGCCTACGTCAAATTGTGGCGAAAAAAGGGGGATTCCTGGGAGGCCGAAACCCTGTATTCCGGTGTTTACGGTGGAAAATTCGACCGATGCCGTGATATGGAGCTTGCCGACGTGACCGGTGATGGGATCGAGGACATCGTCGTCGTGACTCATCAGCGCGGGGTCGTTATTGTGATCGAGCAAAAGGACGGTAAGTTTGTCCCTCGAGAAATCAGCAGCACCATCAAGTCGTGGGTGAAGAGTGATGACGCCGCCGAGGAAAAGTCACTCGAGAACCAGGAGCCGGTTTGGATTCACGAGGTCGAGACTGGGGACGTGAACGGCGACGGTACGATCGAGTTCTTCACCACGCCGAGTGCCCCCAACAATCTGTCCGGTGACGATCAACCTGGCGATATCGTCATGTTCCGACATGAAAACGGCGAATTCAAAGAGACCCTCATCGAGGCTTTTGTCACCCGCCACGCCAAGGAAATCCTCTGTGCACAGCTCGATAAGAGCGAACCTCCGATGCTCTTTGCCGCCATCGAGGGAGAAGCGATCGGTGGTGATGGGGGTGGCGCAACGACGCTGATCAAGGGCTACACCTGGAAGGACGGAAAATCGGTCGCGGAAGAGATCATGCCTCTTCCCGGCAAGTTGTGTCGGTTCATGAGCTGCTCCGATACGGACGGAGATGGCAAGAACGAGCTCATCGCCTCCACCAGCAAGAACGGTATCTACTCCATCTTCAAGGATGAAAACGGCAGCTGGAAGAAGAGGTCGATTGCATCCGGAAGCATCAGTTCCGGTTTCGAGCACGCCTCTCTCTGTGTCGACTGGGATGGGGATGGACGGGATGAAGTTTTCGCCGTCTCGGACAATGCCAAGGTCTTCCGGCGTTTTTTCTACGACGCGGAGAGAGAGCGTTATCAGTCCGAAAAGCTCCTTAACTTCGATTACAACAGCATTTTCATCTTCAACATCGAGGTCTTGCCTCCAGGGATGTAGCCTCTGTTTGGCGGCTAATCTTGACAGGGTGAAAGAGGCCTGCTATCGTCTCGCCGCTGGCCTGATTTTTGGCTAGCGGCGATCACAGGGGTCCTTTTCGGCTGAATTGAAGCTGATACGGACCTTCGGCAAGCCGGTGAGAATCCGGCGCGGACGCGCCACTGTAATCCCCTTGCTAACGAATAGTTACCGAGGGTTAAGCCAGAATGCCGATCCTGTGAGTTATCCAACTTATCCTCGCGCAAACGGGAGAGTGGGTGCCGGGCTTCACAGGAAGTATCCCCACCTCAGACTCCCGTACAAGGAAGGAAGGGAGTTCATTTCGATTCCATTTTTAGTTCCAACGACTTCATGGAATCGCCACGCATTTTTGGCCTGACCAAAATCACCAAGAAGCCAACCTATTCATAAGACATAAATATTGAAGAAGCCGGATTGCCGTCCGGCTTCGAGCTGACCGGAGTTTCGTCTTGTAGACGAACAATGGGAAGATGGTGAGAATCCATCGCGGACCCGCCGCTGTAAGTGGGGACGAAAGCCGAGAACACCACTGAGCTCATAGAGTTCGGGAAGGCTCGGTGAGTAGAACGATCCACGAGCCAGAAGACCGACCGGCCAGCTCAATCTTCTACCGACTTCGGGATCTGGGAGAGGAGAAGAGCATTGCATCGCTCCCTCCCGACCGAATTCACCACAGTGCACGGAGTTTTAGTTCGTGCGCGGTGGAAACCCACGAGGAGGGTTGAATCGTGAAGAACGTGTTCAAGTTGTTTTTCGTTGTTTCTCTTATCAGTCTTTTGGCCACTCCCCCCGCGGTTGCCCAGAGTGTGATCGCCACCATCGATCTGAACGATGGAGACCCAAATGGAATTCAGGACAATCCGTTTGGAATCACCGTCACTCCCGAAGGCACCCATGCACTGGTCGCCATTTCCGGTGGATTAGACGACCCGAATACTCCCGCGAACGAAAACGGACGAAGGGTGGACGTGATCGATCTGGATTCACTCACCGTCGTGGGGCAACTGGATACAGGCTTCTTTCCTGAAGAAATCGCTATCCGGTCGGATGGAAGTGGAAACACGGAGCGGATCTATGTGGCGAACTCATCGGATTCCACCGTGTCCGTTTTTGATAGCATTACCAATCCTACCGCAGTGAACACGATTGCTCTTCCCGGGTTTTCGTTTCCATTTGACGCGACGTTGAGTCCCGATCAGGATCGGCTTTTCGTGAGCACCGTTGGCGGTGTCGGAGATATCTTCATCATCGATACCGACCCGCAAAGCGGAACATTTGAAATGATTGTTGGAAGCTTCAATGTTCCGGGCGGACATGGTCGCCTGGCGTTTGACGGCCCATCCCGTCTTGTTGTTCCTCACACCGTATTTGCCTTCGATTTCAGCCACTCGGATGCCTTCATCACCATTCTGGATCCCGACAACCCGGCCACCCGATCTTCGATTCAGCTCGCTGCGGGAGGGAACTTCGAGTACCCGACTATTCAGGAGGTAGCAGTCAGGCGGGATGGGATCGCCTACGTTCCCGTCTTTGGAGGAGGGGACGATATTTTCGTGATCGATGTTCGCACCGCACAATTGGTGACCCTCATCGATCTTGGACCGCTAGCC
Organism: Planctomycetota bacterium; assembly: GCA_029260825.1. Taxonomy (GTDB): domain Bacteria; phylum Planctomycetota; class JACOTG01; order JACOTG01; family JAJDCM01; genus JAJDCM01. The sequence goes on along the minus strand of JAJDCM010000415.1, from coordinate 18,691 downwards.
GAAAATCAGCAGCACGGCGTCGCACTTCGAGAAGATGAAGGCCTGCTCCTCGTCACGAATTTCGTTCAAAGCACTCTGAGCGTCATCGATGTAACCACGAATCAAGTGATCGCAGATGTGGCGGTAGGAAACGAGCCAAACGCAGTGGCGTTTTCGCCGGATGGATCCGTTGCTCTTGTCACGAATCAGAACTCTTTTAGCGTGAGCGTGGTTTCCGACTTCCCGCTTCCCTCTTTCGAGTTGTCTGGCCCGGCGTTCCCCTCCCTGCTAGATCCGGTGAGCTATTCCTTCGAGGGCGGTGAGTTTGACCGGCCGGTTCGCCTTCTGATTTCGGTAGGTGGTAATGATCCCAATCCATTTGAGAGTACGACGGTAGATCTCACTCCGCCGATTCGAACGCGCTTTACCGGAACTCTTGACCGCGCCGGTAGTGCTGCAACTCCCACCGCGGCAGTGCCGAACAATGCAAACCTGGTCGGTCGGGTCTTTCACCTTCAAGGCGTGACCACCTACGGAAACGGAACTCAGGTCGTTTCGAATCCGTTTGCCGTCATCGTCCAGTAGTTTTCATTGCCCCACGGGCTGTGGTGTATTGGCCGGAATGGGCCATCAAAGTGATGGCCCTGGCCAATCACCAGTTTTCCGTCGTCTGGAGGAAGTGGTGATGGGAATGATTCCGAGTTCGATCGCGTTGCGGGCCGTCTCCATGTTTGGTCTGGCTTTCCTTGTCATGGGGTGCTTGCCGGGATGTTCAGGGGGCGGAGGCCAGGGAAGCGGGGCCAGCCTTTCGGTGGTGGAAGTCGATCGAGGTCCTGGGCTGACCGAAGTAGCGCTGAATCGACCCATCGTCTTTCTGTTCTCCGATGAAGTGGATCCTGCGACGGTTCATTCCGACACCATCCGCATCCGGAGGCTTCCCGAGCGCGCCGTATCGGCGAGGGGGGAGTTCCTGGTTTCGGGGAAAATGGTTACCTTCGTTCCCGATCTTCCAAGTGATTTGAATCATCCGGAGGATGGAGGATATAGCGTAGGAGCAACGTACGAGATCATCGTTAAGAGCGGGGATCGTCCTCCATATGTGAAGTCGATGAACGGCGGCTCTCTCCTCGAAGATGAGGTCACGCGTTTCTCCGTCTCCAAAGATGAACCGTTTTACGATGATCTTGTTTCCGGGCCGCCCCGGGTCTTGTCCTCGTCTCCGGAACTGGGCCTCACCGACCCGGTCGCCACTCTCGACACGGAGGGGGAGGTGGTGATTCATCTTTCCGAGCCTTTGCTTCCCGGTTCGGTTGTTGACCCGGGCTCGGTATTTCTTTCGATTGTTCGCTCGGACGGGACCACTCAGGCGGTTTCTCGTGATGTTCATCTCCGCCAAACGGCTGTCTCGGCCTCGTTGTCCATTCGATCATTGCGGGTTCTTCCGGCTTCGAGTCGCCTTCTCATCACCCTGACCTCGGTTCTTCGTGATCTCGCCGGAAACCGGCTGACGCCTTATGTTGGTGTTCTGGAAGCTGGACCTGCGGGTAGCGCTTCGGGAGTTCTGGTCGAGGAGTTTGAAGAGTCGGTTTGCCTGGAAGATGAGTGCACTGCCGATGCTACGAGCAGCCCGGGTATTCTTCGGGCTTCTCTGGGGCCGGGTGGCGATGGTCATGATGGGGATCTTATCGTCGCCGATGAGACTGTTCTCGATAGCGATGCCAATCAGGAACTTCATCTTCGGCGCTTGATTGTCCCTCGGGGAACAACCCTTCGACTCGTTGGATCTTTGCCTCTTTGCTTGTTTGTGACCGACGAAGTCGTGATCGACGGAGTGATCGAACTTTCGGGTGGCCCCGGGGAACGCGCGATTGGAAACGATGCACCCGGTTCCCTGGGCGGAGTCGGCGGACCCGGAGGAGGAGCGGGCGGGTCTGGTGGAAGTCCCGCGCACGATCGGGAGAGCATCGACGGTGAGACCGGGTTGGGTCCGGCCGAAGAACTGCTTGGAGGCGGGGTGGGCGGGACAGATCGTCGTTCTCTCGGGGGTGGAGGCGGCGGAGGTGGCGGCGGCAACTTCGAGGCCGGAGAAGATGGGGAAAACGGATCAGGATTTGGCGGAGAGATGATCGGAGATCCGAGCTTGGACCCAGGAGAAGGTTTTCTTCTGGGCGGTGGAGGTGGTGGAGGGGGAGCTGCCGACGACGATCTCATCGGGATCCAAAATGACGGAGGTGCTGGGGGTGGAGGTGGCGGGGGAGTCGTGCGAATCGTCTGTTCTGATCGGCTGAGCGTCGGGGGAAGAATCTTTGCGAGGGGAGGATCCGGCGGAGACAATCCAGGCGCGGGAGGCGCCGGGGGAGGTGGGGCCGGTGGAAGTATCTTGCTCCAGGGCGAACAAGTGGATCTCATGTCCGGCTGCGTGCTGAGTTTCCAGGGGGGAGACTCGGGCAGTGCGGCGGGGTTTGGTCAGGGAGGAGCAGGGGGAGCTGGCCGGCTTCGGTTGAGTGATGAAGATGGGGTGGTCTTTCTTCCGTTTGGCAGCTTGGAACCCGCACGAGCGGAAGAAGAAGTCGTGTCGGTCTTTCCTCTTTCTCGGGGCGCCGGAGTTTCGTTTGCAAGGTCCGGATACTATGCGCCCCGCGTTCTTAGCCCGGACTATTCCTTCGATTCATCGGATCCGCAAACCGGTTTTTATCAACCAGGAGAGGATCTGATTCTGGCCGCGCCTCTCCTTGACGGCGTTGAGATCCGTCTGCGGTTTCAGGGCGTCCCGCAAGACGATCTTGATCCTTCAAGACCGGCGGATCGTCTGGCGACCGGGTGGGTAACAAACATCAACGAGCTCGATGGACTCCCGTTCTTGCGATTCGAAGTCGAATTCAGGCTCCCCTTCGGACTGAATCCGCTCCAGACTCTTGTCGGTATCGCTGGAATCCAGATTCGATACCGAGAGTTATAGTGGGCCGTTTCATGGCAAAATAGACCCGGTTTCATTCTGTGCCCCGTTTCCTTTTGAGCCGAAGTTGGAGCGTGCAATGGGTCGTTTTCTCACGATTGTGCTGTCACTCGTCGTCACCGGTCTCTTGCTCTGCGCTCCCGGGATCGTGCTGGCACGAGAAGAAGTTATCGATACGACTCTTGTCGATGTCGGCGTGAGCCAGATTCTGAAGCTCGAGGAAAAGCAAGGAGCCTGGCCCTACGAGGGCGTCTATCGAGTGGGTGGGGATATTCCGGTTGGATACCACGTCGGGGGGACGGCGCTCGTCGTCGAAGCTCTTGTTTGCGCCGCTCCCGACGACAAGAAGGCTCACGAGGCAGTCTCGAGAGGCGTTTCGTACATTCTTTCAAAGCTTTCTCACCCCCTCATGGCCACGTCGGTTACTGATCGATACGACGTGCGGGTCTGGGGACATTCTTATGCTTTGAACACGTTTTGCGTTCTCGCCAAACGAGATCTGAAGCTTTCTCAGATGGAGGACATTCGGGGCTGGATTCCGCGTCTTATCAAGTCTCTTCTCTTCGAGCAACTTCAGGACGGGGGCTGGAACTACGCCAACCGAAAGAACCAGGCTCCCTTTGTTACTGCCCCGGTTTTGCAGTCTCTGCTTCTTGCCAGATCACTCGGTTATGAGGTTGCTGACGAAGTCTTTTCCAGAGGAAAGGCGGCATTGCTTTCAAGTCGTGAAGATAATGGTGCGTTTGCCTACAGCGGTCCGGTTGGATCGGGACGCAAAACGAGCCGGCGGCAGATACCGGGTTCCCTTGCCAGATCTCCGGTTTGTGAGACGACCCTCCTTCTTCTTGACGGCGGCGAGGTAAAAGATATCGAACGTTCTCTTCAACACTTTTACAAACACTGGGGCGAGCTGGAAAAGCGAAGGAAAAAGACGGGAACCCATGTCCCACCATACGGTATAGCTCCCTATTATTTTTACTATGGTCACCGCTACTTGAGTCAAGCTATTGAGATGCTTCCGGAAAAAAAGAGAGGCGTTCATCGATCTCGCCTTCGCAAGCTCCTGGTGAAGACCCGGGACAAGGAAGGCACCTGGAATGACCGGGTGTTTCCACGTTCAAGAAACTTTGGCACGGCCATGTCCGTGTTGGCTCTTGTCGAACCAGGGAGAGCCCCCCTGCCTTTCCTCAAAGAGCTTCGCCCCGACCTTGATGAATAATCCGGGCTAGGGGAGTGATGAGCGATACGGCTTCTTCGCCTGATAGAGCTCGAGACGGCTTCTGATCCTCTGGGTGAGTTGAGAATCGTGGGTGCTTTCCGCAAGAGAGAGTGCGCTCCTGGCCGTTGTTACCGCCAATTGAAACTGACCCGCCGCGGCCTGGGCAGCTGCAAGAGCATCCAATGCCTCGGCGTTTCTTCCTTCTGTCAGTTCCACACATCGTTGAGCAAGAGAGAGAGCCTCTTTGGCCTCCCGGAGTCCGGCTTCGGGGTGAGTGGCGAGAACGAAGGCACGATTCAGTAGCTCCACGGGTTGATCCGGATTCAGCCGCTCCGCTTCGTCAAACTGCTGGATCGCCTCTTCAAATTGCCCTTTCGCGAGCAACATCATCCCGAGGTTCTGGTGACTGGCGGCATGGGCGGGGTCGCACGAGATGGCCTGACGATAGTAAACGATGGCCTGATCGGGTTGTTGTCTGGAGGCGGCAAGGTTTCCCAGGTTGTAGAAGGCGGGTGCGTAACTGGAATCAAGTCGTAAGGCATCGAGGAATTTCTGACGAGCCAGGTCAAACTTGCCTTGGGACAGGTAGGCCAGACCCAGAGCGTTGTGGGCATAGATTCGGTCGGGTCTGAGTCGTAGGGCCTCCTGGTAGGAATCGATACCTTTCAGAAGCAAACCCAGTTCTGTTCTTGCGACACCGAGATTGTAGTGGGTTTTGAAGAGGAGGCTCGTTGGTGTCTCCGGTCGAATCGCAAGCGCCTTTTCGTAGCACTCGATGGCCTCCTCGGTGTCTCCGCGCTCTTGGAGGAGCTGTCCAAGGTCGTGCCAGGCAAGCCAGGCTTGTGGGTTCTGGACGAGGGTCCCGCGCCAGAGGGTTTCAAGATCCCGATACATGAGGCAATGTCGATAGGAGAGTCCCCCCAGCAAGATCAAAGTCAGCGCACAGATGGAGCGCATCAGGGTTCTGGGCAGCTTCTGGCAGAGCCGATGAAAGCCAGCCACGATGAGGATCATGGGCCCGATGCTGGCGAGATACTGGAAATGGTTTGCGACAAACGAGTAGATCATCGGAAAGACGTCAAGGAAGCCGATTGCGGGCAGAAGAGTTCCTCCGAAGAACAAGAACCCGCAAAGGGGGATCGGAGAAAATCGCTTGCGGAGAAAGAAGGCGGCGACGAGTAGGATGAGGATGATTGCCGGATAGATGTACTGAACGGGTGCTCCCGCATCGATCCCCCAGCGGGGATAGACGAAGGCGAGGTTGGTGGGCACGAGCAGAGTTGATAGATAGAAACAAAGTGCTCTTCCCGCGAGGAGACTTCTTTCAAGAAAGCTCAGCTCCCAGTCGATGCCATCGGCGCCAACGGTTGTTTTCTCCATCCACACCGTGAGAAGGCCGAGGGATGCCCCGACCAGGAACAGGGGGATCAGTCTTACGAGATCAGTCCGGGTGATTCGCTCGCCTTTTGCGTAGAGGGCCAGCATCAGAGCCGCGGGCAGGGAGGCGGTGACGGTTTTGGAGAGCAGGGCTCCGACGAAAAAAAGAACCGTCAGTCCATAGAAAAGGCGGGATCTACGGATGTCATTTCCGGAGCCTCCGGCCTCTCTTGCTATCAAGTAGGTGAGGAAGGAGGCGAGATACAGGCATCCGGAAAGTACGTTTTTACGTTCGGTGATCCAGGCGACTGATTCTACGTGGACGGGATGAAGGGCGAACACCGCAGCGACCATCCAGCTGGCCGGGAGGGAGAGTCGGCTCAGAATGAGCCAGAGAAGGATGGCTCCGATGGCATGAAGGAGTACGTTGACAATGTGGTAGCCAGTAGGGGCTAATCCCCAGAGCTGATACTCGATCCAAAACGACGTGTGGACGAGAGGATAATACTGGGGGACCGCTCCGATCTCGAACCAGATCCGGGAGAGCCCATCGAGGGTTCGGAGGGTCTCATTGCCGGTAATGTAGGTTTCATCGTCCCAGATATATCCGTTGCGGGTGACCGGGAGATAAGCGGCCACGGTGATCACGATGAGAGCCATCGCCGGCAAGAGCTTCTTAGTATTCATGGATGGAGTTATCTTAGTGGCTAGATCGTTCACTAACTAGCTAGTTTAGTTGGCTGAGCTCAGGGTTTTCTACCACCCACCTTTACGTCCTCGGCCGTTTCATTGTCGATCCGGGAGCTTTGCTCGGTTTCATGTCAAACCTGTTGGATGCTGGTTCTGATGGCTCGGTAAAGAGCCGGTGGATGGTCGGTCTCCTCGTTATGGCCCTGAGCACCGTCTTCCTGGCCAGTCAGTTTGACAAGGGCTGGATTCCTCATGACGACGGAACCCTTGCTCACTCGGCGGAACGAGTGTTGAGGGGGGAGCTACCCCACCGGGATTTTGACAGCCTCTACACGGGAGGGCTCGCTTACCTCCACGCGTTAGCGTTTCGCGTGCTCGGGGTGGACCTTTTGTCCTTACGCTGGACTCTTCTTCTATTCAGTCTTGGGTTTGTTTCTACGGTGTACTGGATAGGCCTCCGCATGGCTTCCCCGGTCCTTTCGGGGGCGGTGACCTTGCTCTGTCTTGTCTGGAGCGTCCCCAGCTATTTCGCGTCCATGCCTTCCTGGTACAACCTGTTTCTGGCAATTTTTGGAATCGCTTTTCTCCTGCGTCATGTTGAGGATGGAAGAAAGCGATGGCTGGTCCTGGCCGGGCTCATGGCGGGGTTTTCCTGCCTGGTGAAATCAATCGGTCTCTATTCTGTCGCGGGCGCCCTCCTCTTCCTGGTTTATCAGGAACAGACAACTTCGTGCAGAAAGGGATCGTCATCATCCAGCGGTTCAGGAAAGCTTGACGGATACTCCGTCTTTGTTCTGGGATCTCTGGCTTTATTCTCAGGAACACTTGTTCTTCTCGCACTTCGGAATGCGGGTGCGATGGAGTTTTTGCACTTCGCTCTTCCCGGTCTCGGCCTGGTCGGTTTTCTGGTGTGGAACGGCAGGAGTCGGTGGGGCACTCCGGCAGCCCGACGGTTTCGCTCGCTTTTCATTTCGGTCGGATCCTACGGCCTGGGTGTCTTCCTTCCTCTTCTTGTCTTTTCCCTTCCCTACATTCTGAGCGGGAGTCTGACCGCTCTCTACGAGGGGATATTTGAGCTACCTCAGCGGCGATTTTCCGACGATATGCTCCATCCTCTCCCATCGATTTTCACTCTGGTTACCCTGACTCCGTTGATGATCATCCTGGTTGCGGGTGCCACCCTGCGAAGGTGCTGGGGACCCTTTCGATATCTCGCGATACTTCTTGGCCTCGGTTTTTTGGGGGTTTTGTTTTTTGCTTCGCGGGACGGAGTGTATCGATCGATCTGGCATTCGGTTCGGCCGGTTGTCCCCCTGGTTTCACTCGTGACCTGTGTCATGTTGGCGCGCCGAGGAATTGCCGATTCTCTTTCAGAGAAGATGCGAAGTCAGATCTTTCTTCTTGTCGCCATGAGTTCGATGGTGAGCCTTGTTCAGTTCCCATATCCGTTTGCGATTTACTTCTGTTTTGCCGCTCCGGTCGTGATTCTTGCCGTGTTCTCGGTGGCGATCCACCAGGCAAGAGGAACGCGACCGTTTTATCTGGCGTTCCTCATCTTTTACTTGCTGTTCGCGGCAGGATGGTTGAATCGTGGGTTCATCCGGCATATAGGAGCCAAGTTCACCGCTCGGCCGGAGGTAGCTGAGTTTGAACTTGATCGAGCCAGTCTCAAGGTGCCAGAGGATGATGCGCTGCTCTATCGCGATCTTTGTAAGCTCATCTCTCGCCATTCTCGTCCGGGTGATTACATCTATGCTGCACCGGACTGTCCTGAGCTGTACTTTCTCTCCGGGCGGCTGAATCCGACGGGGACGATCCTGGACGTGTTCGACCGGGATATGGCTTCTGATACCGAGGCACGGGACCGGCGGATTCTCGCAACCCTTGCCGAGAAGAACGTCAACGTGGTGGTCCTTTGTCGCGAACCGGAATTCAGCCGGGGAGTCTCGGAGAATCTTGGCGCAGCCATTCGGGAGCTCTATCCTCATCGGATCGATTTTCCGTATTTCAGCGCCTTCTGGCGATAGAGATCTATCTTCCCCCGGTTGCGTCCAGAATGGCGCCGGTTACGTAGCTCGCTTCTTGGGAGAGTAACCAAAGGATTGTGTGAGCGATTTCTTCAGGTTCCCCGGGGCGTTGAAGTGGGATCAGGGGACCGACCTTCTCCGCACGATCCGGGGATCCGCCCGAGGCGTGGATGTCGGTGCGAATCGTTCCCGGGCGAACGGCGTTGACTCGAATTCCGAGGTGTGCAACTTCTTTGGATAGCCCGATAGTAAGGGTGTCTACAGCAGCTTTCGAGGCCGCATAGTCCACGTACTCATTGGCGGCTCCTAAACGTGAGGCAAGAGATGAAACGTTGACGATCGCTCCTCCCTTTCCGCCTCTCTCTCTGGACATTCTCTTGATCGCTTCACGAGCGGCAAGAAAGCATCCGGTCACGTTCACCGCCAACATCTTGTTGATGCGTTCGGCAGTCATATCTTCCACTTTGCTCTGGAGGCCGCCGAGGATTGCCGCATTGTTGACAAGGCCGGTTACCGGGCCGAGTTCTCGATCTACGGTGGAAAAAAGATCGATTACGTCCGCTTCCTTTCCCATGTCGGCCTGTACCGAGATCGCCTTGGAGCCCACCGCCCTGATCTCGTTGACAACCTTTTCGGCAGCCTCTTGGTTGACACGATAGTTGACGCACACCGAATAGCCGAGGCGTCCCGCGGCAACGGCGGTGGCGGCGCCAATCCCTCGACTACTTCCGGTGACGATGAGGACTTGGCTCATGGGTGGTGCTCCGAGGTTCCAGAAAGGGAAAAGATCGGTCGGCTAACTAACTAATGACTGGCGGAAACGTACTGGCCCCCGCTATCTCGCGCCAATCGGCGCATGAATCTTGCGTCGTGATCTTCCCCGAGCCCGATGGCGTGGATCACGATCTGTCGGGCGGTGTTCCAGATACCGATCTGGTCGTGAATCTCTTCGAGGTTGTCGATGCGCCCCCAGCTTGGCGAGCCATCGGAGAGGAAAAAGATCGTATCCACTCCCTCTTGGTAGTAATGTCCTGCCGAGAATCCGTTGATGAAAAAGGCAGCTTCCATCGCCTCATACACATTCGTCTTGCCCACCGGAACCAGGTTGTCAACGTATTCCGCAGCCTGGGCAATGTTCGTCTTCGTGGCAGGGACCATCTTGGTTTTCCACTTCACGACGATGTTGTTGTAGACGACAAGACCGAACTTGTCCTTCGGGGTCAGTCGGGACAAGACTCGCTTCAATTCCTGCTTGGCGGCCACGAGCTTGTTGATCCCGGTTCCGTCGACGGCCCACGACTCGTCCATGCTCCTTGACGTATCGAGCACGAAGACCATTTGGCGGGAATGGGAGTGGACGCCATGGTAGCGAAGAGGCTCCCGAGGGTCGCTCAACCTGGACCGTCGCTGCTTTGGTTTCGATTCAAGGGTGTCTCCTTGATCGGCAAGCCAGCTGTTCCAGGCCCCGGGGTTTTCTCCGAGTGATTCGCCAGTGAGTGCTTCGAGAGTCTGCGCAACGTCGGTAATGAGGCGACCATCTTCTTTGGTGAGCCTGGGAATCAGGGTAGGGACAGCACTCGTTATCTTCAGGGCCGAGAGAGTTTTCAAAGCGGATGCTCGCACGGCCCAGCACTTGTCCTGGCAGGCGATCTTGATGAGTTGATCCGAGTGATCCTCGGAGCCAAAATGCTGGGTTGCCAGGGACGCGTGGATGCGCAGCTCGGGATGGCTGTCTTTGAGCAGCTTCTTCAGTTTTTGGGAGAGTAAGGCGGATTGCCGCATTCCCAAGGCCTGCAGGAGGGCCCCTCTAAGGGTCGCATCACCGGAATTAACTCGAGCCCCGATTGCTTTTTCTGTAGAGGGGCTCTTATAACTCGCAAGGACGTGCATGGCCGCGCGTGCAAGTTGTTCCTGTTCATCCCGCTGTTTTCCAAGAAGGGTGAGTCGTGCAGACTTTTCGTCGAAGTCTTTCTTCTTTTCTTTTCCGCGAAAAACCCGGGCCTGGGTGGACATCTGGGTGACCTGAATCTCGTTGATCAAGGAAGAAAGAAGATCTCGCTCCTTGTCCATCTCGGGTCGATTGGCGCTCAACCCAAGAATGACCGACATGAGTGCCTTGGCCGACTCGGTGCTGTCGTCGTCCTTCATGGCCTCGATGGCTTTGGCTTTTTCCGGAAACTGCTCCCGGGTTTTCATGACGTCCGTCAAGTCTTGCCTGAGCTCCCGGCCTGTCTTCTTGGGAGGGAAGCCGGTGGCTTGAAGGGGAGCATTGCCGACGAAGGTCAAAGCCGTTGCGGCAACGATGCATCGACAGGCGAGGATGGATAATTCAGCTGGCGTCACGGATGTGGTTCTCCACGCCTCCGGCTCGAATCAATGCCGGGGTACAAAGGGCCGGAAAACGAGTTCGGGACACTCGATGACCGGATAGCCGTATCGAATGAATGAGTAGACCCCCTGATTTTACCAGTTCCGAGCGATGAGATGGCCGCAGAGATGAAGTAGAAAAACAGGGAGAGCGGACGGGGAGGCGGGTGGGAGGCCTGGATCAGGCTCGAAAACCCACCGCGCTTCTGACTTCGGTCAAGGTCTGAGCGGCGAGAGACCGGGCCTTCATCGCCCCCATACGGAGAGACTCCTCCACGTATTCCGGGTCGGCCATGATTTTTGCGTAGCGCATTCGGAAGTCGGCGAACTTGTCTTCGATTTTCTCAAGGAGAAGGGTCTTGGCATCACCGTACCCCATTCCTCCCGCTTGGTAGCGTTCGGCAAGAGCCAGCTTTTCGGCTTCGGTCGACATGAGCGAGTACAGGATGAAGACGGTGCAGTTGTCCGGAGATTTGGGCTCTTCCACCGTTTTTGAGTCCGTGACGATCGACATGATCTTCTTGCGGAGAGCTTTTCCGGCGAGACTGAGCTCAATCGTGTTGTCGTATGACTTGCTCATCTTGGCGCCGTCGATTCCCGGCACTTTGGGGGCAACCCCCATCCGGTAATCGGGAAGTGGAAACGTTTCCCCGAAGGTGTTGTTGAAGTAGCCGGCGATATCCCGGGTGATCTCCACGTGCTGAATTTGATCCTGACCGACGGGAACAAGGTTTGATTTGTAAATCAGGATGTCCGATGCCATCAGGATCGGGTAAAGAAAAAGGCCCACCATGGGACTTAGCTTCTTTGCCAGCTTGTCTTTATAAGAGTGAGCCCGCTCAAGGAGGCCCATCCCGGCAACGGTCGAGAGAATCCACGTAAGCTCAGTGACCTCAGGTACATCCGATTGTCGAAAGAAGGTCGTTGTCGCGGGGTCAAGACCAAAGGCGAGATAGGTTGCTGCGACCTCGTAGGTGTTTTGGCGAAGGGCGTCCCCGTCTTTGATCGTGGTCAGGGCGTGATAATCCGCGATGAAGTAGAAGCAGTCGCCCTCCTTTTGGAGCTCGATATGCTGTTTGATCGCGCCGAAGTAGTTGCCCAGGTGAGGGCTACCGGTGGGCTGGATTCCTGAGAGGATTCGCGTTCTGGTTTCCATCGATTCAATCCAGCGTTGCACGCCCGGGAGGGTGCTTGAGTTTGAAACTCGGGAGAATAGCGTGAGAGGATCGGTTGTAAAGGAAAAGGTGGGGGGAGAAGACAAAAAAAGAGTCAGGGGGGACCGCCGAAGGGATCCCCCCTGAAAAGAGGTCGGGCCCGCGCAACACACGCGGATTGTCGGGGCGACAGGACGGGCAATCCTGCCGCCCCGGGGTTCCTGATTTTGATGCAACTTCTGAGCATCGCTTTCGCACCAGAGCCTTTACATGCTCTGATGCGGCGATGGGTCAGCCAAGAAATCTTCCCCGGTACTCCAACTCACTTCATCCCCGATGAGCCTTACCGAGTTTTGCGTCTGCGCATTGCTGCGCGTTGGCTCACCTAAGATCAATTCCTGGACCAATGGAGCAATCGGGGTCGATGTTTTTTGGATTTGGACCTAACCAGCTGAAAGTAAGTTGCTTATGAAATTGGCCCGAGAGGGAAGGGCTGAGAGGGGAGAAAAAGGGAGCTGTTACATTTCGTAACAGAAAAAGAGGCATGAATTGCCAATTGGAGCCATAGCGTGTTTATCGAAAAATACTTATGACGATTCGGGGGAACTGAGTCGATTCGTTACACCTCGTCAATTCCCCCGGAAGTTGATCATTCATGAGCTAGTGGGTCAGACGAACCACTAAATGTTGGGAAGGCTGTGCTTTCGCCCCTTGTTCTTTTCTTCAAGAACCCTCATGAGGGGTTCGAAGTACCGCATCATGGGTTCGGCGCTGAGCTCGGAGCCCACCTTGTCCAGGAGGAGCTCTCTCCAGTCTCGACTTGCTCCGGGATACATGATCTCGCTCAGGAAGCGTCCCACTTCCTGGTTCCCGTAGTAGTTCGTCTGGCGAGGATCCTGATCGAGGATTTCTCGCGCGATGTGGTCATGGAGCTGGAAGAGCAGGACCACGGAGAGTGCATAGTCATAGTACTGGGCGGCGTCATTATTGATGTGGGTCTTGCTTGAGGCGTCACAGAATTCCTCTCCTCTCGGACCAGGAGGGACAATTCCCTGATACCTGGCGGCGAGCTCCCACCAGCGGGCATTGAACTCGTTTTCATCGAGATTCTGGTCGTAAAGATCATGTTCGAATCGAGTCATCGTGCCGGTCGAGAACGGGATGAACACGATGTGATTCAAGGCTTCCTGCAGGAGGATGTCGTTGTCGTTGACTTGTGCATCCTCGGGAAGAAGCCCCAGGTGAGAAAGGAAGGGGCGCTGCATCGCCGCCATCCCGAGCTGGCTTCCGATGGCTTCATGGTAGGCCCGGTTCGCCCCCTCGCGCAAGAGTGGGGGAACGTCGTCATTGGTGTAGGTCTGATAATAGTAAATATGACCGAGTTCGTGATGAGTGGTTTCGTACCAATCTCGGTTGGGAATGACACTCATGAGGCAGCGGACGTCATTCTGCAGATCCATGTGCCAGGCGGAAGCATGGTTGTTTTTTTTGTAGTTGGCACCGGATGGGGCGGGATAAAGAGACGACTTGCTCCAGAAGCTCTCGGGGAGCTTGCCGAACCCGAGGCTGACGTAGAACCTCTCAGCCTGTTCGATGAGCCATTCTGGTTTCTTCGACTCCAGCACGGAATCGAGATCAAATCCTTCCACCTCGACCATCGAACTCCATTCTTGCCCCCAGCGATTGGGAAGCCAGTGGGCGGGGATCATGTCGGGAACCCCTTTGACTCCGTATTTTGCTGCCAGTTCATAGCGAGCGTAGGTGTGAAGCTGCCGGTAGAGGGGGCGAAGTTCCCGGGATAGTCGGTCGAGCAGCGCGAGCATTTCCTCTACGGTCATTCCATACCCAGAGACCTGGTACTCGAAGTAGGACTTGTAACCCAGTGCCTGAACGGTTTGGTTTCGGAGATCTCTGAGAGTGACAAGGCCGTCCTTCAGGGTCTTTCCCACCTCTTTTGATGCTTCCCAGGCCGCGAGTCGCTCGCTCAGGTCTTTTGATGTGCGGAGAACATCGTCAATTTCGTTGGTGGTTACGCTCTTGCCGTTGATCTTGAAGTCGAAACCAAAGAGCTTCTCCGTCTGTTTGGTCTCCGCAGCAATGCGTCGTTTCACGAGATCAGGTACGGTTCCGGGGTTATCCGCCGCGTTGTAAAGAATGATCTCGAGTTGTTTGACTTGAAGGGGAAGGAGGTCGTCCTTTCGCGAAAGGAACACTCTTGTTTGCTTGATGTTTGATGCGCTTCCGGTGAAAGCAGCAAGGGCTTCCATGGCGGCCTGGGTTGCGCTTGCATTGGTCGAATCTCCCTCGACGATGTAGGTGTTGGAGCTCCATTCTGCCTCGGCGGCCGCGGTCGACAGCTTTTGCCAGGTCTTTGTGTAGCTGTCGATAAAGATCTGAGCTTCATTCTGGAGCTTCTTGTCGCCCTTTGTCATGGCGGCGCAGCTCATAAGTTGCACGGTCCCTACGAGGCACATCGCCGCAACGAGTAGAGAGTTTCGAATCATCACTTTACCCTTCCTCTTTTTCATGATGGAAATTCACGAGTGGCTTGAAGCTAGACGAGATCGAAATCGCCCAGAGTGTAATGCCAATGTTGGCTCACCCATTCAAGGCCGACTTCGGGATGGTAGGTGCGACCCACCAGGAGCCAGTTCGATTTTTCCGTTACGTAGTCGAGTGACTGAAGGAGTTGAATCTCTTTGGCGTAAAGTGGAAAGAACGAGACCATGCGGCCGGCGCCGTGCTCGATAGCGACTTTCTCGCATTTGCGGACAACGGCGACGTCGGCTTCGGTTTCCTCCGGAAGGGAAAGCCAGTCAACGATGGCCGAGGTTCCCTGATCTTCAAGATAGCTCGTTTTCAGAACGGCGAGACCGATCAAGGGGCCCCCCTCACCGTTGGATCCGGAAGTTCTTCTTGCAGTGACGAAGAGGAACCTGTCAAGGGGACTCTGCTCGTAGCGCCATTGCAGGTACTGGTGATCCCGGATGGCGATCAGGGAGTAGTTGGAGGCGATCTTGTTGAAGAGTTCGGTAACATCAAGTGGGGGTTTCTCTGCGACCTGGATTTCGATTCCCGGGACGGTCACTTCCGATCTCTGGGCATCTTCCCCGGTGAGAATTCGGGTCGTCTCGTGAACATCCTGAATGTGGGAGTAGCCGAGAAGACGCCTCCCGATGCGATAGGCTTGAGGATTGGGAAGTCCGAATCCAACCGTTTCGCCCTCAGGATTTCCGTAGTGATCAACGTAGCGATAGACGACTTCGGAAAAGACTCCACTCCGCCGGAGACCCTGTCTGTACGCCGGATCGACCATGTTGTCGACCATCTGGGTGAAGGTGTGAGGTTTTCCCCCGAGCAGCATGCGCACGGGCACACCCGCAAATTGGGCGACCACCTTACCGGAGGGAGTACGGGCAATGAAGATCCGAATTCCTGCCGGATTGTCTCGAAACTGCCAGTTCCAGATATCGAGCGGCTTCTTCTTTTCGAAGGTTCTTTCGAAACAATCGCAGATGGCTTGCTCGTCACCGGGGCGATACACGTCGATTTCCCAGGGCTCAAGATCGGGTGAAGAAGCAATCTCGTCGGCGACCGCTGCGGCGACTCGTGATTTCTTGCCCCGGTCCACTGTGGGAGCGGCGCCTTGCTGCTCTCCGGACGGCGGCGGCGTTGAGCAGTCAAGATCCAGACTGATCGACGGGAGGATGGCACAGGGCCGGCCCTTTTTCATTGCCAGGGAAACCCACGCTCGCAGACAGGCAAACGGGGATTCCTGCTCCGGAATCGGTCCCACTTCCTCCCACGATTTCTTCCGGATGAGAAAACAGGCCGACTCAAGGGATGCGGTGTCGCCAAGATCAATCGAGGGGTGAGTCGATTCGTCGGAGCTTTTGCGAAGAGTAGGAGAAGCTGCCGCCAGAGTCGGGTTTTCTTCAAGAGCCCGAACAAAGGCGAGAAGCTCATCCTTTTGAAGCTGAATCCCCGGATTCAAGACGAGGTAGGCATCCGCCTCGGTCAGGCTGACGAATTGATTCACCGCCCAGGCGAAACCTCTTCGAGTCGGATTGAACTGGCGTTCCACCGCACCCGGAAGGACTTCAAGCGCCTTTCGGTCTTCGATGAGGGAACCGTCGTCCAGAACCATGACCCAGGGTCTCTTCGGGCTGACTCCCTCGCTGAGCTTGATGCGAGTAAGAGAGCGAGCTAGCGCAGCACTGCGTTCGCTTTGATTCCGGTTGTAAATCAGGATGGAGATAGCTTCCATCGGTTCATGTTCCTGAGGTAGGTTTTTTGACCAAAAAAAAGCGCCTGGGCCGAACATTCGGACCAGGCGCTGAATTCTATCATCCGAAGAATCGTTACCGGATGTGAAGGTCAATCGAGTTGGAGATCGAAAGCCGATCCGGATGAGTGGAAGTATTGTCCAGAATGAAGGCCTGGAGAGAAACCGTCACCGGTCGTCTTGTGTTCTGAGTGACGTTGACGACCTGGCTGGGAGCCGGTCGCCGGTCATAGAGAGGGCGACCGTAGACGTTGTTGGGCCCCAGGTTATTCACAACCGTAATTCGCTGGGAATCATGGAGTGAATTGAGCGGGGTCGGGAATGTCGTCCATCCCAGCCCGCCGGGCTGTTTGGTTGGCTTTGTGACACCATCGAAATATCCAAAGAGAGCGAACGGTGCGCTGGTCGGGCCGTGAGGCGGAGGAATGAGAGTCACACGAACCCGATCCGACATATCGACGACGATCGATCGGGCAACTCCTCCCGTGCTTCCATTGACATACAAGACATCCGCGGGATCGCCGAAGCCTTTGTTCACATTGCCTTCGATATTGACAATGACTCGATCCGGTATGAAGGTGGGATTGATGATCGCTCCTGTGTCTGCAGGAATCCCCAGAACGGCATGGTTCTCATTGCCCGACGAATCATTGGCCACCACGCCCGACCGCTCGTCGAAATTCCAGCGGCCAACGAGGAACTGAGGATCGTCCAGGACTCCCGAGATGCCCACCTGGACTTGTGCCTGGCTGCGAGGAATCGACCACAACCGGATGTCATCGATGAGACCGGCGTGGGCCTGAGCGGAATCAAAGCAGGCGTTCTGGCAATCCAGCTCGACCCCAAAGTACAGGTCGCTATCCCAATTCAGTACCTGAGGATAGAACTCTCGAATCTCTTCCTCCCCGTTCATGTAGAAGGCGAGCTCCCCACCATCGTAGACGATGGCAAGGTGCACCCAGCAACCGAGTGGCTGAGGAGTGGTACCGGTCAGTGCACATCCATTCAGGAATACTGTCCAGGCTTCGAGCCCAAGGTAACCGTAGGTCACGACGAGGCCGTTCGCCATGTCGAGGCCGTTTGCACCCCGGTAAGCGACACAGTGCTGGTCGAGCACCGGAGACTCTCGACGGGTCCAAAGTTCGAGAGTGAACGAATTGGAGTCGAGAGAGGGTGACGAGGGGACTCGAACGAAGTCGTTGATTCCCGACTTGAAGCTTACTGCCCCGCCTTGGGGCTGAGCCTCGAGCTTGGATGGCATGATCATGCCCACGACGACGGCAAGAATGAGCCAGGGAAGGACCAGGGTGCGCCTCTTCGGGCACGATCGTTGATGCATTTTAGCTTTCCTCCAACACACTAGCCCGTTCCAGGTCCGGACCGTTGACTTCGAGCGCGGATTCGCTCTGAAGTAAATCTCCAATGAGGCGAGAAGCCTCTGAAGGACTTTCCTCGGATATCGTCGGTTACCGACTTTAGTCCCGTCCTATGCGCTCTCCGTAAATCTGGGATGACCTTTTCAGGAAGGCTCACAACAAGCTCGGATCAGTAGGGTTGGATTCTTACATCGACAGAGTTCGTCACGGATATTTTCATCGCATTCGGAGAACCGTTGTCGCGGATCAGTCCCTGAAAGCACAGACTCAGAGTGGCTCGGTCGGGATTGCCGGGAATTGAGATGGAAGATGGCGCGGGTCCCCGAGAGAAAACCGGGCTTCCAAATTTCGACTGAGACCCGATGTTGTTAATAAGCGTAAACACATTATCGGGTTGGCTTCCGTGAAGAGGGAAGCTGAACGCCGACCACCCGGTGTCCGGTCCAATATTGATCGGAGAGGTTGTACCACCTACCTGAAGGTAGAGTGCGTAAGGCGCAGGTGCCGGGCCATGGGGCGAGGGGTTCATTTCAATGGATAGATTGTCTTGTGGGGCAAGGGTCAAGGTTCGGCCCAGGTTTCCCGGGTCGCCATTGATGAAGAGGACGTTTCGAGGACCACTGAAGCTTCGATCCACATCACCGGCAATGCTCACCCGAACCCGATCCGGAATCAGATTCAGATCCGGGAGGTTCCCGGGCGGGCTCAATGGAAGACCGAGGAACCCGTGGTTGTTTGCTCCGGATAGATCGAGGGCGAGAGGGCCGCTGTCCTCGTCGAGGGTGTAGTACCCCACAAGATCGGAGCGATCGATGGGTTGAGAAGAGTCCATGTCCTGCTGAATCTGGAACTGGGTTCTTGGCATTTGATACATGCGGATGTCATCGATAAGTCCAGCGTGGGCTTGGGCTGGATCGAGGCAACCGTCGGAACAATCCTGCTCGATTCCAAAATATAGATCACTATCCCAATTAAAGAAGTGGGGGTAGTAACCGACCGCGTCCAGTTCGCCGTTAACGAAGAGCCTGACGTCAAGGCCATCGTAGGTAACAGCCAGGTGCATCCAGCGCCCCAGAGGTTGGGAAGTTCTTCCTATGTAGGGGTTCCCATCGAGAAAGATGGTCCACGCTTCAGTTTCGAGATACCCGTAGGTCAGGACGAGGCCGTTGGCCATCCCTGATCCCTGGAGATTTCGAGACAGGACACAATGCTGCTCCAGTCGGGGCGATTCCCGGCGGACCCAGAACTCGATGGTGAAGTG